>CP040001.1:0-300000 GCA_013100825.1 Candidatus Saccharibacteria bacterium oral taxon 488
GTGAATAGTCAAGCTATTTGGCAGGGAGTGCTGGGTGAAATTGAGGTTTCAATTCCGCCATCGTCATTTTCGACCTGGTTTAAGTCGACCGAGCTTGACATTATATCTGCTAATGAGGTGGCCGTCCTATCACCCAACCCCTTCGTGTTGACACAGCTGGAAAAACGCTACTATCAGCGCATCGCTGACGGCTTGAAGCGAAGCGGCCTTGCGGTCTCGACGATTCATTTTCGACCCAAAAAAACAGCTGCTCGAAAGCAGCGCCTCAGCCGTGATGAACCAAATTCAGCGGCCGCCACCCAACCGATCATCAAGCAGTCTAAAAAATCAGCAACCAACCTCAACCCGCGCTATACCTTTGACAACTTCATCGTTGGCTCGAGTAATGACTTGGCGCACGCCGCCTGTCAAGCAATTGCCGCTAGTCCTGGCACCAAATATAACCCGCTTTATCTCTATGGCGGTTCGGGGCTTGGCAAGACCCATTTAATGCAGGCCGTTGGTAACGAGATTATTAAGCGCCAACCCTCCGCCCGCGTACTATATACCACCACCGAGACCTTTGTGAGTGAATTTCTCGACTCGATTCGCTTCAAGAAAAAAGGATTTTCCGATAAATATCGTAACGTCGATGTCCTGATCGTTGACGATATGCAGTTTATCGCCAATAAGGAAAAAACTCAGGACGAGTTCTTTCACACCTTTAACGACCTACACCAAAACGACAAGCAAATTATCATCAGCTCTGACAAGCCGCCCAAAAGCATCCCTACCCTGACCGACCGCCTGCGCAGTCGCTTTGAGTGGGGCATGACGATTGACGTGCAGATGCCCGATTATGAAACTCGCTGCGCTATCGTTACTGCCAAGGCCGGCCTGAGCAATGTCGAATTATCCGCTGATGTCGTTGAATATCTCGCCACCAATTTCAAGACCAATATTCGCGAACTTGAGGGGGCGCTCAATCAACTCCTCGCCTACGCCGAGATGCAGAACATCACGCCCGATGCCGAAACCGCCGAGGGGCTGCTCGGTAATATCAAGCGCTCTCGCCCGCAACATATCACCGCCAAGCAAATTATCGACAAAACTGCTCGCCACTTTGGCGTTGAGGTCAAGGATGTGTGTTCACCAAAGCGCGATAAATACATCATGCAGCCACGCCAAATTGCCATGTACCTGCTGCGCAGCGAGCTCAAGATGAGCTTTCCAAAAATTGCCCAAGAGCTTGGCCGCAAAGACCACACCACCGCCATTCATTCGGTTGACAAAATTAGCAAGGAGATGCTTATCAGCGTCAACATTCGTGAACAAATTAATGACATCCGAGACAAACTCTATGTGTAAAACCTGGGTAAAACGTGCGCATAACCAGCGACAAACTTGTGAACGACTATCCACCACCTTGGCCGTGCGCAGACAAACCTCACACCACCGCATGGATAATCAGCATATTATCCACGACATGATACACAGCCAATCCACTACTTTTTCCACCGGCACAGCACTGTTACCACCCCTGTTTGAACACAATATTTACCCAGTTTCCACAGCACCTATTATTACTAACCACTGAATAAAAATAAGAAAAGGATTATAATAAGAATATGAAGCTCACCGTCACCCAAGAAAACCTCGCCAGAGCCCTCGCTAATGTCGGGCGCATCGCCGCCAGTCGTAACGAACTGGCGATACTGAATAACATTTTATTACGAACCGATGGCTCTCGGCTGGTCGTAGCGGCGACGAATCTGGAGATCGCCTCTACCCAGTATGTTGGCGCCAAGGTCGAGAGGCCCGGCTCGATAACTATCCCAGCCCGACTAGTGAGCGAGTTTGTCGCCAGCCTGCCAAGTGGTACGGTCGAGTTGGAGGTTAAGGACGAGCATCTACATCTGACCGCAGACAAGTTTTCATCCGTTATTAATGGTGTCGTGGCGGATGAGTTTCCGGAGCTACCGACAGTGGATGAGCAGACGGCGGTGCGACTGGATATGAGTGCCGATGAGCTAAAAAAGGCAGTTTCGCAAACCATTATCGCGACGTCTAGTGATGCCACGCGGGCGGTGTTAACTGGTGTGTACTGGCATACCTATAATGGTGAGTTGTATCTAGCGGCCACGGACGGTTATCGGTTGGCGGAGAAACGGCTGATGAGATTTGACGGTGAAATTACCGCCATCGTGCCAGCATCGACACTCCAGGAGGTGCTGCGGAGTCTCGATACCGAAACAAGTGACGTAAGTTTGTTTTTTGATGAAACACAGGTCGGGTTTCGGACGGATCATCTAGAGATCGTGAGTCGGCTGATCGATGGCAAATTTCCCGACTATCGTCAACTGATTCCTAAACTCGCCGAGACCGAGGTGGTAATTAGAAAAGCCGATTTCCTGCGCATCACCAAGGTTGCCAGTCTCTTTGCGCGCGAATCGGGTGGCGGCATTACCCTCAAGGCTAGTCACGAGCAAGCGCTACTATCAATCCATTCAATTGCTTCGGAGCTCGGTGAGAATACCTCTGAGGCTAGTGCCGAGGTGTCGAGCGACGGCGAGATTACGCTCAATTCTCGTTATCTGATCGAGTCACTTGGCGCCACTGATGGCGAGACTGTCACCTTCTCGTTTAACGGCAAACTGTCGCCATGCGTCATCCGCGAGCAGACCCCCACGCCAGATTGTATGCATATTGTTATGCCGTTGAAGCGCTAGGCTAGTTGAGTGATCGACCGTCTTGAGTAATGGCAATTCGTCGACTATTATCGTAATCAATAGTGATATTGTAGGCTAATTTATCCTCAACAGTAATAGTAAATGATAGCGTATTTTTTCCTGATGATGTATCACGTACGATATCTTTTATCGTTGTTTGTGTAGCGATACGTGATAGTTTGTGGTCATAAGAATAATCGCTCATGATTAGCTTCTCAATGTAGTCAGTGTCATTGCCGGTTAGTTGGTTAGATAATGAATTGCCGTACTGATCATTTTGGCCGCTCCAGTTGACAACTAGATACGGGCTTCGTAGTCCACGCATTCGTGAAAAGTCATCATTACAGCCAAAATAACCGTATATTAGCTGATCAGTTGGTAGGCATGAAACGGTTGTACCATATTGATACTGGGCATCCTCGTCAAGATTGGTTTTTTGTGACCACGTATATTCAACGAGATACGACTGCTGTAGGCTTTTAATATCAACAATGAAGTTAACGGTGTGGATGTCTTTCGCTTGATCACGAGTCTGCTTGAATGACCCATCACGAATAAGGATGTCTTTAATGGAATTGTCCGGCAAATTGCCAGCGTAATTGTTACGGATGGTGGTATATAATGCGTGACGGATTGTTTCGAGGGTTTTAGTGTCGGTCGGTTTACCATTCGTATATGTACTGAGGTTTTCAATATGCATTTCTCCGCCAAGAGGGTTGCGTAGCAGCAGCGTATAGGCAATCGTAGCGATAATAACAACGCCGATAAACCCCGAGATAATGAAAAGTAGTTTTTTATTATAGTGCAACATTGCCACCGCCTCCACTTGTACTTGCTCCAACATAACTTGCTACTGCCGACATGTCAACTTCTGGGTAGGCAAACTCATCTGGTAGGCGACCGAGCCACGCCTTTGTCTCGTTGATCTTACCTACGCGAATGAAACCAGATCCGCCACCCGATTGTGTACCATCACCGCGCCCCTTACCGGGACCACTACAGCTTGCTTGGCCAACGATAACAGTATCACCGTGAATGCCGAGGACGACACCAGTATGTCCATACCGCCCACCGTTCCAGCTAAATATTGCTCCAACCTTTGGTGTTTTGCCGGTTGGCACGCGCCTGTTGCTCCTTAAGTATGACACAACCGCCTCTCCATTTCCGGGTGTATAGACGCCTTTTGTAGAAGTGAACTTGTTTAAAAAGAATACAGAGAACGACACACAATTCGAGCCGCCACCATTACAATTATTCCACAGGTAACCACCCATAGCCTTCTGGCTTTCATTGTTCTTATTTTCGCCGTAATTCATCATGAATTTCTTTGCCTGCTCTTCGTTGAGGCCACCTTCGGAGATGGTGCCGCCTCCACCTCCACTATCATCACTGCAGTTAGTAGCGGCACCAGAAGCCGCTGCGGCTGCGATAGAAGGATCTGGCTCCCAGCTCATGGCTTTGTTAGCATAAGCCGCGCGAATATCGGTTCGTGGAATACCAGCACCAAAGAACTTCTTTACCATAATAGAGGTTGCCTCGTTTACGTTGCCCGAGGCCGTCATTTCGGCAAGAACGTTTTTACGTGAAGTTGGTGCAAGGTTCTGGAGTTGCCACCAGACGATAGCTAGTTGCACCTCGAGACTGGTAACATCACCCTGGACGCCAGCCTGCTGTTGCCAGTAAAGGACGGCTACACCCGGGTCCCATTGGGCGATTCCCCAGGCATCGCCCATACCAGCCGGTTTACTCGGGTTCCACGGGTGATACTTACCGCCGGCCTTGAGCGGATTTGGCTCGGAGCCTTTATTTTGACGAAGAATTGGGTTACCTTTTGACTCCTGATATAAATTACCAACGATTGCTGCTGCAACAAACTTTGGTGCACCTTTGGATATAAAATAATTAAATGCTTTCTTTAGATTATCTTCACCGACCAACTCTCCTGCGGCATCGCCCGCCCGCTGTGCGGCATTTGGTGAACAGTTTGTATCTTCAGAATTATTACTAAAAAGGATACTATTGTCTTCAAATGTCGCGCGCAGTTGGTCGGTATTTAGTTCGGCAAATACCGGTGAGCTCCCAAAAAGCAGCGAAATAATTGATATAACGATAACAACCCTTTGCAAGACTAATTTTCGTTCCATAATTTCCTCGCTCGCTCTCTCGCGTTATCCGGTAGTATGTTACCGTCAGTTGTCCGCCACGCCTCTCTGCCGGTTGAGTATGCGATGAGCTGTAAATTGCCGCGATCATCTTTCTTTAATATGACATATAATGTGCGCGATGGATTGGTGGTCGCAACATTGGCGGCAATTGCTTTCAGAAAGATCCACTCATTTTCGAAGTCAATTTTTTCGATAAATATTTGTCGCGGTGTTGTCGCAACTCGCAGGTTGGTAAAAGCAGCGGAGGCTGATTCGCGCAATATTTTTTCTGGGATTATAAGATTTTTAGTTGGTCCTGGATTTAATGGAGTGTTGTTGCGGATAACAACTAGAATAATGACGATTATCAGCGCAATCGCCGCGACGCACAGTCCGGCCATAATCATCAACGATCGCCTATCGTCACGTGGCTGCTGGGAGTAATAATTCATGCTATCTATCATAACGCTACTGGCTCCCCACTTGCGGTTCGAATGGTGACGGCGTTATCCGCGATAGTAAACTGCACGACATACGCGGCGGTGTTGTTAACAGTCACGGTGAATGATATTACCTTTTCGTCAAAAACTACATTAGTGATCGCTCCAGACACAAGGGTATCAGAGGTCGCATGTTTACTTACGTAGTGGCGAAGAATCGCTGCAACGAGTGAATTTTGGGTGTCATCATTGATGAATGCGGCCAGTGTTTTATTGGCGCTATTCTTCGTATCCCACCCGCTGAGGATCAGCTGCTGCGCTGTTGGCTGGCCACTGCCGCCGGTTGGTCCCTCGTACTGTTTACCCTCTGATTGGTTGTTACTAGGCGATTGCGGTGGGGTCGATGGGTTGGCGGGTGGTAGCAGCAGAATGACGACAACGACTGAGGCGGAGAGTATGATGAATGATAACGTAGCAATAATTGCTGTTTTGTGTGCTAAAAGAAACTCTCTCACGATGACCGTCCTCCAACTTTTTTCGGTCCAGTGATCACCCACATACCTGTTGTGCCATCATTCTCTTCATTTTTACCCTTGTCTGCCTTTTCACCAAAGTGAAATTCGCTCGCCGCAAAGCCGGCTTTATTTTCGGTGTTGGAGCGCTTATTCGGGTCACCAACGAGGAACTTACCGTCAGCAGTTTTTCCGCGAATAAACATAATGTGACCACCCTGGATAAACGGTGTTTTCCCGCCAACTGATATAAGAACTAGGCCACCCTCGGACAGACCTCTTGAGGCATTCTCGGCGCTTGGCTGTACTTTCTTGATCGTAATACCGAACTTATCCTTAAATAGCTGAGCTTTACTTTCCCATATCCAATTCGAACCACAATGCTCACCACCCCTCTGGCCATCGTTTTGATAGAAAAACTCAGCCATTTTTTCTGGATCAACGGTTGTATTGCCGACAGTCGAGACGATAGCAGCCATAGAGGTTGGCGCGCAGCCACAATCACCAATATTACCAATGCCGTATTTTTTATTCTTCCATGGCTCTTCTGACTGATAGTACATCTTAATTTGGTCGAGATTTTCGCCGGTTTGGGAGTTTGAGGCGCTATTAGACTGGTTGCTGCCGACAAGCTCTTCGTCGTCTTCGCCGTTAATGGAATTTTGGATCTGATAATCCATCAAGAAGACGGAGATGGCAGCAAGGGCTTTGCCGTCAGCAGTATCAACGGAGCCAAAGTCGGTGTCAGCGCTTGTCTTGCCATTTTCACCTTCGACAACAGGGCGATAGCCGCCACTGGAGATCTTGCCAGTACTTTGCCTGGTACTAGATTCATCAAGGACGCAGCCGGCCATATTGGTTGAGTATTCTGCCGAACTGACATCACTACAAGACTCAATAAACGACTTTAGTGGGGTATTGTCTTTTATATATCCTTTACTGACCAATGCCTCAATGTCGTCTTCTTTTTCTATATCAACACTTTCATCGATCCACCCAGCCTTTGCCAGGATCTCTCGTGCCTCCTCAACACCCATATCGTCCTGCTGCCTAGTAAAGCCGGTACACCCAGTGCCAGCAAAGTTTACTGCTGGAGTAACATCGCGGCCATTAACCTCGGACTTTAAGCCAAAGTCTTCGGCGTAACCACAGTAATTTGCCGAGTAGTTATCGCTCGCATTGGCGGTGGCTCCAAATGAAAGCGCCATTGCTGGGAGGTGGATGATATTAGAGAAGATTGATGCGAATGAATTATTGTAACTACCAGACTGGAGCATCATCTGACGCAGGTTAAAGGTGAGGCTGCCAAGGAATGTGTGGCGACTAGAGGTGTCGAATGGGCTGAGTGAGGCGATGTCGTATTCACGTTGTTGTCGCTCGTTAGCGAGACGAACTTGATTAAAACTAGAGAGGCCTTTTTTAGACAATACCGGCAGATGTTTTGCTGAATTTGCTGCTGCAAAAAATGCACCAGCCGATGTTCCGAGCATATCACCAAACTCCTTACCCTTAGCATTCGCAATGTCATTATCGCCAACGATGGCTTTGAATATCGCCTGAACAGCTGCACTTGTGGCCGCTTTGGTTATTTCGCCTATAATGACAGAGGTAATTTGAGAGATTGCAAAATCACCTACTGCCTTGACAATACCACCTATAAGCGTCTTTGCTGCCACGACTGTCACTGCTGCATCGACGGCCATGGCTGTGTACATAGCCTGGTCGCTCATGATGACGTTGCAGGCGCCCTTGGTGGCATCTTTATATTGATACATCGCTTGGATGGCTGGATGACGACGAACTTTAAGTCCGGGTGCAAATTTTTCAGATAGCGGAACTTTATTTTTATTGACGCCCATAGCAGAAAGCAGGAGTGGTGAATCAAGGGCTGACTCGGCTTTGCCATTACTGCCTTTGTGGCGAGCGGTTAACATTGTGCCAACAAACTCCATACCAGCAGCAGTCATTGCGAAGCGCGGATCAAGGCCTGAAGCCTTTTGTTGTGATCCTGGTGAGAGAACGATATTAGCTATCGGTGGGATAAGTGCCGCCATTTGCGCTCCAGCGACACCGCCAACGATAAAGTCGGGCACATGTCCAGCGATACAGGCACCTGTTGCGAGGGTATAGGCTGAGCCAGCACGCCGCGCACGCTTCAGTTTTTTGTCGGCATGCGTTTTGGCTTTGTTGCCAGACTCTTCGATGTCTGCTTGGTTTACTTTATCGTCAGCACGATATTCTTCAGATGGGGTCTTCTTTTTTTCACCGTCAGAGCCGGTTGGGCCTTGATTTTGTCGGTTATTCTTTTTGTTTTCTTCGGCCCACGTGGCCGCTCCCCCGTTTCGCTTTATGCGCTTAAACTTACTAAAGAACTTTTTGGCGAGATACTTACTTGACCAGACACGAAACCGCATGTTAAATGCACCGGATCGACCAAGGACTTTGGCGGCAAGACCACGGTTTTCTTTAGCACTTAAAAAACCGGGCAAGTCTTGAGCCTTGATATGTTTACCGTCAACGATGAACTTTTCTGGGTTACCACTGGGGTAGCCAAGCCTTTTTAGATTAAGCGGATTGCCTTTAGCATCGGCCGCTACAACGCCGTGCTTTGCGAGACGGCGTAAGCCTTTGTTTGAAATCGTGCCGGCCTTGCACTTCATCTTTTTACTATTGCAAACGCCGGGCTTTGTGATCATATTCGCCAAGTTTTTTGCGAGACGCCGTTCAGAGACAACTGAACTAGAATCGTTGCCAAGGGTTAGGTTTTCCATGAGGTTGATGAGCATTGATGCCGGACCAAATATTGAAGCCAGCAGACCACCGCCAACACCAAATAATATCATTAAACCAACAATACCGCCGCGTTTTTTAGCAAGAGCAATGAGCTTGGCACCTCGACCCTTAGGCTTGTTCCGCTTGGAGCCTCCCGGCTGATAAAAACCACTTTGTGGTCCTTGATTTGCAGCACTGTTCTCTTCGTCTGTTATTTTTTGCGCGGCAGCTTCAATGTTGGTATCTCGATTCGCCTGGTAGCCGAACGGGTCATTTTCAAGGCCATCATCTCGTAGACCAGCCTCTATCTGGTCAAGCGCTGCCTGTTCACTAGCATTCAGTCGCTCCGATGAATCATCGTGTAGCTCAAACGGATTTGCTCGCCCATCAGCATCGGGATCGGTCGTGGTGTCAAATCGCGGCGGTTTTGTTGCTGTTGCCATATGCCTCCAATTATACTACACTGCTCCGTACCCGCCGAGTGGTGTTTCTGATGGTAGTTGGTGTCGAGAGATCGGCGAGGTGTTGATGAGTTCGTATTCGGTGTCGCTGGCCTGAATCTGGATGTGAACGTGGTTTTGTCCGGCAAAGAATAGCCCCTGCCCCACCGGGAAATTGGCGAGGCGTTTTTGCTCTTCCTCGGTTAGCTTGAAGACACTGGAAAGGACATCAACGGCGCTGGTTGATTGCTTGAGCAATAGCTGCATCGACGAGTTAGCGACGATGGCCCGACCCATCTTGCTACCCATAAAGTCCTCGACGTCCTGGGTGATGGTCGTGAGGCCGAGCTGGTATTTGCGGGCGCGCTTGGCGAGAGAAAACAGGAAGTTGGCCGAGTCGTCGTAGCGCATCAGCTGCCACGCCTCATCGACGATCAGCATGCGCCGCTTTTGGTCGGTGCGTGTAATATTCCAAATGTGATTGAGGACAATATACATGGCGATCGGCCGCAATTCGTCCTCGAGGTCGCGGATATTAAAGACCACCATGGTGTTATTGATATCGATGTTTGATTGCTGACTAAAGATACCAGCGAAAGTACCCGAGGTAAACTTGCGGAGCCGTTGGGCGAGGCTTGGCCCGGTGCCGCCCATATGAAGCAGTGTATCGTAGAGGTCGGCGATAGTTGGCGGTGTCGAATGGTGGGTCAACGGGTCAGCGGTGATGCCGACGCGGGCGTAGGTGTCAATCAGTGCCTGGTCAATATCAGCCTCTTCAGCGGCTGTCAGTCCAGCGATAATCTGCCCGCCCGCTGTCGTCTGCGAGCCGCCCAGCATCTGCCGCAACAGGCCATGCAGCGTCACCAAGTTCGCCCTCAGCGCATCGTCTGCCTCATCGGTATCAATTACTCGCGGTAGATCAAACGGATTGATGCGGGTGTCGCTGTTGAGGCTGAGTCGAATGTAGCTACCACCAACGGCGTCGGACAGTTTCTGGTATTCGTTTTCTGGGTCGATAATCACGATGTCTGAACCAAGCATCATGCTGCGCAGCGCCTCCAGCTTGACGGTGAATGACTTACCAGCACCAGATTTCGCGAACACCACCATATTAGCATTCTCGAGGGAGAAGCGGTCAAAAATCACCAAGCCGTTATTATGCATATTGATACCATAGAGCACGCCCTTGCCGTCGGTCAGGTCAGCTGAGGTAAACGGAAAGCTGGTGGAAATAGCGCCAGTATTCATGTTGCGGCGAACCTGAAGCTGGTCGGTCAGCTGTGGAATAGTGCTGTTGAGACCCTGCTCTTGTTGGGCCGAGGCAACTTTAGAGAACACCAGCTGCTGGCCAAAAATTGTCTCGATCTTGTGTTGGATAAAGTTGAGCTCATCAATGCTGTCGGCATAAATCGTAATGTAAAGGCCAAAGCGGAAGAACTTTTCCGAGCCAATCTGTAGCTGATTACGTAGTTCCTCGGCGTCCTGTAATGCCGCTTCCATCGCTGGGTCGCGCACCTTGCCCTTCTCAGAGTTGATACTGAGGCTAGCCTCGAGCTGCGTCACTTTCTTGCGTAGGTTGTTGAGCACCACCTGGGTGTCAACTGGATAAATGAACATGCTAATATCCAGCACCTCGTCGATATTGATCACCGAGCTGAGCCAACCAGTGTATAACTCGCGCGGATACCCGTAGACGTACATGGTACGGCCGTATTTTGAACCGAGGCGGAAGTGGTCGGATTTGAGCTCGAGGCTGCTCGGGGCGATAAAGTCGCGCAAGGTTCTCACGCCAGTGAGAAAGGCTTGCTCAACCTCGGCCTGCTCGCGGGCCCGCTGTTGGGCGGCGATATCAATGGCGTCTAGCTTCTTTTTCCTAGCCATGTCGTACTCCTCCATATCCATGTGGCGATTCGCCTCGTCCCTTGCGAACATAGGTCGTTGCTAGTTCATCGGCGCCGACACTCAACGGTTGTTGCGGTGCCACGTCAGGGTTGTATGAACTGTAGAATAATTCGCCCAGCTGTTTGGTATTAAGCTGCGAACTCTTTACGCCCATCTGAAACAGCCCACTCATTACTGAATCAACTCGGTTCTTAATTTCATCCTTGGCCTTCTCGTAGGCGGTCTGCTCGATCTTGGTGACGACATTGTCTTTCTTGCCACCAAAAAAGCTATCGAACAGACCCTTGGCCTGCTGTTTGATAACTTGCATATCGCCGCTCTGATAATACGGCACAACGATATAAAAATCCTTGTCCATAATATTAGCCTCTTGGGCGAGGACATCGATAAAGTTAATATAGTCATCCATCAGCACGTTTAGGAGCATATTGTCTTGGTTGCGGCGAATGTCAATCAGGCGGTCAATATACGGCCCGATGTCAACGCGCCGTGAGCGAATGAGCACTTGAACCGGAAAATACAACGAGTTAAGGAAGTTTTGGTAGCTAAATTCAATTCCCTCACGCTCGCGGCCACTCATCAAGTCAAAGTTAATCGACTGACACTGGATGACTGCCCGAAAGCTGCCGTCATTCATGATAATCATGTTCTCGCGCATCTCAGAAAATAGCAGCGTGTTCTGGGTGCTGGTCGGGCCTTTTTGTTGAGGTTTTGCCTGACTGGCCGGCTGCTTGGCGGGCTGTTGCGGGGTTTGCTGTGGTTGGTTGGGCTCGGGTGCGGACGGTGGGCTGGGGGCTGGTTGTGCCGCGGGTTGTGCGCTTGGCATCGGCTGTGGCTGGGCTGGCGCCTGCGGTAATTGCTGTGGCAGCGGGCTGAACTGATCAGGGTACTGAGCATACGGTGAGGTTGGTTCCGTAGAGACTGGGTCAGGCCCAGAGGCAATGACCCCCGGCATGGTTGGCGGATTTGATGGTGCACCAAACGGTGGTGCAGCGGCTGCATCTGGTGGATAGTGATATGGTTGCTGTTGCTGATCTGGTTGCATAGACATCCCACCTAGTGAAGCGAAATCACGACTTCCTTATCATGTTCTTTTTGGATGCGACCGGCCTCTCGTTGCAGTGAGGCGACCGACAGATCGCTGTGATTACGCGCTAGATCCATTATAGCAGGCGAGACGGGTGCTGTGCTAGGGGGCGCCTGGTCGGTGTGGGCCGTCGCGGTCGTCTGCTCGCTGATGGGCGTGATGATAGACTGCTGCATAGTTGGATAGGGGTTGAAGGTCGAGGTTTGTAGCGAGTAGGCTTGGTCGTCTTGGACAGGTGTGGTTGTCTGGGTGGCTTGAGATCGTTGCATCTGCTGGACAATTTCGTCATGGCGCCTTTCGTCGGCTCGCTCAATGAGTGTTTCAAAGGCGCGGGCTGTCTTGCTACTTGGGTCGAGCGGGTCTTGGGCGGTCTGAGCCTCATTGTACCAATCCGCCTGCATCGAGCTGTTCATCACCGAGCTGTTTGGATTATCGACGCCGCGCACCGACCAACCGTGTGTGTCCACCAGCGTCGCCAGATACGACAGCCGGCGATTGACCTCGGCCTGGTCATACCCCTTGCCGTATTGCTTTTCCTCAACCCGCGGGGCGATCACCTCGACCATTCGCTCAATACCATCGGCTCGCCACAATCGCTGCTTGGGCTTAAGAATGAACGAAATAACCGCCGCGAGGTACACCTCCATCGGCTGATCCTTGCGCAGCGGCAAGGCTAACGCCCCGAAAAATAGCGCAACCGGCACCGGGATAATCGCCAGCGGCGGCAGCACCGAGAATAGCCCCCACGCCAGCGCAATCATGCCGATCGCGACGATCAAGAAAATAAACTGCTTGAAACTAAACGGCCCGAGCAGCTTGTCTTCAGCTTCCACATCCTGGGGAACTTTGTAGACAGCCATTGGGTACTATTATAGCAGATTTTGAATGCCTTTGAGGGCGTCTCCCTGCTCACGACTATATCGGCCCCTGTATAGCTTATCAGTTAAAACAGTTGTAATGCTCTTGTTAAGGAATTTCTTCGCCTCTGGTGTCAGTTGTGCGGCAATATTATGCTTCTGCATCATATCAAGCGTATCCTCAAGGAACACCGCGTCACTTGCCAGGGCTTTGTCAGCACTCAACTTACCCTTCTCAAAAGCCTTTATCATATTGCGCACCTTGAAGGCGTCACCAGTATCCTTGATGGCATTGGCCTGTATATCAACACACTCCGATCCACCTAGCCACCATGGTCGTGCACTATTGTTTTTCAGCGCAACACCAAGCTCCTGAGCGAGGTCGTCTGTCAAATTGTTCATCTGTACCTTGCTGAGCATATCGAGTAGCGGTTTAGCACCACGACTGCTTGCGATCTTGCGACCAGCTGCATTCCTGATATCGTCGGTTGCTGGTATATTGCCGACAGCGTTGCCACCAATGAGACTTACTGTGTCGGCATCGCTCACGTTGCTGCCGTTGAGGATAGCGGTGGCATTCTTGACTGATTCCTCATAGGCAGCACTCACCGTTTGAGCGGCAGCGGCAGCGGCGCGCCGCGACCCAAGGTCATCACTCATACCTGGAATTGATGCATAGTAAGCGTCCTCAATACCACCAGCAGCTGATCGAAGTGCTGCGCCGGTATTGTCATCACGCATGGCGCGGGCGAACTGATCATTAAGGACACGATCGATACCGCTCTTGCGCAAACCTTGAACCGCTAGAGTTTGATGTGAATCGCGTGCTCGTTGTACAGCCTCTTGGACTGCGGTATTATCGGCAACATTTTCTGGCAATTCCCCATGTCCAGTCTGAAGCGCCGTAAAGCGATTGTCGAGCACCTGCTTCTCAGCATCAACCATCTGACGAATGGACCGTGATTGGAAATCCTGAACGATGGCCGCCTGATTGGTGCTTTGATGTGCGTTCCATGCTGACTGTAGTCTTCCTTCGGCGATATTTTTATCTTCTCCAACAGAGCGCCTAAACTGGTCAAGCTTCCTGTAGTTAGCAGTTTCGGTGCGCTGTACGTTTGACTGATTACGCAGCTCCTCTAGCATATCCTTACGGTTTTGCGATGACTGCGCCAGCCTGCGTCGCCACGCCGTTGGGGTGAATTTACTATTTGGACGTTTGTTGAGTTTTTTATGTTTCGTAATCTCACTCTGCTCTTTTGCCCAGTTCTTAGATCGGTCGAATAAGCCCTTACTGCGGTCGTTGACGAGGCCGGTGAATTTGCCAAGGAGTCCGCCGCCCAACTTGATCATTAGTGGTGTCAGGGCGAGTGGCGCGATCTGGACTGCCATACCGAGGATATACATCACTGCCCCGTTCGGGCCTGCGGCGTTTTGCATAATGACTGAGCCTGCCAGCTGCGCTCCACCGAAGGCTGCCGCAAACCCCGGGAAGAATATCAGCATCGTCAAGAAGACGTCCTTCCACTTGTCAAACCACTTCTCCGTACCCGGCAACAAGTAAGCCACAAAAGCCAACGGCGAAATGATAATCAAAATAACGATCAACGCCTGACGGGCGGCCATAATGATAACAACGAGAAGAATAACGAGTCCAATGCCACACAAAAGCGGCACAACAAAAGGAAGTAGCTCGGCTCGCATATGGAGCCCCGCAGCCAACGCCGCACCGCCAGCGGCACCTCCCAAAATCTGGAAGGTGACCTCTTGCCAGGTCATTGGTTCAGACGCTGGCGCAGATCCACCTAGGGTGGCGACTGTGTTACGAATATTCATGAACATGTCCTGGAGCGCACTTCCGGCGATGTTTGACAGGTCAAGGAGGATGGCGCAGACGTGGAACGACAAATTAACCAGTATCGCCGCGACAATCAACCGAGGCAACATCTTTTTGATGCCATAATTGGAGATGCCCATAGAAGTAACTTGTGAATAAATAATGACTATGAACATGACGATAAAGATACTGTTGGCGATGTTGCGAACGATGTTCCAGGCCAGAAAGATACCGCTAGTCTGATTACCCGTCTGAAGCGGCGGCACCACGAGAAAGCTTTTAAGCACCCCAAACATCCAGTCGATGGAACTAGCTAACCACGCCGAAACGGGACAAAGGATCCAGCCGATGCCGCCAGCAACCTCGCACGAAGATGCGGAGTTTTGGCTCGGTGGGTCAATTGATAGTGTGGTCGATTCTTTCTTTGTGTAAGTGTTTGGCGCAGTGTACGTGAATGTCGTTAGGGACACCGAGGTCATTGATCCGAGGTCGCCTGTTGACGGAAAGTGGACAACCCGAATATCTTGGTTATTGGCCACGGTTTTCTTCGGCATGTAGACCATCTGGTCTGCCCCTAAATCAAGGGCTTTTAGTTTGTCGGCATCAGAAACCCGTTCAAACGTCTCGTTGTCGTAGGATATTTTGCTACTATCCCATTTCGCGTCCGCCGCTAGCGCCTGGCCCGAGGTTACGACCGTACTCAAAAAAATACTGACTAGGAGGCCTGCTGCCAGCAATATAAACCACTGCAACCATCGCATTGATGATCGCTCTCGTGAACGTAACCACTCCATTACCGGTAATGGTAGCATTTTTACAGAGAAAAGTCAATAGTTTTAGCTGGCGGCAGGTGGATTATTGTTTCGATTATCGCGGTTACTTTGATTATCTGGCAGTGCTGAAGGTGGGGATTGCGGTGGAGCTGGCCCTCTGCCTGTTCCGGCGACGAATGTTCTCCCCGTCGGGGTGTCTGACGGGACTGCCTCGGTGATATTGTTAATTTCTACCGTAGAATTAATCGCATTTTTGACGTCATCTGCTGTTACGCCGCTCATGTCATGTGGTACCCGCAGCTCCTGGGGTTCGGCTGCTCTATCGCTGTTTCGTATGTTTTCAAGCTCTTTGCGCGCACTACCTGATATCGAGGTATTAATACGTTTATTGTCAAGCACTGAGGCTGCCCTCTCGGCGGAGACACCGACCATTTTATGGTCGCCCTTGGTGAATTCAGTTTCACCAGCGATCTTAATTGCACTGGATGTCTGTCGTGCCAATTTTTCATCACTTAATCCGCTGACTCCCTTGGCGGTCAGTTCGGCCATTTGTTGCTGGCTAAAGCTGACCGAGGTTGCCCCGTTCTGTTCCATTTGGTCAATGGCCGTTCTACCCATTTCAAACAGGCCGGCATGGTCATCTTTCATTCTGGTGAGGGTTTCCGCCATGCGGCGGTTGCTGATGGTTCCACCACCCTGGAGATACTCGTACATCTGTTCGGCACCGCGCTTACCAGTTGACTCTAATTTCTTAAAGGCAATGTGTTTAAGTATCTCATTGTCTCCAGCACCCCTCAGTGCAGCGGCCGCATCGCCGTTGTACCGATAATCAAGCATACGCTCTGCTGTCTTGCGCTCTTCGTCATCAACCGCATCCTGACCTTCGGCAGCACTGCGAATACCATAATCTCCTCCGAGGAAGCGGTTATTTGCTAAGGCGCTCTCGTTAAATCTTTTGCTGAACCGAGATTTTCGATTTCTCCAGAATTTATCTAGGGCTCCGGTACCCTCCCATGCCCCGGCCCGCATGAGGGCCTTGCGGCGCTGTCGTCGCTGCTTGCGGAATTTTTGCATCTCGCCAAGCCGTGAACTATCATACCTATCTTTTGCCCAGTTTCTGGCGCTGCCACCGAGACTACCGCCAGCGTTGTTGATGTGCTGACCGATCGCCCCAGCAACGTCGATAGCTTTCTTGAGGACACTCCACACGGCGATGAGTGGCAGGACTTTGATTAGCTCACCGACAATCTGCATGACCATATTATCGGCATCTGTAGCTCCCGCTTTAACAATTGATCCTGCCAAGATACCACCGCCGAATAGCAATCCAACGATTGGAAAGACCATGAGTAGCCCCACAAAGGTTGAGCGCCATTTACTAAAGAATTTTTCGGTATTCGGCAATAGAAAGGCAACAAAAGCCAGCGGTGAGATAACGATAAGGATGACGATGAGTGCCTTGCGGGCGATCAATAGGGCGGCAATAGTCACCATTACGACCAGTCCGGAAACAAGCGCTCCGATTAGAACCGCAAGAGCGAGAACTGCGGCCGTAGCCCCAGCGAGGACAGTTAATGCTATGCCTCCCCAGGTTTCGCCTCCCTGTCCTGACTTTAGGACACTATTAGCAGCACTAATACCGTCACCGATACCACCCAGGCCTGCTCGCAGGCCGTAGCCAAGGATATTAGATAAGTCAACGGCAATTTGACAGATGTAAATTGATAAGTTCACCAAGATTGCGGCGATGATGAGCCGTGGCAGCATCTTTTTGATGCCGTAGTTTGAGATGCCAAAGCCAGTGAGCTGTGAGATGATGATTGCTAAGAACATAATGATAAACGCACCATTGGCAATGTTGCGCATGATCCCCCAGGCTGCCTGTACCTCACCTCCAGAAGCAAGGCCTGGCTCAATCTTTAGGAAGTTGTCGGCGATCATGGCGAAAGCCGCGTCTGCTATACGTGCCATAAAATTAATCACCGGGCAGACGAGCCAGCCGAGTTCCTTAACGGCGCAGTCGGGTCTGTCGTCATTACCATTATCGCTTTGACCGGATGGGGTGTCGGCGGTTATATTAGAAAGAGAGCTTTTTATGTCGTCTTCAGAATACCCTGATTGTTTTTTCAGACAATCAACATATTCACTAGAGTTTGCCACGTTGCCACTTGATGGCATCTTATCCTTACAGGCGTTCATCCAGCCATCAACCTGGCTTTCGCAAATTTGTTGTGCAGGCCCTCCGCCTCGTGACTGGACACACCTCTTTATGAGGGCGCTACGGATAGCCTTACGGGTACTTTCAGTAGAGTCGGTTTTTGCTGATTTTGCGGCTGCTTCAGCGTTGTTTGATGCCCACTGTGCAATCTCCGCACATGACATCTCTGTTTTTGCACCACCAGAAGGACCATAAGGCGAGTCAGCTCCATGAAACATACGAACTCTTTTACCTGCATCCGGGAGATAAAAATATCCATAAGCTGCCGTACTGTCAGTTAAAGCAACCGCTATTTTTTTATTGCGCTGATCGGCCTTTATGTCATTACTTGCGGCGTCATCCCCGCTATCATATCCTCGCCACTCGGCCTTACAACCAGCGTTTTGGGCCGACAAGAGTGCTGCCATCGCCGTGGAATAATTAACCAATGCCGAGTCGAATTTTAGGCTTTTACCAGCCTTTTTTTCAAGAACCTGAATTGCGTACGTGCCCCTGTCCCTTGGTATATTCCACCTACCACCGCTGTACTCGCCCTTGGTTATATTGCTAATACAGTCAAGGCCGGCGTCATCTCGCCACTCACCCTTTAGCGCGCAGAACATGTCGGTAAAAGAACTGTAGCCAAATGTATCTCGTGTGGCGGACACTAGTTCTTTACAGCTAAACTGCCCATCGTCACCGTCAGCAACTGGACCGACGGTAGTGACAGTAGTGAAGCTGCCGCCCCAATCGCCGCTGGCGATTCTTGCTGGAGTGAGTCCGCCATCAAATCCTTGACGATGACTAATACAGTTGCTCATGGCCAACGCGAGAGAGCGCTGTTTGACTTGAGTGAGGTATGGCGAATAATCAAGGCGCGCCCGAGCCGCGTTAGCGGTCGGCGACAGCGCGAAAAACGTCATGAGCATCGGAACGACCAATAGTGCGGCAAGTCCGATTAGAATGGCGCGAATACGTTTATGCGAGGTTTTCTTTTGCGCAAGCATTATGTGTAATATAGTATCATGCTTATGCTATAATTTCAAAAGAGAAACCCCGAGTGGCCTCTCTTTTGAGGTATTATTTATTGTGGCGATACGGCCATGCCTTTTAATTAATCAAGAGTAGACTTAAGATCGCTAACCTCGTTATCAACGATTCGCCACAATCCATTGTCTATTACAACCCTCCAGGCCATACCAAGAATTGTGCCGGTGGTTTCTGCCTCGGTAAAAATCTGGAGCCCTTCCGTTGGTAGTGATTTGCCAGTCTTTGTATCCACAACGGGTTTGGCACTACAAAACCTTGGCTTAAGGATCGGAAACATATTTGAGCCGGGCACCTTATGTTTGTAGCTCGATTTTTCTTTCTCGTCCTTAGCTTCTAGAAGTGTCGCTATGGCCTTTTTGCCGTCGTACTCTGGGCCTGGTATCTTTCCATTGCGCAACATATCGTTTAGGACGGATATTCTTAACTCAGGATTGCCATAGATTGCCGCAGATGCTACATATCTTGCAAAGTTAGGGTCCCACGGACCAACATCGAAAGCCGCGACCACAGGAAGAAATAGCTTGCCCGCGACCTCTTCGGGGGAATCTGTTGGTGATGCGGGTATTCCGTAAAATTCACCAGGTTTAACCCCCGTTGATGGATTATATAAACTATTGTTTGGGTTATGTATGATTCCCCACGCCTCTGCAAGAAGAAGCTCTTCCCTACATGGTAACAAGCGCTCTTCGTCCGTAAGTCTAGCAAACCCTTCGGGGGTTATGTCCGCATACTTTTTTCTAACTTGCTCATATCTTTTCTCGGCCAAGTCTTTTGGATCAACAGTCTCAGTCGGTGATGGTGAGGCGGATGGTGACTCTGATGGTGAGGCGCTTTGTGTAGAGTAATCTGGGGGAACGGCTATCCGATCTCTTTCGCCACAACCGGCAAGCAGCATAGTTGCTCCGCCAACCAGTCCGGCTAGTATCCCGCGACGAGTTAATTTATCTGAACTACTTGGGTCATAGCTCTCATGTGAACGTGCCATAACGCTTGGAGTCCTTTCTCTGGCCGGTGGCCAGTCATAGAGTAGTTTTAATCCACCTCAGAGTAGATAATGAAACTCTGAATAGCATCATTGTAACACATTCTGTAAATTTAGCAATACCCTAACGGCAATAAAGTAAACAAAAACAGCCCTTAACTCTACAAAGAAATGGGCTGCTCGGCAACAATATTCTGATTCTGGCGCGCCCGACCGGATTCGAACCGGCGATCTCCTCCGTGACAGGGAGGCGTGATAGGCCAACTTCACTACGGGCGCATAACTTTTCGTATGATAGCAAACTTTTATGGCTTTTTCAAGAAATCGTTTGCATTTTTCCCGCCACTATTTTACAATTTAGGGTAAGAGATTCGTATATGACAAAAAGAAATATTTTTATCATCGCCATCTTTCTCGCAACCATTATCTGTGGCGTCGTGCTGTCTGGTATGTCTGCGTTCGCTGATATTGAATGCGGCGGCACAAAGACCTCAATCATTAACTGTGGCGGTGCGACTGGCGATACTGCTATTCTCGGTATCATCAAAATGGTTATCCAGATCATGACTGCTGGTATCGGCATCTTGGCGGTCGGTACGGTGATATACGGCGGTATTCTCTATTCTGCATCTGGCGGTAGTCCGGACAATATCAAAAAGGCCAAAGAGCTCTGGGTCAATACCGCCATCGGCCTCATCATATTCGCGTTTTTTGTAGCTATCACCAACTTCCTGATCCCTGGGGGGGTGTTCTGATGAAGCACATTGTGATCGCGCTGGGGCTGATGATCGCGGGGTCGCTGATGCTGTCGGTGGTTCAGGCAACGCCGGCCAGCGCGGCCTGTGGCGGTAACATCTTGACGCTCAAGCCGTGGTATGACGGGCTGACCAAGTCGGATTGTAATCTCAAAGCGATTGTCGATAATAACGATAAGCGCGCCCAAAACGACCCGGGTAATTACGCCACGCTCAACGGCTTTATCTGGCGGGCGATACTGAATGTTGTCGAGGATCTGTTGCAGCTGGCGGGCTTTGTGACGGTCGGCTTTGTGATATACGGCGGCTTTTTGTACTTGACGAGCAATGGTGAGCCGGGACAGATGGCCAATGGCATGAAAACGGTGATTAATGCGGCGATCGGCCTAGTGATCGCTATCGCCTCGGTGGCGCTGGTGAATGTCGTAGCTGACGGATTGGGGTTGCCGCGATCATGATGCGATTTGTAGCCGGTGTATTGGGGTCGCCAGATTCGCTGGGTATTCCGACGAACAGTGCCTCGGCGGATGCACTGGGTAACATTCTCAATACGGTGTATTTCTTTGCCGGGGCGATCGCGATTTTGATGTTGGTGCTGGCCGGTATCAATTATGCTAATTCGGGCGGCGACACCAACAAGCTTACCAAGGCGAAAAACACCATTCTCGGTACCGTTATCGGCATCATTATCATCCTCTCCGCATTTCTCATTACTAACTTTGTCATTAGTGGCATGAAAGGATCGGCAATATGAAAAAACTCGTAGTCATTATCGGCATGATAGCGGCGCTTATTGTCCCGTTGGTAGTCGCCTCAAGTGTATCCGCCCAGAGTGTCGATATTTACGGCGCCTGCTCGGGCTCCAGTGGTGAAGTCTGTAAAAACCGTGGCGCAACGGTGCAGCCACTGTTCAAGAACCTCATCAATGCTATCTTGCTCATCCTCGGCGCCATCTCTGTCATCATGATCATCATCGGTGGCTTTCAGTATGTAACCTCGGCCGGCGACTCTAACAAGGTCAAAACCGCCAAATCGACCATCATGTACGCGGTGATCGGTGTCGCCGTCGCGCTTCTATCGTATGCTATCGTTGACTTTGTGTTTGGCAAAATATAAGAAAAAAGGAGAAATGTATGAAACGATATAGAAAAACCCTCGTAGCCGCCGTTTTGTCAGTAGCGGTTGCTGCCGTGGCCGTCGTCATGCCGATCGCCCTGCCGTCCGCGTCGGCCCAATTTAAGAGCGGTTTGGACGCAGCTCGAACACAGGAGATGAGCACGAAGCCTATCGGTACAACCATTGGCGAGGTGGTTAATATCTTTCTTTACTTTGTCGGTGCGGTGGCGGTTATCGTTGTGATCTGGGGCGGTTTTCAGTACATTACCTCGTCAGGCGATAGCCAGAAAGCGACCACTGCTAAAAACACCATCATGTACGCGGTGATCGGTATCGTTGTGGTGGTCATGTCGTACGCTATCGTTAACTGGGTCTTTGGCTTGTTTAAGTAGCTAAATGATGATAGAATAACAGCTGAAACTATATTAACTGGTAAACAAGGAATCAAGAATGAACAAATTAAAACTCATCGTTGTTGGTATTGTGGCTACGCTAGCGTTGGCGTTCGCGACAGTACCAGTGGCCCAGGCACAATACAACCTGGACAAGGGCATCAGCGACTCAAAGGGTGATCGGGTTGCCGAGAAGGTTGACGATCCACAGCAACTAGTCAAGGGTATTGTCAACGGTATTCTCTACTTCGTCGGTATCTTGTCGGTGATTATGTTGATCTGGGGCGGTATCCTTTACACGACTTCATCTGGTGACTCGAATAAGGTGACCACTGCTAAAAACACCATCATGTACGCGGTGATTGGTCTGGTGGTGGCGATCTTTGCCTATGCGATCGTTAACTTTGTTCTCACAACGTCGCGCGGTGTAAGTTCATAAGACCGCGTCCTGTCTACGACAAATTCACCCTCGTTTATGGCGAGGGTGTTTTATTCTGGTTGTCTGGCGGCGTCAAACACTATGACGTCAACGGGTCTGGCGAAGGACTACAAGACTTGGATCTTCTTGGCACGTTCTTGTTTAATTTTCTCAAAAGTGATGGTGAGCACGCCGTCTTTGAGTTCGGCCTTGACGCCTTCTTCGTTGACCGCGACGGGCAGCGCCAGGGTACGACTAAATTCGCCCCAGTAGCATTCTTGGATATGCCAGTTCTTGACATCGGTCTCGTCGCCGCTTGATAGGGTGCCGCTGATCGTGAGGATGCCGTCCGAGATGCTGACATCTAGGTCGTTACGATCAACACCAGCCGTCCGGGCTTTGATAATAAGTTCGGTTTCTGATTCAAATACATCGACTGCCAGCTGCCCCATCAAATCATCGGCCTCATCCTCCCAATCATCATCAGGGGTGGGCGCTGCGGTAGCCGGTGCTGCTGCGGGTGCGGCTGGTTGCGGCGCGTCATTAGCCAGATCATCATTCAAGAAAGCTGCAGTTAGCTCATCCTCAATTAACAAATCGTCATTTTTGCGTGCCATGTTTCCTCCGCCTTTATAGGCTGATTGACAATATCATCTATTAGTATAACGGTTATGTGCGCTATAATCAAGAGTGAAAGGCGAAAAAGCGAAAAATGCCTATTGATACGCTATTATCATATATCGCGCCACATTATTGTTATGGTTGTGGTGCAACTGGCTCGCTTTTGTGTCGGTCGTGTCTTGAGGCGGTAAAGCGGCATCATTGTCAGGTCTGCGTTATTTGTGGACAGCCGTGCGCTAATGGCAATGCCTGTCGGCGACATGCCCTGCCCTACGAGGCGCTCGACTGTGTGCTGTGGCGGCGAGGTGCGGTGGCGCGGCTGATTGATGATTATAAGTTTCACCGCGTACGTGCCGCCAGTGGGGTGTTGGCTAGGCTCCTAGACGAACTGCTCCCAGAATACGAGGTCTCGACGGTGGTTGTACCGGTGCCGACGGCCCCTGCCAATATTCGTAAGCGCGGTTATGATCATATGTTGCTGGTTGCTCGGCAGTTTGCTCGGCGGCGGGGATTGAGAGTCGAGCGACCCTTGGTCAGACAGACGAATGTGACGCAGCATTATGCTCGCTCGGCGGCTGAGCGTCGAAAGCAGGCGCAGCAGTTTTTCCGCGCATGTGGCGTTCGGGCCGATGTTCCCTATCTGATTTTGGATGATATTTTTACCACTGGCTCAACGATTACAGCGGCAGCCCAAACGCTACGAGCGGCTGGTGCGCGGGACATTCGCGTGGGGATTGTCGCTCGCCAGGGGAACGATAAAAAGGCTACTGTAAAAACGTCGCCACATCCTAGTCGTGATGATACGCACCGCCCCGAGCGATCTCTTGGGCGCGGTACAGCTGCTCGGCGAGAATGAGCCGTACCAACTGGTGTGGAAACACCAGGCGTGATAGCGACCAAACGATGTCGGCTCGCCGGTGAAGCGTCTCGGTGACGCCATAGGCCCCGCCAATGATGATAACGATGTGCTGATCGGTGTGATCAAGAATGAGCCGCGATAGCTCCGGTGAGCTCAGGTTGCGGCCGCGCTCGTCGAGGAGGATGATGAAATCGTGCGGCTTGAGGCGAGACATCAGGCGCTCTGACTCATCCTGGCGCGCTCTGTCGCCGATTTGGCCGGAATGTGGGATTGTGATGATCATTTCTGCGACGAATGGCGCTCTGAGGCGCTCTAAAAAGCGCTTAATGCCTGGTTCCACCCAGGGCTCGTGCCGCTTGCCGATGGTGAGAATGGTGATTTTCACGTGCGGGCTTTCGGCGGGGCGTTATTATCATGTAAGATGGCTTCGGCGGTTGCCTTGGCGATTTGGTGATGGATATAAGCGGTCGGATGGCCCACGTCGTCACCTCCAGTTACCACACCAAGACCAAACGTGGCGCAAGCATCGACGTTCTTTGGCGGCTCGACCAAGGTGATGCGCGGTTCGTGCATGCTGGCGACAACGTCGCGGATAGCTTGATTGACCGTCTCGATAAAGCTGGCGACAAAGTGATCGGTATCGTTATTGATAATCGTTGGACAGATGTCGCGTGGCTGGATGGGCGTGGTATAGAGGTTGATGTATAGCTGGGCGTTGGGGGCATGTTCAAGGATGGCGCGGTAGGCTTGCTCGAGCGACTGACGATATTCGTCTGAGTACAGTCGGCGAAAGACATCGATATACATCTCGCTGCGCGTGTCACACCGTTCGTGCAGGCAGGCGTCGAACACCGCGTTAAGGTCAATCATATTGGCGCCAAGCGACAGTGTGACAATATCAGTTTCGGGGCTAAGGGCGTTGATTTGCGGCGGCTGGTCGTCAAACTGCTGGCCGGAGATATGCTCTGGCCCGGCGCCACGGCAGGCCACGAGGGTAATGTTATCTGAAGGAATGCCAGACGCTTCGAGTCGCCGCGCGTAAGCTTCGGGTGAGCGCCGGCACTCTGTTGTTGTGTCGTCGTAACCCCCCAGCCCTGCCCCGCTGGCGACCGAATCACCCATGCCGACGACGTAGGTGTGCCTGGCCTGCTCGGGCGAGATGTTTGGGCGGCTGGACGCTGATAGCGCTAATGAAGCGAGGGCCGCTATCGTAGCGACCCCCCGTTTGGCCAATGTTTCTAATCTTTCTCTCATGATGTCGTGTCTGGCGGAAGGGGAGGGATTCGAACCCTCGGTACGTGTTACCGCACGCCGGTTTTCAAGACCGGTACCTTCAACCACTCGGTCACCCTTCCAATTAATCGTAGCGACTGGATTCTGGCGGAGAGAGAGGGATTCGAACCCTCGATGGGTTGCCCCATACCGCTTTTCGAGAGCGGCCAGTTCAACCACTCCTGCACCTCTCCAAATAAAAATGGTACACCCGGCACGATTCGAACGTACGACCTTTGGCTCCGCAAGCCAACGCTCTATCCAGCTGAGCTACGGGTGCATACAGCCTTTCGGAAATCCGATTGGCTATAACAAAAATATAAAGAACTTTCAATGCCAGCGGCAATGAACTTTTGTATTCTAGCACACCTGTTAACTCGGGGCAAGCTATAGCCTGATGATCCGAATGAGCTTCTCCAGTGCATCTGGCGCGATTTCTTGCATCGGTAGTCGTGCCCCCAGCATGTCGACGATGGTCTCGCCCTCGGCCTCAGAAAAATAGATGGTCAGTGCCGGTGAGAACCGCTTGACCGGCAGTAAAATTGCCGAGTGCTGATCACCGTCTTGCCCCAGCCCAAAGGCTCGAAATTCACTAAAATCATACAAGCGGTCGGCGACGTAAACCCCCTTGGGACTGATGGCGTAATTGACCATCGCTGATGGCTTGGATCGAAGTAGTACGAGCGCCACCGCCATAATCGGCAGCAAAATCGCGAATGTCCAGCTATTAAAAACAAAGATCGCCAGCGCCATCAGGGCAAGCACTACGAAACCAACAGCAATATACCAGCCAGTCGTGCGGTGGGCCTGCACGCCCTCAGGAGCTTGCCAGGCGATGGGCTGCGATAAGTCAGTCATCGGCTGGGCCGCGTCTTGTTGGGTGTTTTCGGTGTCGGTTGCGTGTGGCTGCTCTTCCATATGTCTAGTATACCACGAGCGGTATGATCTGCTATACGTCGGTAGAATTACCGCCAAGACCAATTACGGTATTGAGGACAAATTGAATGATGGCGTAAGCAAATAGGGCGACGAGCAGACCAATGACGGCATAGAGAATGGTGTTCTTTGCCGAGGTGACGGCGTCTTTGTTGCCGCTAGAAACAACGTAGCGAAAACCACCAAAAATCAGCATCACCACAGCGAGGATACCGATGAAATAGAGCATGATGTTGATAATTTTTTTCACCAACGAGCTGTCACCGTTAGTTAAGTTGGTTGGCACGCCGTCGCCACGCGCATCATTGATGCCACGAGTGACGCCGCCCTCGCCGAGCGCGAACGCTGGAGTGCTCAAAACTACCGTGCCGACACCGATGGTCAGCATGATGCTAACGATACCTGCGAAAAACCTCTTCATGCGCGTTATTATCCTCCCTCTTAGGTTTATTGTCAAGTTTTGCGGCCCGCCTGCTAGCCGCGGGGCTAGCCAGACCATTGCTTCTATGATACACTATTTTTGGCTCATGGAGGAGTACCCAAGTGGCTGAAGGGGACGGTTTGCTAAATCGTTAGTACGGGGAGACCTGTAGCGGGAGTTCGAATCTCCCCTCCTCCGCCAGAGTTATGCCGCTCTCGTCTCGGTTTATCCGGGACTTATTTTATTGTTTTGTTTAGTACGCGGAGTGGGTATCGAATAGAATTTTGGGCCGACGGCACCATCTAAATCAGGAAATATTATTGACAAATTAAAAACCTTATGCTATTATCCTAACATTGCTATGGCCAGATCCATAGAGATAAACATAAAAAGAATATGAAATATTTATCACACATTATTACTACTACCACGATGGCACTGGGCCTGTCGACCAGCCTCGGCGTGTTTCTACACGATACGAATATTGATAAAGCGATTGTTTCTGCTTGGCAACTCATGAGTGATGCGCGCCAGGTTGATGACGACCATCACAGCAAGCCGCATTCCTCACCGCACACTCACTCTGACCATCATGATTTTTCAGGGGTGCTAAAGGACGGACAAACTCATCCGCGGACGACGCCGCGCAGCGCTGATCGCAAACACCTACACACCAAGCTTGTCAGTCGTGGTGGCGATGGTGACATTGATGGGCATCGACTGATAGTCGATCCGATTAGCGTGAGCTGATGACTTCGAGCTCGCCGATGAAGCGCTGGATGAGCTTTTCTTGCTCGGCCAGCTGCTGGCGAGTTTCCTCGACGAGATGGGCTGGCGCCTTTTCAACATAAGTTGGATTATCCAGCCGTGCTTGGAGGCTTGACAGGGTTCGCCGCGCTTCACTTAGCCGCACTTCCAGATCGGTCTGGTGCTGATAGAGTGTCTCCTCGTCAATATCCAACCACGCTTCCCTGTTTGCCGCCGCCAACCTAAGGCCTCGCGGTTGATCGGTGTGTGCAATTGACTCCAGGCGCATGAGGTGTTTGATGGTGTCTTGATTATCGGCGATGAGGCTGTCATTACCGTATAACAAGCGGTATTTCTTATTGCCCGGCAGTTCGGCGATTACCCAGCGGCCTTCCGCGACCAGCGTCTTCAGCTGTTCAAACTGCTCGGCGGCGATAGGATCAAACTTTTCTGGGGTTGGCCAGTGGTCGCGCATTAAAATGCCATCGGTGTAATTAAGCGTCTGCCAAATCGTTTCGGTGACAAATGGCGCGAATGGATGAGCGATTTTCAGGCTAGTTGCCAGCGCCCATGACAGTAATGGGCGGTTGATAGCGGTTTTTGATGATTCGATGTACCAATCGGCTAGGTCGTCCCAAATAGCGTGATAGACCGTATCCGCGGCTTCAGAAAAGCGGTACTGCTCCAGGCGGACGGCGACGTTATTGGCGGCGTCGTTCAGCTGGCGGATAATCCAGTGGTCGGCCGGTGTCTGCGGCTCCAGGTCAACGATTTGGTGTTCATCGCCGATTTGCGCCTCGACGAAACGAGCGATATTCCACAGCTTATTACAGAAATTACGAGCAGCGATGACCGCGCCCTTGTTGAAGGCTTGATGCTGAGCTGGCGCGCGGCCAGCGATGATGCCCATGCGGGTGGCGTCTGAGCCAAATTCTGAGACTAATTCCATTGGATTGATGACATTGCCCTTGGATTTGGACATTTTTTGATTGTGCTCGTCGTTGACCATACCGTGCAGGTAAACGTCCTTGAACGGCAGTTTGCCAGTACGGTACAGACTGAGCATAATCATACGCGCCACCCATGCCCGCATAATGTCCATGCCAGTTTCCATCAGGCTGGTTGGGAAATATTTGGCTAGTTCCCCACTGGTTAGATAATCAGTGACAATGTACGGCCATTGGCCGGATGAGAACCACGTGTCAAAGGTGTCCTCTTCCCTCATGTATGTTGTGCCATTTACAACAATCTTTTGTTCACTGGTACGAATATCAAATATCCAATCGCGCGGATCGTTCTCATTGACAAACGCCGGGATCGGGATGCCCCACGGGATTTGCCGGGAGATATTCCAATCTTTCAGTTGTTTAAGATAAGCGATGAGCTCTTTGCGTTTGGCGGCTGGATAAAAGGTAATCTCTTCCCTCTCTAAGGCTTCAATGGCTGGCTGAGCCAGCGGCTGCATTTTAATAAACCACTGTTCCTTAACCATCGGCTCAATCACGCTGCCGCATTTATAACAATGTCCGACGGCGTGTTCAATGTCTGTTTCGCCGCGGCGCAGTTCCAACGATTCTAAAGCCGCCAACACGCGAGTGCGGGCTTCTGCTGGCGTCAGGCCTAGGAATTGCGGCGGTACATTAATCATCTTACCTTCTTGGCTGATGATTTGCTTGAGCGGCAGATTGTGGCGCTGGGCCATCTCAAAGTCGTTCGGGTCGTGCGCTGGCGTAATTTTCACCGCGCCAGTACCGTAGTTCATATCGACGTACTCGTCGGCGATAATCGGGATTTCCTCGTCGGTGATTGGCAGGAGAATCCGTGTGCCGATAAGGTGCTTGTAGCGCTCATCGTCCGGGTGGACAGCTACTGCTACGTCGCCCAGCATGGTCTCCGGCCGCGTGGTGGCGATGACAATTTCGCCGATTTTATCCAGCGTCGGGTAAGCGATTTGCCACAACTTCCCTGTTTCATTTTTATGTTCAACCTCGATGTCGGCGAAGCTGGTTTGGTGTTTGGTACAATAATTGACAATCCGCTCACCGCGGTATACTAGCCCGTCGTCCCACATTTTTTTGAACGTCTCGTACACCGTAGCGATGACTTTATCGTCCAGCGTAAAGGTCAAATGCTGCCAAGAAGCGCTGACGCCCAGAGCTCGCAGCTGCAACTCCATATTGCCGCGTTTTTCTTCCACAAACTTCCAAACTTGGTCGTATAGTTGTTCACGTGAAAAGTCGAAGCGGCTTTTTCCCTGTTTGGCTAGCTCTTTTTCATAAACTACCCAGGTCTCAAAGCCAGCATGATCTGCCCCAGGAATAAATACCGCATCATCACCCTTCATGCGGTGATAGCGAATCATAATATCCTTCAAATTCATGTCCAGGGCATGGCCAATGTGCAAGTTACCATTGGCGTTGGGCGGCGGCATGACGATAGAATACGGTTTGCCGACGCCAGTCGGCTCTAATGCGCCGCTGGTTTCCCACATGGCGTAAATGTTTGGTTCGTAATCGTTTGGGGTATATTGTTTGGCTAGTTGCATGAATAATTCCTACTTTTCACGTGAAAAGCGAGCATCGCTACCGTCAAGATTTTTCACGTGAAAACTCGGACAATAGGCGTAAATAATCTCTCCACGCGGTTATATTACCAAGCCAATTATACCACAGAAAAAGGGGCGGCAAAACCGTAGATGATGCCTGGCTAGGGGCGTTTTAATGCAGCGTTTGGTAGGCGCGGTACAGCCAGTAGCGGCTGCGCTGTAATGGCAAATCCCAAGCCCCAGCAAAAGTAACGTCGCGTCCGCCAAATGAGCGTTTGAACTTGGTAAAGCCGGCCCACGGATGGTTCTTGTCGGCGCCATCCGGGGCAATGCCATAAAGATCAGCGGTGGTTAGTCCGCGCTGCTGGGCGTCAATGATTGCCTCGGCCAGCAGGGCGGTGCCAGCGTTGAGTTTGCGGTGAGCCGGGTCTGACGAGGCGCCAGCGTGGGCGTAATATAGCGTGTCGTTGTTGTGATAAAACAAGGCGGCGGCGATGGGCTGATCATCAAGCGTGGCGTAGTACAGCGTGGCGGCGCCGAGTGGGAAGAGGGTGGTGGCTTGTTGGCAAAAATAACTATCAGGATGCGGCGTAATGCCGCGCTGCCGGGCGACTTGGTGGACAAATTTCAGCAAGATATCAATGTCGTGCGGGTCGGTCGAGCGGTGAACGGCGACGCCTTTTTTATGATAATTGCGGTACACATTGCGAACTGGCTGCGCCATGTGGGCGATCAGCTGGTCTTGCGGCTGGGTCAAGTCAATGACGTGCGAATGCTCCGGCTGGAGTTTTTGGTAGGTGACCTTTTTCCAGCCGTGAGCTTGGAGATGGGCAGCAGAGTCGAGGTTGGTTGGCTCAACGCGCAGGAAGGTAATGTGGTGTTTTTTGCCGAGCTGAGCTAGAGAGTTAAGCGCTGCCGCTAGCGAATGTTCGTCATTGGCGGTCGGGCCGTACGGGCAATACAGACGGGAATTACCGGTGCTGCGCTCCAGGATAGCCAAATATTCCCAACCCGGGCCGCTATCGCGAAAGGTGGTGCGGCCGAGCGACTCTTGAAAAGCTTGCCAGGCAGTTGATTGTAAAAAATGTTGATTCATGTTGTAATCCTCACAACGTTAGCTTACTGTCATTGATAAACTTGGTTGGACCTCCAGGTCGTACGGGTCGGCGGGTTGGTCAATGCGGGCGCGGAAATAGCCGAGCGCGGCGATCATGGCGGCGTTGTCGGTGCAGAGTTGGATGGGCGCGTATTCGATGCCGATTGGTAAGGCCTCACGCAGTTGGCGGCGTAATTCTTGATTGGCGGCGACGCCACCGGCGATGACGACGGAGGCGGGCTGGAAATTATCATAGGCTTTTTTAGTCTTATCGACCAAGGTTTTAACGGCGGTGTACTGGAAACTGGCTGCCATATTATGCCTCAGTTCATCGTCTACTAGGGCAGGGAGCTCGTGCGACGGAAAGGTGAAGTCTTTGCCCACTTCGCGCTGAACGGTCCTCAGAACGGCTGTCTTGAGGCCGGAGAAGGAAAAATCGTACTCGCCGGCGAGCTTGGCGATAGGTAGGTGAAAGGCGCGGGGATCGCCGAGCTCGGCTGCTTTGGCGATGGCAGGGCCGCCAGGGTAGGGCAAGCCGATGATTTTAGCGACCTTGTCGAACGCCTCGCCGACGGCGTCGTCTTGGGTTTGGCCGATGAGTCGGTAGTCGCCGTGATTTTGGAATAGGACGAGCTGCGAGTGACCGCCAGAGACGATGAGGGCGAGGAGGGGAAAGGCGGGTTGATGATGTGGTAAAGACAGCTCCAAATCGCTAGAATTAACAACGGCTTCCGCACGCCGAGATGCTTTCTCGTCAGATTCTTTGGCGACTGCGGGACTCGCTTTGCTCAAACAGTCCTCGTCTCGCAAGGAATCTGACAAGCTCGCCTCTCGGGTTTGTGCAGATGTTGTTAATTCCAGCAATTTGGTATGTTTTGAGCCTCTCTTTCTCTGTTCGGTGATGAAATTAGCATACACATGCGCCTCGACATGGTGTATCTTGTAGAGCCGCTTATTATGAATGACGGCGAGGGTACGGGCGGCGAGCGTGCCGATGAGCAGCGAGCCGATCAGGCCGGGCGCATAGGTAACGGCGACGGCGTCGATATCATCCCAGGTGCAGCCAGCATCAGACAAAGCTTTTTTAATGACCGGGTTGATAACTTCCAGGTGGCTGCGGGCGGCAATTTCTGGGATGACGCCGCCGTATTCGGCGTGGATGTCAATCTGGGAATTGACCACATTAGAAAGTAAGCGTTCGCCGTCTTCAACGATCGCCGCCGCTGTTTCGTCGCAGCTGGACTCGATTCCCAAAATCCTCATTTGCTTTTATTATAGCAAATATAAGTGGTAAAATAGGGATATGAAAGCCATGTTGGTGAAGTTTGTGAGGAAAGTGCTGCCTGTCGGGATGCTCCGGCGGTTAGAGAATGGGTATCGGCGGCTGCGCGTCAAGCTGGTTAGCGCGCGGTATGGCAATCCGTCAAAGCACCTCAGGGTGATCGCGGTGACGGGGACGAATGGCAAGACGACGACGTCATGCTATATCAATGAGATTTTGAAAGAAGCTCACTTCACGACGGCGATGTTTACCACAGCGGTGATCGAGGTGGCGGGCGAGCGAAAACTCAACGACCTCAATGCTACGGTGGCGAGTACGGCGCGGATGCAGCGGTTTTTCCGCGATGCCAAGCGGGCGAATGCTGACTATGTGGTGCTGGAAGTGACGAGTCATGCGCTGGATCAGCACAAGCTGGACGGCGTGCCGATCGAGGCGGCGGTGATGACGAATTTGACGCAGGATCACCTCGATTATCACAAAACGATGGAAGAGTACGCGGCGGCCAAGAGCAAGCTGTTTCAATTGCGCCCGCGATTTATCGTGCTCAACCGCGACGATGAGTGGTACGACTATTTCAATCAGTTTGTCGCCAGCGAGCAAAAGATGACGTACGGCCGAAGCGTGGAGGCTGAGGCAAAAATTACCCATGTCAAGTTGTATCGCAAGGGCACCGAGGCCGATGTGGTGCTGGATCATCAGACGCACTTGGAGTTGGCGACGAATCTGCCGGGCGAGTTCAACGTGATGAATATGACGGCTGCGACGACGCTGGCGTATCTGTTGGGTGTCAAGCTGGAGGATATCCAGGAAGGCGTAGCCAATGTCGAGGCTGTGCCGGGGCGGTTTGAGCGGGCGGTTGAGGGTCTGGGCTATGACGTGATCGTTGATTATGCTCATACGCCAGATGCGCTGGAAAAGCTGTTGGCGGCGGCACGCGGCATCACCAAGCAGCGGGTGATCTTGGTGTTCGGAGCGTGTGGCGATCGTGATCAGGGCAAGCGACCGATTATGGGCGAGATCGCGGCGCGTGGAGCGGATCGGATTTTCCTGACTGACGAGGAAAGCTATAACGAAGATCCGGAGCAAATCCGGCGAATGTTGAAGGAGGGAATTGAGCGCGGTCGCGGCGACGCGAAAACGACGGAAATTGCCGACCGGCGCCAGGCGATTGAGCGGGCGCTTGGCTGCGCCAAGAAGGGCGATATGGTGCTGATCACCGGTATGGGCCACGAGCAATATCGGATCGTCAATGGTCAGCGGCTGCCGTGGAATGATGGCCAGGTGGTGCGCGAGATCGTTGGTCGGGAACGGGCGGCGTGAGGTATGCGGCTACTATTGGTAACCAGAGGGATTCCCGGCTCTGGTAAGTCGACGTTTCTCGCGGAGCAGGGGCTTGATATGTATACCTTGTCGCCGGATGCGATACGGCTGATGCTGGCGTCGCCGCAGTTGACGCTTGACGGGCAAACGACTATGCCGTCGCGTCAAGACGCAATGGTGTGGCGGTTGCTACACGAGATGCTGGAGCAGCGGATGACGCGGGGTGAGACGACGGTGGTTGATGCAACACACACGACGCCAAATTATTTCAAGACGTACGGCGAGCTGTGCCGGAAATATCGCTACCGGCTGGTGGTGATTGATTTTGCCGATGTGCCGCTGGCGGTATGTCAGCAGCGTAATAAAGAGCGGCCGAGCCATAAGGTGGTGCCGAGTAGCGTACTTGAGCGTATGCATCGGCGGCTGCAGCGGAGTTCACCGCCGAAATGGGTGACGGTGGTACGGACGGCTGAGGAGGTGAGTCAACTGCTTACCAATCAGCCAGAGAACGTTGATAGGTATCAGGCAATTCATCACATCGGCGATGTGCAGGGGTGCTATACACCGCTCAAGGAATATTTTGAGCGGTATCCGCTTCGGGACGATGAACTGTATATTTTTGTCGGCGACCTATTAGATCGCGGTGCGGAGAATGATGCGGTAATGCGATTTGTTTGTGACGAGTTACTTGACCGACCAAACGTGCGGTTTGTGGAGGGCAATCATGAGCTATACCTCTGGCAGTGGGCGACTGATCAGCCAGTTGCAGCGCGGGTATTTAGCGAACAAACCCAGCCGCAGCTGGAAGCAGCGGGCATCGATAAGCGCAAGGTAGCGCGGCTGCTGCGGCGGATGGATCAATATGTTTTGTATCAGTTTCGGGGGCAAACGGTTTTGGTGACACACGGCGGGCTCAGTGCGCTGCCAGAGCAGTTACCATTGGTGGCGACTAGCCAGCTGATCCACGGCGTGGGGGCATATGATGAGGTTGGGGCGGTGGATGATGCATTTATGGCGCGGACTGATGACGCGACGTTTCAGATTCATGGACATCGCAACAGGCAAAATTATCCCACGCGCTATAACGAACGGTGCTATAACTTAGAGGGAAAGGTTGAGTTTGGCGGCGAGCTGCGAACAGTGCGGCTGGACGAGAACGGCATGACGCCAATCACTATTCGAAACCAACAGGCAACAGCGCGGCTGTATCCGGAAAACGCAGCGTTCCTAAGCCAGCTGCGGCAGAATCGTTACATTCGCGAATCAATCCTGCCGGGTGATATCAGCTCGTTTAATTTCAAGCCCGAGGCATTTTATCGTCAAACATGGACGACGCAAACGATGCGGGCGCGCGGACTGTTTCTCAATACGCTGACAAACGAGATCGTGATTCGGGCCTATGACAAGTTTTTTAACATTGGCGAGCGGCGCGATACTGAGCTAGCGGCGCTGGAGCAGACGATGGTCTTTCCGGCGCGGGCGTGGGTGAAAGAGAATGGATTTTTAGGATTAGTCGGGTACAATTCGGCGGCGGGCGGGCTGGTGATGGCGTCAAAGTCAACGACCGAGGGTGACTATGCGGCGGCCTTTCGGCGAGAATTTTTGGAGCAATTTCGAGACAGACTGCCGTATATCACTGATTATCTGCGCCGTCATAACCTGTGTCTATTGTTTGAGGTCATGTTGCCGCGATTTGACCCGCATATTATCGCCTATGAGTCGGATCAGCTGGTGCTGCTCGATATCGTCAAGCGGCAGGTTGCATACGAGGCGGTCGACCGGCAGGAGCGGGAGCGATTTGCGCGCGAGATTGGGGCGGACAGCAAACGTCTGGCGGCGGAGTTTTCATCGTGGAGCGAGTTTGCGGCGTGGCTTGATCAACTTCACGGTATGGCGTATCAGTGGCAGGGCGAGTGGATTGAGGGTTTTGTAATTGAAGATGCTGGTGGCTATCAGGTTAAGGTCAAGCTTGATTATTATACCTTTTGGCGGCAGATGCGGACGGCACTGGCGGCGCTGCAGGCTGGTCGGCAGCTATCAACGAGGCCCGATTGTCCCGATCCGGCGCTGGCGTCACGAGTAATTGCATATATGCGGCAGCTGCCCGTCGAGGAATTAGCGCGGCTGGACATCATCGCGCTGCGGCGACGGTTTGAGTAGACGGTAGCTGGTTTCTTGTCGCGCGCGAGGCGGTCTGGTACAATTTTGACATACGCATAACGGAGGGGGTGCTTATGTGGAATTTATTATTAGTGTTATTGGGGCTACGTTAGCGGTGTGCATCGCGGTGCCGGCGACGGCTGGAGCGGCTTCTGAGTATGGTGATCTGGTCGAGAAAGTGACGACGAAGACCTTGATTAACTATGTGGACAATTATCATAGCAAGACGTGCGGCTCACCGACTGATGATTATGCGAAGAAGTGGTTTTATTCTTTTAAAAGACAAAAATCTTTTGCAAATCCGCATCACCTTGAAGCTGTTGCAAGTCTTGAAAAAGCCATCAATTCACCAGCTGGTGCGTACGCGGTGATTTATACACAAAAGAATAATCACAATAACAATTCTAGTGCCTCGCTGGCTGCTGTATATTGGACCGAAGATGGTAGGGATGATTTTGAACTTAGTTTTCAGCAAGTCAACAAGGTTCGTCGACTCGTAGTCCAGCGGAAGGCGGGGTCGCACAAACAACTATATTTTGCAAGCATAGCGAGCCCAGCACTGCAGCAAATTAATTCAAATTATCGTATACCCGAATTTTTCTTAGGTTACACTAGCGGCAGTACTAGTCAATTTGCAATAGATGAAATTGGTCACAACAAGCTCCTCTCATCTAATTTTCGGACGGTTTATCCTGAAAACTACAGTGGTCCTCAAATAAATTCGGATGATCCGGGCGCGAAGTGGTATCCTGAGAAGTCCGGATATGAAGATTTATTAGATAAAATAACAACGAAGAAACTGGTCAACTATATTAATAATTATTATGGCAAATCATGTGGCTCTTTTGGAAGTGATTACTCTAGCCAATGGCTAACCTTGTTTGAACGCCAGAGCCGTTACTATGAGCGCCCCTATCATCAAGATGCAGTTGCCAGCCTACGTAGGGCAATGGCTTACGGTGATTATGCGGTCGTTTACGACCAGAAAAATAATACGAAACCGTTATCACCATATTTGATAAGTGTGTATTGGACAGAAACCAAGGGAGCTTTCAGAGGGCTCTTCCTTGGGGAGGACTCTTGGAGGTCATTTAGTATAGTTCGCTCTAAGGGAATTAACATCTCAGAAAGACTACATTCGGCAGTTATTGCTAGTCCGCGACTTATTCAAAATTTTACTAATCAGTGTGACCCCGCTTTTTTATGGGGATATTCACAGTATCAAGTGTCGGAGGTTCATATACGCGAGGATCGGCACAGAAAGCTTTTCACCTCAACCTTTGACGTCGAATATCCAGACGGCTATAAGGGTAAGCCAATTCCTGGCGATCGACGCAATATCAAGTATCTCGCCCTTGGCGACTCCTTCTCCAGCGGCGAGGGTGATACTGATAAAAATCCAGCGACTGACCGGAAGTATTATCGCCAGTGGACGGATGTGAATGAAGATAAGGCGAAGGGCGCGCCAAAGGAAAAGTGCCATGTCAGCACGCGTTCGTATCCGTACAAACTGGCGAACTGGATGGGGCTGGGGAGCGGCCCGTCGGCGGCGTGGGCGTCGGTTGCGTGTAGTGGGGCGACGGTGTACGACATGAATTGGGATAATTCGGGTGGCTACGAAGGCCAGGACAGCCCGCTCGGGCGGTTGCACGGTTATGACAACAAAGGAGTATTGCAGAAGATGGCGCTCAATGAGATGATCCCAGGACGCGTCAAGCAAATCGAGTTCGTAAAGAAATATCAACCAAAGGTGATCACGCTGACGGCGGGCGGGAATGATGTGGGGTTTGGTAAAAAGCTCGTATCATGCGTAGGGCCGGAGTCTACGCTAGGTGATTGTGTGTATGCAAAACCTGAAATGCGTAATCGCATTAAGAGCGAGATACTTGAACAATTTGAGCGGCTAAAATCTTTGTACGAAGAATTAAAAACTGCCACAAACAATAAGACAAAGATCTATGTGTTGGGTTATCCTCAGTTTGTAAATGGCGCTCCTGATGCACCATGTTTTGGGCGTGGCCTTCTTTCTTTGAGTGCAAGGGAGCGAGAGATGATTACAAATTCTATAACCTACCTTAATAACACTATTAAACAGGCTGCGAAAGCAGCCGGCGTCAAATACGTTGATATAGAAAGCGCTTTTGGAGATCACTGGCTTTGTGGTAATAGTGACAGACATGTTAACCCATTCTTGCTGAATGAGATGATTGTTAGTAGAATTCCAGATCTTCGACTTCCTTGGGTAGAGTTTCAAGAGAGTTTTCATCCAAACGCCAAAGGTCACGCCGATATTGCTCGTGCTTTTAGGAAAGAGCTAGGTGGCGTTAATCCTGCGGACTATAAAATCTGTAAAAATGACGCGACAACTTGTCCCGACAACTCTGCGACAAAGGATAATATACCAGCACCTCCCTATTTTAATGTTGCTAATGAACAGGAAGACATAAAGTTTACTTATTATAAACTATCTAATGGGACAGCAACAAAAGTTCAAGAAAAATATATAGAGATCAAAACATCCAGACGCCCGTATAAGCCATGGAAAAAGGTATACGTAAAGATTTACTCTGAGCCAAGAGATTTGGGCGAGATTGAAGCTGATAAGAATGGTGAAATTAATGGATCTGTGGCACTGCCTGAGGATTTGCCCGCTGGATATCACACGCTGGTGGTGTCTGGCGAGGTTCCAGATGGTAAGAAGCAGGAACTGTACCAAACCATTCTCATCAAAGGTCCAAACCTGGACGATATCGACGAAAATGGCACGCCGGACAAACTTCAACCCTGCGGAGTCTTCGCTCAAGCCGCTAATAAAGACGAAGACCTTGACGGCATCGACGACGCCTGCGACCCTGAGATCACCGATCCCATCCTGTATACTGCTCGCAACGGCAAGTCATCACTTGGCGAAGATGAGGATCGGATTTATCTCTTTCGCAATACGCGAGCAGCCAACCTGACTGGCGTCACAAACGATTACGTTGACAAGTCAAAAAACCAGAATAACGCTGATGCACTGGTTGGGCATACTTTAAGCGAAGAGACGCGCGGACTTGCATTCAATAAACTGGTCGTTATGAAAGAAGCTGACGGTGACATCAAAAAAGGAACACCGATTATCCTCGCCAAAGACGTAAGCGAAAAATGCTACGCCCTAAAACCAGAAGACTACCTATCGCCAGCACTCAAACCAGGATCAAAAGATTATAAGCTACGAGGATTAATAAAATTAAATACATTACCGAAGGAGGTTAGTTGTGAAGAATAAGAAAATAATTGTAGGATTATCAATTATTGTCCCAATGTTAATATTGTTGCTAGAATACTACATAATCGGTCCGCTATTGGCTGATGGTGTCAGTATATTTGTTGCACAATGCTCGTTGCTAGCTTTGAGTGCTATATTTATGATAGCGGGCATTGTCATTTTAGTGAGAGCTTCTGGGGGTTATAAATTTTGTTGTGTGCCCAGTATCGTCGCCAGCTTATTACTCGTTTTTGGATATTTTTTGTCCGAGGCTGTAAAAGAGATACGGTTCTAGTGAGCTTGGAAAGTAAAATGTGTTATGTTCAACAGGGTGGGCTGTGAAGAAAAATAAGATTGTAAAATACGCCACGACAACTTATACGTGTCTATTGGCGGTAATGGCATTTTGCCTATTCGCGGGAATACCGAATCTAGACATGAATCCGAGGCAAGTTAACTCATTGTTAGGGATCATTCTTGTGTGGGCAAGTGTGATCGGTATAGCTATAAACCTGCTCACGGTAATTTTTATAAAAGTCTACGCTCCATTGCCGTAGTGCTGCTCGTCGTATGCACATTTGCACTGGCAGAAGGATGTTTTCATTATTTTTGGTTTTCACAGCCATTCGCAGGGGGACGGTGAGGTAGCACATGGCTAATCACCCTATGAAGATTAATAAAACTAAACAAGCTACCGAAGGAGGTTGGTTGTGAAGAATAAAAAGATAACGCAGAATATAGTATTGACGGCCGTTATGGCTACCATGCCGCTACTCGTGGTGCGAGGTAATACATATCAGATAGGGCTGATTATAGAATGTATTGCAGCTGTGATCAGTCTGTTATTATTGTTTACTTCTGCGAATAGAAGAAAGAATTTTCCACTTTCACATCTGGCGGCTATTTTATGGCTATTTATCCCTGTGTCGTTTTTACTCCTACTACAGACATCTTTGTTTGGGGGCGGTTTTGAGGGGCTTTCTAATTGGGCGAGAACCGGACTCATAGTTGGTATCGTTGCTGTAGTATTGACGAGTATTCAGCTGTTCAGAGTGAATCGTTGATGGAGTTTGACGGGGTTAATTGTGAAGAATAGTCAATAGGTACGTCAAGGCATCAAGGACACGACCAGGAAAGTTCATTACATTTGGTAGCTATTTGGTCGCAGTGACAGGTTGATTAACTAACGCAGCCGATTTATCATGAGGGGTAGGTTATGAAAGATGATGTAGCGACGATGGACAAACCATATTTAAGCGATACGGTGGTAATCTTGCTAGTGGTCGCACCGGTGGCCCTGTGCGTGCTGCTCTTTGTTGTGGCGAGGTGGGATGCGTGGTGGATTCGTGAATATCATGTTACTGAGATAGCGGCAATGGCGCTGCCAATGCTATTGTCGGCGGCGGGAGTGTGGATGGTGGTGTGGCTGAAGGGTATATATAAACTCTGTGCGCTGAGCAGCCTCGCGGTAGCGGCATTGTTCTGGCTGGCGTTCCTTTATAATTTATCGCAGTGATTTTTTACGGCTCTCGCGGTACTTGGTGCGGCGATTGATAATCATAAGAGATGTTCCGCAGATGAAAAGCGGCGGCATACAGAACAGGTATACAAATTCCCCGAGTCCATCAGCCAGAAAGCAGTTACCTGTAGAAAATCCGCTGCCGCAGCGTCCAGGAATACCCCACCCGCCGATTGTCACATCGAGAAGCAGTATCAGTATTGCGAGGTAAAACAGGACGCCTGTTATAACCAGTGGCCATCGATTGCGCAGATTCTGGTGGCGGGCGGCGGTGATTGACCGGTCTGTTATCCCTATCATCAGCAAGGTGATAAGCATGGCCACAATGAACCACATCGAGTCGTGCAGATAGTAATCATAATAATAGTCAGGCGGGCCAAATTGGTCGGAGTTGAGCTTGTGTAGATGGTCATTGTGGGTAGTTGCAAGCACAAAAACGAGAATTGTCAGACCGTAAATAAGCCAGCGCACAATGCGGGTGGCAATTGATTTTTTTGATGTGGCATTTTCGCTCATCAATGGTCACTTTCAAAAAATCGCCGTTTCTTTTCGAGCCACGCGTCTGATTGGCGGACGAGTTTTTGGCTGTCGGCGGGATTTTTGAGGAGTGGCTTGATGGCCTCCTCGAGGTAGATGCCGCCCTGCGATCCCTTAAACAGGAAAGTAGTGTCTTTATTGGCTAAGCGAGCGAGGAGCTTGGCAGCGTCGGTGGCCTTGGCGAACGAGGTGACGGTGCAGCCATTTTGCCGAGCAACTGGAGCGAGGAATCGCTCGGCCAAGCGGCCAACGGTGATGACGTGGTCAAGCTGTTTCGGGTCACACAGCGCGCCGATGGCAGCGTGTTCATCGGCTGCGGTCTGGCCCAGCTCGTTCATGTCGCCAAGGACGGCGATCTTGGTTTTGGCGGGTAGCTGGTAAAGTGTCGTCAGGGCAGACTTTACGGCGAGGGGGCTGGCATTATATGAGTCGTCGATGATGGTCGCATCGTTGATGCCGGGCAGAATATTCATGCGGCCGCTGACTGGTGTGAAATTCTCGAGCATGGTCATCACACATTCAATGTCAAGTCCAAGCTCTAACGCCACCGCCGCCGCGCCGCCGGCAACGCGGAGTTGATGCACGCCGACAACGGGGATGATGAATGGACGCGAGGTTTGGTCGGCGTGGATGAGCCGGCAACGGTAGCCCTTGCCCTCAGTAAATTTGCCGATAGCTATCCGGTAGTCGGCGCCCGGCTCGGTGCCGTAGGAAATGATTTGGCCGCAATCGGCGAAGTCCACGAATTCGGGGCGAATATCATCGCGGTTGTAGATCACTTTTTCGCTACATTCAGCGAGCGCAAATTCCTCGCGGGCAACGGTTTCTAGTGAGCCGAAAAACTCCATGTGCTCGGGTGCGATGGCGGTGACGATGGTGACGTCAGGGCGAATATAGCGGCCGAACGCGGTCATTTCACCGGGGTGATCAATGCCGAATTCTTGGACGATAACGTCGAGGTCGTGCTGGCGGCGGGCAGCACGGCGGGCTCGGCCCAAGACCGATAACCAATTCCATACCGAGCGGGGATTCTGCGGTGAGTCAACACCGAGGATTTCTAGTGGCGCGCTAAACTCGGCATTGAAGTTGCCGCGGTTAGTGCGGACTTTATAACTGGAGTTTAGGACACTGACGAGGGTTGATTTGGTGGTGGTTTTGCCGACACTACCGACGACGGCAACGAGCTTGATGTGCGGATTATGCAGGAAGAACGTAGTGACAGAGCGGGCGAGAATGCGCGAGATGAGGGTTTTGAAGAGTCTCATGAGTATAGTATAGCATCTTTTGATAAGGGTAGTGAATCAGAAACTTGATTTTTTATCAATTTTATGCTAGTATGCATTGTAGTTATGCTTAATCATGAACGGACACCAGCACGAAGGTTGGCGCCACCTCGTTGGGGCAGGGTGAACGACTTATTGTATGCTGTCACAAAAACACCAGAATACCAAAAAACAATCAATGAGGTGAAGTCTCAAAGAGCTGAGCGACAGCCAGCACAAGAGAGTAATACCGAAGAGTGGGGCGTACACCTCATCGAAAGCTTGCCTAGTGTGCTGCGCGGAAAAGCAGTTGCTATTATGGCTGCACAAGCCCTATCGGAGCGAGTGGGGCGAACCCATAAATATGAGAGCGACCAAACTCGTCAATTAGCGCTTATGGCAGCGATACCAAATTGGCTGTTAGCGCAGCGACAGCTTGACAAATATGGTAAAACGATGGAACGTTGCGAGAAAAAGAAATTACTTGGTCCAGTAATAACATTTAACCATGCTCTTCGTAAGATAATCGACGCGGAACAATGTTCAGGGATGCAACAGTTGATTAATTTTGTTACTGACATTGTTTTGATGATGGGTGAGAGCAAGGAGGTTGTTCAATATGCAGAAAATGCGGCACAAATAATCCTCATTGGTATGAGACAGGAAATTGCGGCAGAGAGCGTCCTAAGTTCAATGCAGGAAGTGTACGGCATCAGGGGTGCAAACGACGAGGAAGAACTGGACGGTATAGATATTATTGTCGTGACTTATAAGGGTATTGAGGTTGGGATTGATATTAAATCAAGCCAAACTGCCGCTGATAAAGCAAATAAAATCGCTAGAGAACATGGAGATACTGAGTACATGGCAGTATGGTCTGGGTTTACTGGTCGTGATTTTGGTAACAAGCTCATTTTGGAGAATTGGCAACTTAGAAATAAGCAAGGCTATTACCGCTCCGTTATGGATGTAGTAATTCAGCAAGCTGGACATAATGTTGCATAATATATCAGAATAGTTTATAATATCAAAGATGCCTATACGTTCATATGATATTATTAGCTCGGATCCAGGTCTAGACTCGGAAGTGTTCCTCAGGAAAAAATATGCAAAGGCGATTAAGGATAGTATTACGGGGTCTAGCGAGACGAGTGCGGTCCTGTTGCAGTTGCTTGTGGCCCCCAGTCTTGATGGCGATGAGTTGGCTGCGCGGCGACGTAAGCGAGGGGGTGATATTGGAGCGACTGCGCTGAGGGCGGTTATGAAGCTTAGTGAAATAGGTTTCGATGAATTCCCTATTCGAACGATGGGAGAAGTTACTATTGAGGCAGAAGAGGCAGTTTGTGGCTCGGGGAGGATTGAAAAGGATGAGGATAATCGGCTAAAGCTACTTGTTAGTGAAAAGGAGGTAAATCCGGAGGAGCCGGGTGAGGCGAATATCGAGTTCAATTTCTAGCACTCACCCTTGACGAGTGCTAATAAGATACGATATACTGATGAAGCGATGCAAGAAAAAATGGAGGAATTGCAATGAGTACACCTATCAAACCTCTTGGCGACCGCGTTGTTGCAGTCCGTGAAGAGGCAAAAACACAAACAGCCAGTGGCATCTACCTGCCTGATAGCTCGAAAGAAAAGCCAGTGATTGCTCAGGTGAAAGCAGTCGGTAGTGATGTCAAGCATGTGGCGGTTGGCGATAAGATCGTGTATAAGGAATATACAACTACTGAACTGAAAGTTGACGGTGTTGACTATTTGATCGTCCGCGAAGAAGATGTATTAGCGACAGTTGCATAAAAAGGAAGGGGAATACAACTATGGCAAAAAAAGTTTTTTACGATGATGATGCGCGCAGCCGTGTGTTGGGCGGGGCTCAGGCATTATATGACGCAGTCAAAGTAACCTATGGGCCAAAGGGCCGTAATGTGGTGATCGCCAAGGGGTTTGGCGGGCCGACGGTGACGCACGATGGCGTGACAGTAGCGGAAGGCATTGAGCTGCCAGAAAATGATGATGAGACGTTGGGCTACAAGGTTGGTGCTGATCTGATCAAGCAAGCAGCCAAGAACTTGAACAAGCAGGCTGGTGACGGTACCACGACGGTGACGGTGCTGACCTATTCGATTTTGAAGGAGGCCAACCGGCTGATCGCAGCGGGTCACAACCCGATGGAGCTACGCAAAGGCATCGAGCAGGCTGGCGCGGAAATTGTCAAAGAGCTGAACAAATTAGCTGAGCCAATTGAGGGCAAGTCTGAGCGCGTGGCGGAAGTGGCAACTATTTCGGCGGGCGACGCGGAAATTGGTAAACTAATCGCTGGTGTCATCGAGAAAGTTGGTAAAGACGGCGTGGTAACGGTTGAGGCTGGCCAAGGTTTGGAGCTGGAGGCTGAGGTTGTTGAAGGCTTCAGCCTGGACAAAGGCTGGGTCAGTCCGTTCTTTGTCACCGACACCGGTCGGCAAGAGGCGGTTTATGAAAAGCCAGCGATTTTGATCACCGATAAGAAGATTTCCAGCGTGCAGGAGTTCTTGCCGATGCTGGAAAAATTGGCACAAAGTGGGAAAAAGGATGTCGTACTGATCGCTGATGAAGTTGAAGGCGAGGCGCTGAGTATTTTGGTACTGAACAAGCTCAAGGGCGTGTTTAACACTGTGGCGGTCAAGGCACCAAGCTTTGGCGACCGTCGTAAGGAGATTTTGCGCGACATCGCGGTGTTGACTGGTGCAACGGTGATTTCTGAGGATCACGGTTTGACATTTGAGAATGCTGGCCTGGAGGTCTTGGGTTCAGCGCGCAAGGTGATTGTCGGCAAAGACGAAACCACCATCGTTGAGGGTGCGGGCAAGCCGTCAGCCGTGAAGGAGCAGATCGCTCAGATCAAGGTGCTGTCCGACAATGCTTCCAGCGAATACGAAAAAGAGCAATTTGATAAGCGAGCAGCGGCGCTATCTGGCAAAGTTGCTGTCATCAAGGTTGGCGGCGCGACCGAGACAGAGATTGATGAAAAGAAATTCCGCGTGGACGACGCAGTGGCAGCGACCAAGGCAGCCTTGGCTGAGGGAATTGTCGCTGGTGGTGGCGTCACCTTGGTGAATTTGGCTGGCGGCCTGAAAGTGGGCGGTGCAGACAGCATCGCGGCTGGTCGGCAGATTCTAAAGGACGCCCTGAAGCAGCCATTCCTACAGATTATGCGTAACGCTGGCTTGAATGCCGACGCGCTGCTGGCGCAAGTCGAGGCGGGCAAGGCTGGCTGTGGCGTTAATGTCATGGATCCGGAAGCAGGCCTGGTGGACGTTAAAAAAGCTGGCGTTATCGACCCAGCGCGCGTCACCAAGGAAGCGGTGCAGAACGCGGTATCTATCGCCTCAACCGCAGCAACCATGGGCGCACTGGTCGTCGACGTACCAGAGCCAGAAGCTCCAGCTGCGCCTGGTGGCATGCCGGGTATGGGGATGATGTAGCGGCTCCAGGTACATCGTTAAGAAGGGAACTCCTCGCTGGAAACGGCGGGGAGTTTTAGTGTGTAAATGAGGATGTCTTTATCTCTGCTATTTGGCAGCCCCAAATAGCGCCTGCATGGCTTTTTCACCCAGCTGATAATTCCGCACAAATACCCACAGCTGGTTGCCGTAGTCGAAGTGCCACCATTCATGGGGATTGACCGTAAACCCATAGGCGGTCAGCAGATTATACAGAAAGCGACGATTTCGCTGAGCGGTTATATCCTCGTCCGCCAGTGGCGTTGCTTGCTCAAAATAATCAGGATTATTGCGCGGCCCGGTGTCGCCATCCATATGCCCCATGTCAATAAAGCTGTCTGCTACAAAGTCTGGTGTCCAGGGGCTTGGCTTGACGCGTAGGCGGATGTCAATCGCTCCGCCCGTTGCGTGCGGTGATGGATTATCGGTAGTCGAGGGTTTGGCGATGATCTCGTCGCGCCGTTTATAGATATCCCCTTCTTGGAGATTCGGCTTGCTGCGTCGAATGCTATTTGGTATGAGTTGGTGATATAATGATGACTGCATATCGGTGGAGCGTAGCCCCTCCTCAACATATACTTCCACGGTGCCATCAAAAAATTTGGTAACTTCAGGGCTTTGGAGAAAGGCGTTAATGTCTGCCAGTTTTCTCGCAACCGATTCTCGGACATAGATCGGCTTATCGACGCCAGAAATACGTGCACCAGTCGTAGCATTGCGCCGAGAATAATAAGATTGGCCGGCAATACCATGGCTGGCTAGGTCAACCAACGGTTCTTGGCGCAGTTCATGAAGTAAGCCACTGCTCGCTGCAAATGGAATATCGCGATAGCCGATACGCATTTTAGCGTCGCGTAGTTCGGTCATGTCTGGGATGGCGGTTTCGGCGTACTGCTGTATACGGCGCTGGTTCTCGATACGGGTCTCGGCCTTGACTAAAAGATTCACGTAATAGGCGTATACTTTGACGATTTCATCGATGACTTGCTCGGGCTGCTGTATAGCACCACCTGCGAGGCGATCGGTTTTTTGTGGGCCAAATGCAACGACATTCGTGTTGTTTTCGAGCAGAAAGGTATCGAGTCCTGCTAGTTCTTGATATGGTATCCAAGTATCGTGCGAGACAATTGCCACCTTGCTGCCCTCGTCAAGCAGAGGAAAGGTAGCCCTAAAGGTTTCTTGGGTATTGGCACGACGCGGTTTACTGCCGTCGGGCATGGTACGGTTGCTGTCAATTGGAGCTGACAATACGCTGAGACTGATAATTTGTGTGCCGTGTGGTGTCGCTATTTTTGCCCACCCCTGACGCACTTTTGTCAAATCATTACTTTCGTATGGAGTTGGGAGTGTGCTCTCTTCCCAAGAAATGTCCCCTAAAAGGGATGCTGCAGCGTCAAGACATAGTTCAAATTCGGTTGTGCTTCCTTCGAAACCTTGTGCTTCGGCTCGCTTACGCTCTGCTTCAGTGGTTGGACGGTCACAGGTGGTGAGGATAATTTCTGAGGTGTTGATTTTACCTTCTTGTATTGCCGTGAGGGCACCGAGTAGGCGGATACCATTAGTGGCACCAGCTCCACCCGGTACAATGATCGCAGATACATCGCCAATAGGTTGCATATTGCGGGGTAGAGCAACATCGAGTTGTCTGCCATCATGTTCTAGCTTTTGGTCAAGCTCTTCGTGAAGAAAGCCCAGGTTGAGAGCTGTATCGCGGATGGCTGTATGATCAGCGGAGGTTTTAGCAATATCTGAAAAATCTTTGATGCCGCCGCCGCGTAATCCTAGTATGTCGTGAACAAAGGGGGCGTCGTAACTTGGTATATCATACAGGCCTGCTAATTGGTCTAGGGATTGCTGGTTGAGGAGGCCGTGAAGTGTTTCTTTGTAGAGCTGGAGTTTTGCCGCAGCGACATCCCGCACAGTTTCTGGACTGACGCTTGATGTTTCAGAAATAGGACAATACCTGTCGCTACGCTCCGATGCAACTAAAGACATGTCTGAATTGTACAATAAAACTACTAAATTAGCAAATTATACATAAATAGCAGGTCTCAGCTCTGCGACAAGAAATCAATTTCCTTGATAATATCGAGCAGCGCCTGGGCTTTGCGGGTCTCGTCGGGGATGGCGACGGCCGCTTCGTGTGCTGGGGCGATTAGCGAGGTGTCGTCAGTTGAGCGCAGCAATAGGAGGTAGGTGTCGAACTTTTCCTCGGGCGAGACGTTGAGCTTGTTGACCAGTGGTCGAAGCTCATTTAGAGCATTTTGCTTGATATCATCAAGTGACAGATCGGTCGGCGTGGCATATGGCCGACTAGTGCTGTCGGTGGTTGGCCGCGGTGCTGGCGTGACCAATCCGGGCGTGGTGTTGGTTTGTGGCTTGGTCGGGCGGCTAGTTGTGTCAGCGTCCTGGGCGCCGGTTTCTTCAAATCGTAGATTATCATCATTGCCACCAGAGACGCCCGCTAACACGCTAGCTAGATCTTGATCGCTGTTGACTTGTCCGCTGTCTTGAATTGTCATACCCCACCTCTTTTCACATTACGGTTACGCTTGCTTCCTATGTTATACTGTAACACAGGAAAAGGAGGAATTTCAAGATGCTTGACGACAAAAATCTTTTAGCGCAGCGCGACCCGGGTAATACACGAACGAGTGCGGTGGCGGTAACGATGCAGACGGACTTTGCAGCTGAAGTGGAGTCACCGGCGACCCCTAGTGAGGTGGCGAATGTGGTGCTGGCGGGTATGGGTGGCTCGGCGCTGGCGGCGGATATGGTCAAGGTGCTGACGGCGGATCGGGTCACGGTGCCGCTTGAGGTAGTGAAAGGCTACCAGCTGCCACATTTTGTGAATGAAAAAACACTGGTTGTTGCTATCAGCCACTCGGGCAACACCGAGGAGACGATGAGCTGTTACCAGCAGGCTCGTGAGCATGGCTGCCAGTTGGCGGTGATGGCGACGGGCGGGAAATTGTTTATGGCGGCCGAGGCAGATAATCTGCCGCGGGTGCGCGTTCCGTCGGGTGGCCAGCCGCGGATGTCAACGATGTATCATTTGCGCGGGCTGCTAAAGCTGCTCAGCCAGTTTGAGGTGATTGACGATAGCCTGTACCACGCGGTTGCAGCCAGTGGTGTGTGGCTGAAAGATCAGCTGAGCCAGTGGGCCGAGGATGTACCGACGGCGGATAATTATGCCAAGCAACTGGCGCTTAAGCTCGTTGGTTCGACCCAGGTGTTTTATGCGGGCGAGCTGACATGGCCGCTGGCGTATAAGTGGAAGATTAGCTTTAACGAGTCAGCGAAAAACGTGGCGTTTTGGAATCAATATCCGGAGTTCAGCCACAATGAATTCATCGGCTGGTCATCACATCCGGTCGATAAACCATATAAGGTCGTGGATTTTCGGAGCAGCCTTGAGCGTCCGCGAATTCGGGAGCGGATGGAGCTGACCGATCGGTTGCTGTCGGGTATGCGCCCGAAGGCCGAAGTAGTCGAGCTACAGGGCGAGACGCTGCTCGAGCAGCTGCTGTGGGGGCTGGCGCTGGGCGAGATTGTCAGTATCTATGCGGGCATTCTCAACGGTGTTAATCCAGAGCCAGTGGCGCTGGTGGAGCAGCTAAAGAGAGAATTGTCGTAGGCTCATTTGAGCCGGAGAATAAAAAGCGGCGCCCGGGGAGTGGGGCGTCGCTTTTATTTTAGAGCCCATTGAGGGCCATGATGGACTCGTGTGAATTAGTGGCGCAAGCTCTCGATCGGGTCTTTGCCGGCAGCGCGGCTGGCTGGATAGATGCCAAAGAGCATACCGATGATCAGCGCTCCGCCGATAGTCAGAGCGGCTGCTTGCCATTCGAGAACTGGGGTGAATGGTAGGTACATGCCGAGGAGGAACGACGCGCCGAGGCCGATAACGTAGCCAAGAATACCGCCAAATAGGCCGATGATGGCTGATTCGATGAGGAATTGGGCGACGATGGTGCGGTTGGTGGCGCCAACGGCTTTGCGGATACCGACTTCGCGCTGGCGTTCGGCGACCGAAACCAGCATGATGTTGGTGATGCCGATACCGCCAACCAGTAGCGAGATACCGGCGATGACCGCCATGGCGGTTGAGAGCGCGTTCACTAGGTGTGAATTCGGTGCGGTGATGGCTTGGCCGACCAAGGTGTGGTAGTCGGTATCGCCCTGATGCTGCTGGGCAAGGACTTTTTTGGCGGCATCAATTTTAGTTTGCAGCGCCGCACCATTGTCGGCGGTGATGAGGATTTGCTGGATCTGGGCGGTGTTTTGGGTGAATTTTTTGCTGACGGCCAGCGGCAGGATGATGGAGCGATTAAAATCAACACCGAGGTAACTAGGCGCAGTTTCCGGCTCGTCGAGCACGCCAATGACTGTCAGTGTCTCGCCGCGGAGCTTGAGGACGCTGCCGAGGGATTTTTCAGTGCCGAATAGGTCAATTGATAGCTGCTTACCAATCACGACGCCGTTGGCTTCGTCGATGAATTGTCCCTCGCGTAACTTGAGGCCGGCGAGCTTTGCCAGTTCGCCTGAGCTACCGGTAACAGTGATGTGCTCTAGCTTCGTCTTACCGTCCGGTGTCGATACGTTAGTGCGAAACGTTGCCAGCGGTGCGGCGCTGTTGTTGGTCGCCTTGGCAATTTCTCGGGCGTCCTGTTCGGTCAGTGTGTTCACCATCTGGGCGGCGTGTCCGGAGCTGAGTGACAGCAATGAATCCGGCCGCGCCTCGCTGCCAGACCGGATTAGTGCGGTGGTGTCAGAGATCTTGGCGGATTGATCACCAAATAGGCGGCTCGTGCCGGTCAGCAGCGACAAGATAATAGTAATGCTGGCGATGCCGACCATGATGCCAAAAATCGATAGGTAGGTGCGGACTCTATTTGACTTGAGCGATTCAGTCGCGTTCTCGAAGTGATTATTGAGGAGCATTTTCATGACTTTTTCGTAGCTTTCCGTTCTTTTTTGACTGGTTTCTTGGTTGATTTGGCGGCATCGGTTTCTGCGTCGTCGGCTTTATCGGACTTAGGGGTGGGCTTCTTTTCGGTCGACGGAGCAGCGGTTTTTGCGGCGTCAGAATCTATTGATTTTTTACTATGATCGCTGTCAGCTTTAACAGTCTTTGTGGTTGCTTTGGCTGAAGCAGCGCCAAGCGGCCGCTTTGGTGGGAGATCATCCGGCGATTTCACTAGATCAGCTGGCTTGTTGGGAGTAGCAGATGGGGCTGCCTTCTCGGTCGTTGGTTTTTCAGGAGTGGTTTTGGTTGGCTCGGCTTTCTCTACTTTCTCGCCCTTTTCCTCTGACTCGTCTTTTGTGTCTTTGGCGGCTACTGTGTGCGTCGGCGTTGAACTCACTGGGGTTGCTGGTTGGTCATCGCCGCCCAGCTTTTGCTTAAAGATCTTCTTGATGTGGTGCGTATCGGTATCAATACGCCCATCGAGTATAGAAATCACCCGGCTGGCATATGACAGCAGCTCTGGATTATGCGTCACCATAATAATCGTATTGCCTCGGCGGTGAATGTCGGACAGCTCCTCCATGATGATGTGGCTGGACTTGGAATCAAGGTTGCCGGTCGGCTCGTCGGCTAGGATAATTGATGGGCTGTTGACCAGTGCCCGGGCGATTGCTACGCGCTGAACCTGGCCGCCGGATAGCTGATGCGGCAGATAATACTCGCGCTCGCCCAGATGGAAGTTGCGTAAAATCCGGCTGGCTTCCTGGAGGCGCTTGGTCTTGCTGATGCCTTTATAGGTGAGCGGCAGGGCAACATTATCGATCACCGTCAGGCGTGGGATGAGATTGAAATGTTGAAAAATAAAGCCAATATCGCGCGAACGAATCGTGGCGTGATGGGTCGCCGTCAGATCCTCGACCGGTTTATTGTCAAGGTAATACTCGCCCTCTGACGGGTGGTCGAGCAGCCCGAGGATATTCAGCAGGGTCGTCTTGCCGCAGCCGGACGGGCCGACGATGGCAATGAACTCGCCCTTTTTGACCTCGAGATTGACATTGTCCAGCGCCACCTGCTCGGCGTCACCAAAGCCAAATCGTTTCGTTACATTAGTAAGTTTAATTCGCGTTGAAGGATCGTTCATCATTGCCTTTATTATAGACAAAAAGCCGCTCCGGTTGCAACCGCTAGCGGACTTTCTGTTATAATATGCATCACGGAAGGATGCAGGAGTGGTTGAACTGGCACGCCTGGAAAGTGTGTAGGCTCTTCACGGGGCCTCCGGGGTTCGAATCCCCGTCCTTCCGCCAAGAGGAGTCTCTAGTGTGTTTGAATGTATCTAATGTTTTGTTCGTGCAGTAAATATTGTTTATCTGATGTTGTTAAAAAGATAAGAAGATAGTTTCTTTGATTGTCTTAGTCATTTTTGTGATTCCAGCCAACAATTTCTATAGATCTCTGAAAATATTTAGCGATATCTTGGACGACTTTTTCCTTGACGTCGTTGGGAATTTCTTTAGAAAATAAAGCAAAAGTTCTTTCTATATAGATATCCAGTGGCCAATTTGAACTAAGAAAGCTCGTATTGTTGACTATCAGGCTCTGGTAAGCAGTTACGATTTCTGCAAAATCATTTAGACAATCAGATATAATACTGGTCTCGACCTTGGATTTACGATTTCTTGTGGTCTTTTTTATAATGGCATAAGGAAGATCTAAGGATTCTTCGTAGACATCATATTTTTCTGGTTGACGGTCCTTGTGAAACTCTAGTGCCTGATACTCGTCAACTATTTTATTGTAGTATCCTTCGCTCTGAAATGTTCGAGCTTTTTCTACTAGATAATTAACTGCTCGCTCGATTTTTATATGGTTGTTATCTATAAAGTCTACGTCCTTTATAGATTTATTTTTAGCGCGGGTGTTTATCCGGTCATCCAGTAATATGGGCGGTATGCGGATGCTGTCGGGTTTGCTATTTTTATAGAAATCTATAAAATCTTCCACCTTTAGCGCTTGGATATCTTTTATAAATTTTCCGCCAGCACCAGTTTCTTTTGGCGTTAATAGCTGGCGAACGTCCAGCATGAATCCCTTTTCATAGGTTTCAAATATGCTTATTAAGAGACCCGCATTGTCTGGATCAAAATAGCCAAATGATACGCTGCCGTTTTCATGCTCTTCTTCGGTATGTTGTGCTTTTGAAACTTCATTGAGGATATTAAGAAATACTTCGCGCTGAATGGCAGAATGAAGCACATTAGTAAAATCGTCTTTTATATAGGTTTTCTTTTTATCTTCGCCGAAATATTCTTTATTGATATCTGCCACTTTGGACATGTTTACATTATATTATAGATAATGAGTTGGCGACAATATAGAGCCAGCGATGTGGATGGCGGGAATTTGCTTTGCGGACTACCAAGAATTTCCAGAATATGCGCTACATACGCCAGCCGATCATGCTTTTCGGGCGGATGGGCGATTAACTTGTCCAAAAAATAAGTGGCGTCGCGCATTGAGGCAAATTTCATACCATATCTGATTATAGCAAAAATAGGTTGTAAAATTTACCAAATGTCTTGAAAAACACTATATGTAGCGGCTATAGTTAGTGTTGTACGCTATATATGTAGCGAACCCATAAATAAACAAAAAGGCAAATTATTCTATCAAGCCACCAGATGAGGTGCTGGCGGCTGATTTTTAGCAGGGCAAATTAAGGAGGGTACATGCAACAAATTAACGTCATCAAACGCGACGGGACGAAAGAGCCGTTTGATGCCAATAAAATTAACGCGGCGATTTTGAAGGCCTGCGACGGGCTGCCAGATCAGGTTTCTAAGGTAGTGCAGGTGGCGACCGAGCTGCAGCTGACGCTATTTGACGGGATTACCACCGAGCAGCTGGACGAGGCGGTGATTCAGACGGTTTTACAGAATGTTAAGGATGATCCAGATTATGACAAGATCGCGGCGCGGCTGCTGCTGAAAAATATTTACAAGAATACGCTAGGCGATTACGAGACGGCCGACGAGTTAAAGAAATTGCACGCCCGGGAATTTCCAAAGTTTGTTACAGCGGCGGTCAAGGACGGTCTGCTCGATAAGCGGATGGGTGACGGTCGGTTTGACTTGAAAAAGCTTGGTGAAGCACTTGATCCTACTAAAGACGACCTTAGTAAGTACCTCGGTGTCATCACTAACCGTAACCGCTACGCTCTGCGTAAACATGGTAGTGAGCCGATTGAACCACCGCAGTTTACTCACATGCGCATCGCCATGGGGCTGAGCTATAACGAGAAGGATCCGACTGCGGCAGCAATTGAGTTCTATCATTATATGAGCAATCTGGAGTACGTACCAGGTGGCTCAACTCGAGTTAATGCCGGCTGCTCCTTCCCGCAACTTAGCAACTGTTTCTTATTGGAAGTGCAAGACGATATGGAGTCAATTGCTAAATCGATTCGCGACACCATGTGGATCGCCAAAGGCACGGGCGGCATCGGCATTAGCTTTACTAAGCTACGAGCATCGGGCAGTCCAGTCAAGACAACCAACACAACAAGCACCGGGCCCATCCCATTTATCAAGATGATCGATACGGCGTTGTTTGCCGTATCGCGCAAGGGTAAAAAGATGGGTGCCGCGGCGGTATATATGGAAAACTGGCACATTGATTTCAAGGAGTTCATCGACCTGCGCTCCAACTCCGGTGACCCGTACATGCGGACGCGCTTTGCTAATACCGCAGTATTTATCTCTGATGAATTTATGAAGCGAGTGCAGAAAGACCAAGATTGGTATCTGTTTGACCCGGCGGAAACGTCGGATCTGCCCGAGCTATATGGTGAGGAGTTCTCGGCGCGCTACAAAGAGTACATCAAGCTGGTGGAGGCTGGTAAGCTGCGTGTCTTTGACAAAGTACCGGCCCGTCAGCAGTTCAAGCAAATCCTGACCAGTCTGCAAGCCACTAGCCATCCATGGCTGACCTGGAAAGACACCATCAACGTCCGCGCTCTAAATAACAACACTGGTACAATTCATTTGTCTAATCTTTGTACGGAAATTACCCTGCCGCAGGATGAGAAGAATATCGCTACCTGCAACCTCATCAGCATCAATCTGTCGGCGTTCTTGCGTGAGGATAAGACGTGGGATTGGCAGCGGCTACAAGAGGCAGCACGGGCAGCAACACGCCAGCTTGATAACTTGGTAGACATCACTCAGACGCCAATTCCAGAGGCGATGCACTCGAACCAGCAGACGCGGGCAATTGGTATCGGCGTCATGGGCTTTACTGATGTGTTGGAAAAGCTCGGTTACTGCTATGAGTCGAACGAAGCCTATGAATTGATCGACCAATTGACGGAGTTTATTAGTTATCACGCCATCGACCAGTCGGCGGATTTGGCGGCCGAGCTAGGCAGTTATCCGACGTATAACGGTAGTGGCTGGAGTAAGGGTGTTTTGCCGATTGATACGGTGGCGGAATTGTCGAATAATCGCAAGGTTAAGGTGAAAATTGACAGCAAAACCCGTCTAGATTGGGATAAACTACGTAAGAAAGTTAAAAAAGGCATGCGTAATGCCACGCTGATGGCTATCGCTCCGACCGCTAACATCGGTCATGTGGCGGGGACAACGCCGGGGATTGATCCGCAGTTTGCCCAGATTTTTAGTCGCTCGACCTTGAATGGTAAGTTTTTGGAGGTGAACCATAATCTGGTTCGTGACTTGAAAGAGCTGAACCTGTGGGATCGTCTGAAGGATGAAATATTTGCAGCGCAGGGTGACATTCAGCACATCGACGCTATTCCGCAAAAACTGCGCGACGTCTACAAGACTAGCTTCCAGCTCAGCCCGTATGCCTTTATCGAGGTGGCGGCTCGGGCACAAAAGTGGGTTGACCAGGCGATTAGTCGCAATATGTACCTGGAAACTCGTGACATCGATGAGTATGTGGAGATTTATTCTGAAGCCTGGCGGCGTGGTTTGAAAACCACCTACTACCTGCACGTCAAGCCGCGTCATCAATCAGAGCAGACCACCGTGTCGGTGGAAAAATTAGCAGAACAGAAGATTCGAACTGGCGCTAAAACGCGCGGGTTTGGATTTGCCAAGGTTAATAAATAAAAGGAGGAACGATATGGAATATCAAGATACATTACCGGGAATTGATTTGTTGGCAGAGGAAGTGGTGCAGCGAGCTATCGGGCAGGAGGCACTGTTTGCCATCATCATAGAAGGGGACAATTAAATGGGCATTTTAGGTTCAGGACTACGCGACGGTTTATCACTGCATCCAATTCGCTACCCATGGGCATACGACTTATATAACCAAGCAGTGGCTAACACCTGGTTCCCAAACGAGGTGCAGTTGGTACAGGATTTGGCGGATTTTGAAAAACTTAGTGATGAGGAAAAGCATGCGCTAAAGACCGTCATCAGCTACCTTAATCCGAACGAGCTACTAATCAACAAGTCGCTGGCATTTGGCATTTATCCGTACGTTAACGCTGCTGAAGCGCAGCTGTATCTGTCGAAGCAGATGTGGGAAGAGGCTAACCACTTCATGACCTTTGAGTATATCATCGAGACCTTTCCGTTTGATCGCGAGGAAATTTATGCGGCGGGCTTTGGTAAAAAGTCGTTGGCCGACAAGGCGAACTTCCAGAACAAGCACCTGGATGTCATGCTCGATCCAAATTTGGATATTTACTCTTTGGAGGGTAAGAAAGATTTTGTCCGCTCATTGGTGGCGTATAACATCGTATTGGAAGGCATCTGGTTTTACTCGGGCTTTATGGTTGGTATGAGCTTCCGCCAGCGTAACTTGTTGCGCAATGTCGGCACGCTGCTAGACTGGATCACTAAGGATGAGAATTTACACTTGACCTTTGGTATCAATTTGCTGCTGACTATTTTGGACGAAAACCCAGAACTGCAAACCCAGGAATTTGCCGAGGAAATCCGCGGGCTTATCCTGCAGGCGGTTGAACTAGAAAAAGAGTACAACAAGGACATGCTACCAAAGGGAATCTTGGGCCTAAACGCTGATTATGTCAATCAATACGTCATGCACATGACCGACCGCCGCTTGGTTGAGCTTGGCTTTGAGCCAGAGTACAATGTGGCCAACCCAGCCAAATGGATGGCTACGGCAAATGACACTTTGGAATTGGTGAATTTCTTTGAGAGTACTAATACCAGCTATGAAGTTAATACTACGAAATAGGAGAGTAACATGAATATTACGCTATGTGGATCAATGAAATTTATCGACAAGATGGACAAGGTTGCTGCTCAGCTGGAGGCGCGCGGTCATACAGTGTATAAACCGGATCGAGCTGAGGGAACGGCTTATGATCGTGAGCAATCGCACGCCAATGCTCAGCTCAAACGGGGTTATATGAATAAGCGCTTTGATAAAATTGATTTGGCCGGAGGGATTGTGGTGGTGAATCCGCCAAAAAATGGCATTGATGGCTATATTGGCGGTAACTCATTTCTTGAGATGGCCTACGCCTTTAAGCACGGTCTCGATATCTTTACTCTGTATCCGTTGCCAAAGGAGATAGGGTATATTGATGAGCTATGCGGTATGAATCCAATTGTACTTGACGGTGATTTAGAGAAAGTGGAGTCTCACATTACCGGTCTGCCGTTGGTATGTATTGGTGCAGTAAGTCTGGTTAAGCGACTGGCAATAGAGCGCGGTTTTCGTCGAGCTGGTTTGCCGGTACGAACTGAAGTAGTGGAGGTCTCGCCTTCGGGGACTGAATTATCGATGAGTCTCGAGCTGACACGCCAGCGCGCGGCAAGCTGTCTGAGCAATCTCAAAAAGCTCGGGAAAACAGCGGCGGACTATGTCGTGGACGTGGAAAGTGGGCTGTTTCGACCATTTGAGGATAGTATAGCGTACCCATGCGAGGTGGCGTTGGTCGAAGGTAAAGATGGTGTACAGCGTGTTGGGTTTAGTACGGGTGCGACTTTGTATGATGGCGACAGCAGCATGGCTAAGCAAGTTAATTCGACGATGCTTCATCGTGCGGATCAGCAACTGGTAGAAGATGCAATATATAAAGCGGTAGCTCAGGCGAGGTCTGACCGATGAACAAATTGGCAACAGATATTTTAGATACGGTAGAGGTGGGGGCGCTTGCGACGGTCAATCGTGACCGTACACCGTTGGTGACGGCGCTGCATTTTGCGCGGCTGGATGACATGCTCATTTGGGTGTCAGACCCGACGTCACGTCATGCGCACAACGCCTTTCGTACCGGTAAGGCAGAGTTTGTGGTTTGGGATGAGCAGAAAAACGCAGTATTTTTGACGACAACTGTTCGGGAGATTGTTGAGGAAACAGAGCTGATGGCGGCCCAGAAGGCGTACGCCAAGAAGCTCGGAGACTTTATGCCCCAAGTTGACAGGCCGCAGTTTTACGCTATGCCGATTGGCCAGCTTGATGAAAAAACTACAACGGAAAATTGGCTGCATTTTATTGCGTAAGCGCTATCACTAGCGTACAATAACCATAAGGTTATACTAAATATAGGGGAAAATAAGAATGAATGCAGCCCAAATTATTACTGATGACATGTCTCTGGAAGAAAAGCTGAGTGCTATTGATGCGGCGATGCAGGCAGCGCAAGCGGTGGCTGATGAGCAGGCTAAGGCGAGCGGGGGCGTCGCTGCGCCGATTGATCCGGCAAGTCTGACGATTTGCGATGGTTGCGAATAAAGCGATCAAAAATATACTTTGTTGTTGATGTGTTATACTTAAGACAACGTAAGGGGGCGCATGGGGTTAACAATCAAAAGCGACACGGTAATTTGCAAACTATCGGCTTGGTAGCTATGACGGCACTCATTGGAGTGTCGTTTTTATTACACCAGGTGACAGCTTCTGCCGCCGGGGCTAATTGGATGGATAATGATCCGGTGGTGAAGCATGTGCGGCCGCTTGATTCGGCGGTTGATCCAAACGTGAATGTCCGCGGCCATTGTAAATTGGAGACAGTAACGGTGGCAAAGACGTATGACGACAAAGAGCCGACAATGAAGTTGACGCTCTGTTTGAATGAGTTTAACGGTTGGCGGTTTGGGCAGGCAAATGGGTGGCACGATGTGTATGCTTCAAATGGTGGTCTCTTTTATAAGGTGAATAATCTCAGTGCAGTTTATTGGTTCAAGGGAACGGATACGGTCATCGGCATGCATCGTGGACACGCGTTTGGTTATGATGAAATCTCTCATCTAAAGAAATACCATAATTTCACCAAGCGCTTCACGATGAGTAGTAGTAAAAAATCGTTTGACTTTGATACGTCAAATCCAGCGTTTTCACTCGACCACAACGGAAAGCCCATGTATGCTATCAGTTGGGGAATTTCTAATAATGGGCGGTATCTCGTCTATTCTGGTAGTGTAAGACACATTAATGCCTATGATATATTCTCGCGCATTGATCTAGAGACGGGCAAGCGAAAGGTATTCGGCAGAGGATATTATGATCACACGCATAATGTAGAGCCACAGCCAAGTGTGGCGGTGTCAAATGACGGAACACAGGTGATTATTGGCGGAACGGCGATATTTAAAGTATGGCGGATTACGCCTGAGTGCCTCGTTGATCGTGAAAAAATGAAGGATGAATTTCGCGACCCGTGTCCGACGAGGATGATATGCCCGAAGTTTTATGGTGATCAATGGAAAAATATTGAGGCGTCGCATGAGCGAATATCTGCGAACGATGACTTTACAGAATTAACGTATCAACATCGGGCGTTACGTGGTCAGGCGATTAACGAAGTGGTGACGATATCTATAGCCAAGGATGAACCTCAAGCCTCTCGGCTCGACTATCTCGCAATGGGCGATTCGTATTCGAGTGGGGAGGGGGATATTCAGAATGGGGTGTCAAGTCATTATATTCGCGAAACTGGAGGCAAGGAGGACTGTCATCTCAGCAATCGCTCATATCCATTCCTGCTCGCCAAGGCTTGGAACGTTCCGGACGGTAAATTTAATACGATAGCATGTAGCGGCGCAAGGGTAATACACGACTATATTTTTCGGTTAAAGTACTATTCTGGGCAGAATACTATTACAAAGAAGAAGTTTACCGAGGGAAATAGAGATGAAATTATTAAAAATGCAAAAAGTAACTTCCTGCCAGGCTATATACCGCAGATAGAGTTTGTTAGAGAATACAAGCCCAAAGTTATCACGTTGACTGGTGGTGGTAACGATGTGGGGTTTGGCGATATACTAGCGACGTGTAATGACACGGATACTTGCTCATACGCGGCGGATGATCGTGTGAAGCAACTACTGAAAGACAGCATTCATAATCAGTATGGTGTCACGAAGCTATTGGTTAAAAAGTTAAAGGAGGCTTCACCGGGGAGTAAGATTTACGTTGTTGGATACCCGCAGTTTATTGAAAAAGGGGAGCAGAACTGTTTTCTTAATGGCGGTCTTCTTAACCAGCGTGAACGAGCAGCCATATTTGATATGACGAAAGAAATGAACGAAGTACTTTGGAGGGCGGCGACAGATAGCGGAGTGCCCTTTGTTGATATTACAAATGCTCTATCTGGTGGTCGGTTATGTGGTGGTGATAAGTATATGACGGGTCTTCACAATATTTCTTTATCGCGTCTTAATGAGCAAAAGCAAAATCTCTATCACCCGAATCCAAATGGACATCTAAGAATTGCCAGACAAATATCTGAAAAGGTCGGAGGTGTGAAAAAAGCTTTTGGGGGAGACGTGGTTAATGCTGCCAAGGAAGGAAGTTTTTATCAGGCGGCACCGATAACGCGGCGTATCAATAATGCTTCGCCTGTACGTGTAAAGTTAGGCGAGAAGTTGCGCATATCTTCAGTGGACGATCAACTCATGCCGCACAGTACCGTACGCGCGACGCTTTATTCCACGCCTACCGACCTAGGCGCTCATATGGTTAGTGCGAGTGGTCAGTTGGACATGACAATGAATTTGCCTAATGGAGTGCAGCCGGGAAGACATACACTGGTGCTTGTGGGGATGCTTCCTGATGGAAAGAGAGTTACATACTATGATTTTGTTACAGTTGAGCGACAAACCGACAGTGGCGCAGTCCAAAGTAAGACAAACAAGGATAGCTCCAGAGACGGGCTTGAGACAAGGTCACGGGCTGCGGTCATCACGAAGGGCGGTTATCGGGGCGCAGTATATTTCTATGGCTCAATCATAGTGTTGATAATAATGGTAATCGGGGGATTGTTATATGCATTTCAAAATTATCTCAGAAAAAGATAAACAACTATTCAAAAACCTAGCTAAGCACAAGAAAAAGATATGCTTAGGATTTGGTATACTTCTGTTTATCATCTTGCTCGTGGATGCTTCTCCTTTCGGCGCAAACAATGTTCAGTTGTACACGAAATGGGTTCAGTGCGGAAGGCGACCGTACGTAGGACAGTCTTTTTACGTTACCACAAAGGTTGATTATTATACCGTCAGCGGCCCTTTTATCGGGAGTAAATCTCTGTTGAATTCTATTGAATTTTTCTGTACACCCCATGAAGCTGAACTGGCCGGCTATTCGGCGAATCCAAATAAGCCAGATTTTCCGCATTTAACTCCGGAAGAAAAAGCTGATATGTGGCGGCGGCGCCAGCAGCGGTGATGGCTAAATATCTTCTGCTTTATACCAAAAAGTGTTACAATAGGGCCTCATGGAGGCGAATAAAACTGTGAGGAAAAAACAAAAATTTATTTTCGTAACCGGCGGTGTGCTGTCAGGCGTTGGCAAGGGTATCACGGCGGCAAGTATCGGCGCAGTGCTGCAGGCCAAAGGCATCGCCGTGTCGGCACAAAAGTGTGATCCGTATCTGAATGTTGATGCTGGACTATTGAACCCGAAAGAACACGGCGAGTGCTTTGTGACCAAGGACGGTGCCGAGACTGATTTGGATTTGGGCCACTACGAGCGATTTTTAGATTTGGAATTGACGCGAAAAAACACCACGCTGTCGGGCCGGCTGCTGCGTGATTTGATCGCCGATGAGCGGGCCGGCAAATTTGGCGGCCAGACGGTACAGATGGTGCCGCATTTGACTAACTCTATCAAGGCGGCTATCCGCGAGGCGGCCGAGGGCGACGTTCATATTGTGGAAATTGGCGGCACAGTTGGCGACTACGAAGGCCTGAGTTTTATCGAGGCGATTCGCGGTTTTGCGCTGGATGTGGGACGAGACAATTGCCTGTTCGTGCACGTGGTGTACGTGCCGTTTTTGGAGGCGTCGCACGAGTACAAGACCAAGCCGGCTCAGAATGCACTGGCGGATCTTCGCGGTTTTGGTATTATGCCGGACGTGGTGGCGGTGCGGACTGAGGGTCATGACAAGCCGCCGCGCAGTATCGGCGAAAAAATTGCTATTTCGTCTGGCGTGCGCCGCGAGGGAATTATTATGATGCCAAATGTTGACACCGTGTATGAAGTGCCATTGACGGTGTACCGTGATTTGGGTAAGTTATTGGGCGAATTTACCGACAATTCAGTGGAGCCGAATTTGCAGCGATGGAAACGTTTGGCAAAGCGTGATAAAACTGAGTATGACAAGCGGGTAACCGTTGGCTTGGTGGCTAAATACATTGATAATTCTGATACCTACTTGTCGGTAACCGAGGCGCTAAAGTCTGCCGCTTGGGCGAACAAAAGCGAGATTTCTATCAAGTGGATTAACGCTGAGACAGCCAGTGAAGCTGATTTTGCCAGCGTTGACGCTATCGTGGTGCCGGGCGGTTTTGGTACGCGCGGCGTGGAGGGCAAGATCAAGGCGGCTGAATATTGTATAAAAAACAACAAGCCGTATCTAGGAATTTGCCTGGGTTTGCAGGCGGCGGTCATTGCGGCAGCGCGTTTGGGCGGCGTGGCGAATGCTAACAGTGAAGAGTTCGGTGCTGAGCCTGGCGCGAATGTGGTGTACATCATGGACGGCCAGCAGGGCAAGCAGTTGACCGGCGGCACGATGCGCCTCGGTGATTATCTGGCGGTACTGAAATCTGGTTCGCTCGTTGCTAAAATTTATGGTAAAACAGAGGTAATTGAGCGGCATCGCCATCGCTACGAAGTGAATCAAGATTTTGTTCAAGCGATTGAGAGGGGCGGCCTGGTGATTTCTGGCACGTCGCCGAACGGTCAGCTGGTGGAATTTATCGAAGCGCCGCATCATCGGTATTTCGTGGCCACGCAAGCTCATCCTGAATTTAAGTCGCGCCCGTTCCGCCCGCATCCATTATTTGACGGGCTGATTCGAGCTGCCTTGACAAAGTAAAAAACTTATGCTAACATACGGCCAGATAGTACCTAACATAAAAAGGAATAAAAATGGCTGAAGAAACAATTGAAACACATGATCCGCTTGATGGGACGACGTTAAGTCATGACGATGCCTCGGCGCTTGGGTATGTTTTGCGTCACGTCAAGGGTTCGAGTCCGAGTTCGGTGACGCTGCTGCAGCTGGAAGAACTGAGCCAGGACTAAAACCGCTCGCCGTCTGTTATACTGGAAGGTATGGAACAGATTATTTCTCAGGCGGTGAAACAACTTTTTGATCAAGATGTATCGGTGCAATTGACGCGCCCCGACCCGAAGTTCGGCGACTTTGCGACGAATGTGGCGCTGCAACTAGCAAAACCCTTGGGCAAAAATCCGCGTGAGATTGCTGAGGCGATTGCCGAAGAGTTGCGCGGTCACCAGGATTTTAGCGAGGTTAGCGTGGCTGGTCCGGGGTTTATCAATGTGAAATTAAGCGACCAAGCGGTGTTGGAGTCGCTGAAAGTGCGCCCAGCGACTAATCGTGCAGGAAAAACAGTGGTCATTGAGACTAATTGCCCAAATCCGTTTAAGGCCATGCACATTGGCCACGCCTTGAATTCAATTCTGGCGGACACGATGGCGAATTTGCTGGCAGTGGACGGCGCGGCGGTACACCGGGTGAGTTATCACGGCGATGTCGGTACGCATGTCGGCAAGAGTATGTGGGCGATTCTTCGCGAGATTGATGGCGATGTCAGCAAGTTAGATGCTATCCCGGCTGATAAGCGCAACGAGTTTATGAGCCGTATGTATGTTGAAGGAACGCGGGCGGCCAAGGAATCGCCAGAGGCACGGGCAGAAATCGACGAGCTAGCCAAGCAATCGTTTGTGCTAGACGATCCGCTGTACAAGCAAGTGTACGAGATTTGTAAGGCCTGGAGTTTTGATGAAATTGACGCCAATGTGGCGCGACTGGGCAATGTGCCAATTGAGCGGCGCTATGTCGAGAGCGAAACCGAAGTGCCAGGCAAAGCCTTGATCAAAGCAAAAACCCCAGAGGTCTTTACCGAATCAGACGGTGCATATATATTCAAAGGTAGTCAATACGGTGCGTTTGATAATGTGTTTATCGGTTCGCACGGCAACGGGTTGTACGGCGCACACGATATGGGGCTGATTCAGCTGAAACATCAAGATTATCCAAATTTGGACTTGTCGATTACGGTCAACGGTGAGGAGCAGGCGGCGTATTTCCGTGGGGTGATCGCCGCCAGCGAATTGGCGATTTCAGAGCTGAAAGGTAAATTGTTTAATTATGCGACTGGCCTCGTCAAACTAACGACCGGCAAGATGAGCTCGCGCACTGGTGAGGTAATCACTATCGATTGGCTGTTTAACGAGTTCAAAAAGGCCATCAAGCAAGCTGGCGGCGAGCCGACCGACGAAGTAGTGGCGGGCGCACTGCGCTATCAATTCCTGAAAGTGAAAATTGGTAGCGACGTGGTGTTTGATATCAATGATGCGGTCAGTCTAACAGGTAACACCGGTAGTTATCTGCAATACGCGCACGCTCGGGCGCGGGGCATCTTGGCAAAGTCTGAACAGGCAGTCACGTTCCCGACGGAATTGTTCGACGAAGATCGGCTATTGGTCAGGAAATTGAGTGAATATACGGAGGCGGTTAACCGCGCCACCGAAAGTTTGGAGCCGCATCATATTTGCACCTATTTGTTTGAATTGGCGCAGGAGTTCAACCGCTATTACGAGAAAAATCAAGTTGTTGGCAGCGATAAAGAAGCACACCGCGTCGGTTTGGTGGCAGTGTATGCTGATATCTTGAAGGCGGGACTCACCATTCTTGGTATCAGTGCCCCTGATAAATTGTAAAATATTAGTAAATATTGTATGATACAGCAGAGATGGACGAGTATCTTTCTGCTAATTTGATGACACCTAAATGGCGATTAGTTGAGGCTGGTCCAGGACTACGGCGTGAGTTTTTATTAGACTCGCAGCAGCTGAAGTTGATTTGTGCGGTGTATGAACAGTCTCCGCAGATGTTTGATGATGCAACGAAAGCAGCGGTTGACATAGCACGGGTGGTACGACAAACGGTGGATTTTGCTCCGACTTTGGCTAACTCACCGCTACTCGATGCAATTGAAGTTGCCAATCGTGAGGCCACAAATTGTTTTGGCCATGTCATTATTGCGTCAGAGTGTCTGGAGCAGCTCGGCATTGAGCATTTTGTCAGTTATGCGAATCAGCACGCCATGGTGACACTATTTGATCGGAGCAGCGAGCGAGCTTTTTTGCTGGATGTAGCGACGGAGGAGTTGTGCTGTGATATGACTGGCGTAATTGGCAGCGGCGCGTCCAACCCGCTTGACCAGTTGGCGATGGGTGAGTTGCGGGCAGTGAATGCGTTTTTTTCAGAGGAACTCTTGAAACGACTACCGCCGTCGATTGATAGGCAAAAGTTTATGAGCTCAAGGCCATGGCTGTCATTTGATGCTATTGATGCGGCACAATCTCACGAATATAAGCCCCGAAATCGGATATTACAGTTCTTAACATTACCCTCAGTACCGGGGCGTATGTTGTTGATTCAGCAGTATAATGCTGCCCGACGAGCGGGGTCGGGCGACATTGAAGCAGCAAGTGAAGAGCTGTCAGAATTATCAGGGATATATCTTGATGTTGATTCGCGAAATGGCCTGAAAGAAGTTGATGAGTTGTGCCGTCGGCTAATATCGGCGGGAAAATATGACGAAGCAATTGATTTGGCGACTATGGTGGACGAGAGCTTGGTTCCAGACGACAAATCGAAAAATAAGCTATTTTTGCCAGATGTCATGCGAAAAATTGCCAAACAGAAGGGCGACAAGAGACTTGCCCAAGAAGCCATTGCACTATATGAGGCGAAACCGCCAAATAGCCTGCGCAACGGCAAGCTTGCTGCAGCCAGAAAACTTTTAAATAATTTGTAAAGTTTTATGCTACAATCAAGACACCACTTAACATAAAGGAGTTTTTATGGCAGAGAAAAAAGTAGCCAAAAAGGCGACTACTAAACAGACGACTGCTAAGAAATCAATTGTGAAAAAACCAAGTGTGGCGGCACTGAAAGAAAAAGCGGCAGCAGTCAAGGGCCATGGCGGCGGTTTTATGACATTTATCCGTGAGCAGGGCGTGGTTGGCTTGGCTGTCGGTCTGGCGATCGGTACAGCGGCTGGCGATACCGTGAAAAAGTTGGTGACAGCGTTTATCGACCCGCTGGTGCAGTTGATTGTCGGCTCGCAGGAAGGTCTGCAAGCGGCATCATTCTCTGTTGAAATTGCCGGTCGTAAGGGTGAGTTTCTGTACGGCGCGTTTGTTAGCTCGCTCATCACTTTGTTAGCGGTGGCCTTTGTGGTGTATGCGATTATTCACTTCTTGAAGCTGGATAAATTAGACAAGAAAAAAGACTAATTGGGCCTTAAAAACAGATCCGCCGGATAAATGACGGCGGATTTTTATATGAAACGGTTTATGCTAGAACAAGGCGTACCGCTCCTAGCGCGAGAGTATGGTGCTTAGTGGGCTAGGAAATTAGCGTGCCGACCGTCTCGCCGCGAGCGGCCCGGGCGATGTTGCCGTCGGTGAGCAGGTCGCAGATGATGACCGGTTTGTTCTCCTCGGCGGCCAGTCCAATGGCGGCCTTGTCCATAACAGTGATGTCAGGATTGGTGAGGATTTGGTCGTAGTTAAGATGGTCAAATTTAACGGCGTCAGGGAATTTAGCTGGGTCTTTGTCGTATACACCGTCGACTTTCGTCGTTTTGATCACAACGTCGCACTGCATCTCGAGGGCGAGGTTGAGAGCGGCGGTGTCGGTAGTCAGGAAGGGCCGGCCAGTGCCGCAGGCAACGATGACGATGCGGCCCTTCTTGATATGACTAAGGGCGCGGCGGAAGGTGTATTGGTCGATGAATTGATTAATCTCGACGGTGGACAGGGCGCGGGTCGGTAGGGCAGCGTCGTTGAACACATCGGCCAGAGCGATGGCGTTCATCAGAGTAGAGAGCATGCCGATATTGTGGGCCGAGACGGGCTGGATACCGTGGCCAATGATTTGGTTGCCGCGGACGTAATTGCCGCCGCCGACCATGATGACGACTTCGGCGCCGCTGCTCAAGGCCGGTTTGATTTGTTCGGCGATCCAACGAGCCCGCTTAGGATCGAAGCCGCTGGCGAACTCGCCCTGGAGCTGCTCGCCGGATAATTTGAGAAGGATACGTTTTGCCATAACTTTAGTGTAGCATGCTGCAAGGAAGTGGTAAAATAGAAACATGAAAGCGAAATTCAAGCCGCAGCGAATTTTATGGCTGGATATGGAAATGACCGGGCTAGATCCGGTGGAGGATTTTCCGATTGAGGTGGCGATGATTGTGACCGACTGGGGGTTTACGGAAATTGCTCATTTTGAGGGTGCAGCGCACTGGTGTAGCAAGAAAATGCAAGCACGATTTGATAAGAATAAATCATTTTGGTATGGCGATGGTGCGGCTGCGCGAGAGCAGCTGATAGCGCAAAACAAGATCACCAAGACAACTAAGGCGCAGCTCGAGCGCGATATCTTGGCATTTTTGGATGAGTATTTTGATGATGCACCAATTTTATTGGCGGGTAATTCAATTCATCAAGACCGGCGCTTTATCGATCATTGGTTCAAGAAATTTTCAAAACGCCTCCACTACCGAATGCTGGATGTTAGTGCCTGGAAGGTGGTATTTGAAGGTAAATATGGCAAAAAATTTGCCAAACCAGAGGATCATCGGGCGCTGGAGGATATCCGCGGCAGTATCATGGAACTACAATATTATTTGAAAAAGGTGAAACGCTAGGTCTACCAGCTGGCATATTCATGGTCGCTGAGTTATTTGACAAGAGTGTACTTATCTGATACTCTCTTGGTAAAAGGAGTTGACGGAAATGTGTGCAATGAGTTCTGAGTTACAGCAATATATGACCGGGCTAACGAATGAGATTTCGCGCGGCCATTTTGATGAGGCTGTACGGCTTGGCGAGAATGCGCTGATAATGGAGGAGCTGCATGGTGAGGGTAACGAGTCACTGCTAGGGGAGGTGTATCGCAACATGGCCGCCGCGAGCGATCGTTTGGGCCGAACTGATGAGGCACTTGAATATATTGATCGAGCATATGATGTTCATGATATAGCGGTCAATAAGAATTCTGAAGCTGAGACGTTACGAGAGCGGTCTGCCACGGCATCATATGTTGGTATATTTGCATTAAAGGCGTATCTATTGACAGACGGTAGGGATGAAGCATTGGCAGACAAGGCACGACTCATGACGCGGCAAGCTGCGCTGGACATGGCAAAAGTAAATCAGCTTTCTAAAGAAGAGAATGCTGACCAGTACGAGATAAATATGGCATCTCGCTGGAGTATGATTGAAAGTCTAGTGGGTGACAAGCAGCGAGGCTTGGCGTTGGCGGGCCGGGCAATCCAATTAGCGTGGCAATCAGAGCGAGATCAGCAAAAGGGTTTGACAAAGCGAGATGTTCTCAGGGCGCGAACACGAGCGGCGCTTCGCGGTATGGCGGCCGTGGCGGTAAATGCCGCAAGTCGATTTGGCGCGATGCGGGGTATGGCTGAGAAAATTGCTCTCAAGACGCTGTGATTGTATACTGAGAGCATGACCCATAAACAATTTGAAGAATTTATCCTGAGTTTGCCCGGCGTGTGGCTGGATTATCCGTTTGGCGAGGATGTTGCGGTGTATAAGTTTGGCAAGAGTAATAACGGCGCGGGGAAGATGGTGGCACTAGTGACAGAGGGCTCGAAGCCGCTCAGGGTTAGTCTGAAGTGCGACCCACTACTAGCTGAGAATCTCCGCGAGAAGTACGAGACGGTGCTGCCGGGGTATCATCTGAATAAGAAGCATTGGAATACGATTATCTGCTCGGGGCAACTGAGTGATGAGGAAATTTTTGACTTGGCGCGGCTAAGTTATCAGCTGGTGGCGGAGTGAGTAAGGCAGCGTAAACTGAGTGCTGGGAGAAATAGTGCTGCTCCGACCGACTTGTGCCGCGTCGTGCGTGGTTATGACTTGTCCGAATCACCGGTGATCGCCATGAGCTGCTTGCGTACGTTGGTGAGGTCGGAAATGGTTTTCTCAAGAAAGTCAATTGTGCTTTTGCTGCGCGAACCCTCTTTGATACGATTCATCATCAAGAGCGTATCAGCCAGTTCGGTATTCATGGTGTAGGCATAGGTGTTGTCGAGGTCGGCATTGAGATAGGCCTCCTCAAATTTTTCCTCGAGTTTTGTCGGTGGGTCGAGCGCGGTGATGTTTTTGAGGTCTTTTTTGACGTCGATGTTCTGGGCGGCGGCTGGTGTCTCGATAGACTTATTGGCAGTGGTGAGAACGGCGGTAAGCGAGCTATTAGCGTCTTGGAGCTGGCTGGATTTGAGGCGGGAAGTAAATTTCTCGGAGACAGTTTGGAGTTTTTGTAGACGAGCGATGAGGTTATTTAATGAAGGGCCGCGGGAGGCATTTTGGGCGGCGTTGATGATGAATACCAGGCCGAGTAGTCCGACGATACCGAGAACGAGCAAGATAATCTTTGATTTTTTATCAAAGCCTTGCGGCGCTGGTGGTGCAGAAATCTGATTAAGATAATCAATACCGGTTGGCACGTCATAGTCATTGTGTGGCTGCATATACCCATTAAAGCATAAACAACAACAGAGGTAAAGAGTGATATAATAAAAACCATGCAAGATGCCAAGGAAGAAGTGCGGGCGCGGCTAAATATCGAGGACGTGATCGGCGAATATGTTCAGCTGAAGCGGGCGGGTCGTAATCTGAAGGGACTGAGTCCGTTTACCGATGAGCGGACGCCGAGTTTTATGGTCAGTCCGGAAAAGCAGATTTGGCATGATTTTTCTTCGGGCAAGGGAGGCGATATTTTTACGTTCGTGATGCTGGTGGAGGGGATGGATTTCCGGCAGGCGTTGGAACATTTGGCGCGCAAGGCAGGCGTGGATTTGAGTTTGTTTTCTGGTGGTGATGGGCGCACGGCCAAGCGGCGGGCGCGGGCAGGGGAGGCGCTGAAATTGGCCGCGAATTTCTATCAGCAAAATTTGGTGAAAAATTCGGCAGCACGAGAATACGCGGTGAAAAAACGGCGGCTGAATCGGCAGACGATCGGTGATTTTATCATCGGCTATGCGCCGGATCAGAGTGATGCGCTGACGAAAGCGCTGGAGAAGCGGGGATTTTCGCGCCGGGAACTGGCTGACGCGGGGCTGGTGAATCGGTTTGGCGGCGACTTGTTTCGGGGGCGGATGATGGTGGTCTTGAGCGATAGCAGCGGCGAGGTGGTTGGCTTTACGGGGCGGATTATCCGCGACGATCCGCGTGCGCCGAAATATTTGAATACGCCGCAGACATTGCTATTTGATAAATCGCGCCATATTTTTGGGCTGTATCAGGCGAAAGAGGCGATTCGTAGGAGCGACGCCGCGGTGATTGTCGAGGGGAATTTGGACGTGGTTAGCAGCCACCAAGCCGGCGTCAAAAACGTGGTGGCGACGGCGGGGACAGCGATGACACTGCAACATCTGAAGGCGTTGAGTCGGTTGGCAGGGCGGATTCGTGTGGCGTTTGACGGCGACCGGGCGGGCGTCAGCGCGACGGAGCGGGCGATCAATTTGGCGCAAGAAATTGGTGTGGAACTAGAGGTGGTGAGCTTGCCGGATGGTGTGAAAGATCCAGACGAATTGATCCAAAAGGATGCGGCATTATGGCAGCTGGCGGTTGAGCAGGCGCAGCCGGCGGTGGATTGGGTAATTGCTCGGCACGCCGAGATGGAAGATTTGGCGACGGCCGAAGGCAAGCGGCGATTTTCGACAACTGCACTCAGAATTGTGCGCAGTCTGAAAGATCCGGTGGAGCAAGAGCATTATTTGGCGGTGATTTCTAAAGAAACTGGCGCTAGTCTCGCGGCCTTGCGGGCAAAGCTCGGCGCTGAGAGATCAACGCCGCCCGCTCAGCTCAAACAACCAAAGATTGAAAAGGCGACTCCCAGTAAACCTCGTGACGAATTAGCGGACATCATCGTCGGTCTAGCGCTTAGTCAGCCGTCGACGCGGCGCTGGGTTGGGGCGCTCGAGGCGGCAAGCTTGGACGAGCCAGCTCGAGCAGTGGTGACGTCGCTGCAGGCTGAGCCGCTACTTGACATAGAAAAATTACCCCGTCCCTTGCAAAAATTTGAGCAGTATGTGAAAATAGTACAGTTAAAAAGTGAACGCCGCTACATGGACTGGGAGCCGGAGGCTCTGGACAGTGAAATGGCGCGTTTGGTAAAGCAATTGATACGTAAACACCGCGACACAAAAAAACAACAACTATTAGACAATTTGCGTGAGGCTGAGGAGCTTAGCGATGAGGCGCAGGCGCGCACCTTGCGGCAGCAGCTGAACGCACTGATTAAGGAGAATGCGTGAACAACGACCAGCAATACACCCCGACCAATGACGATCCACTCGAGCCAGATTTGACGGCGGTACATGATGACGAGGAGATAGAAGATCTCGAGGCGTTGAACGCTGGCCAGTATCTGGATGATATTTCGGACGATTCGGTGCGGTTGTATTTGCGTGAGATCGGTAAGATCCCGCTGTTAAGTTCGGATGAGGAAATGGAGCTGGCGCGGCGAATCATCGAGGGCGATAAGAAGGCTAAGGACAAGATGGCCGAGGCGAACATGCGTTTGGTGGTGTCGATTGCCAAGCGGTATTCGGGCCGTGGGTTGGATTTTCTGGACTTGATCCAGGAAGGTAATACCGGCTTGTTGCGCGCCGTGGAGAAGTTTGATCCGGACAAGGGCTTTAAGTTTTCGACCTACGCGACGTGGTGGATTCGCCAGGCGATTACCCGGGCGATCGCTGATCAGGCGCGGACGATTCGCATTCCCGTGCACATGATCGAGACGATTAACAAGCTGGTGCGGACGCAGCGACGGCTTACCCAGGAGCTGAACCGCGAGCCGACGATGGAAGAATTGTCCAAGGAAATGGACATGGAGCCGGAAAAAATTGAGTACATCAATAAAATTCGGCAAGAGACGTCGAGTTTGGATGCCGGTATCGGGCGTGATGGTGATGAGGAAGATTCGGTGTTGGGTGATTTCATCGAGGATGAAGATACAATTTCGCCAGAAGAGTCAGCGACCAATCAGCTGCTGAAAGAAAAGGTCGCCGAGGTGCTGTCGAGCCTGTCTGATCGCGAGCAAAAAATTGTGCGCATGCGGTTTGGGCTGGATAATGGTGGCAAAAGCCATACGCTCGAGGAAGTCGGCCAGCAATTTGCTGTGACGCGCGAACGAATTCGCCAGATTGAAGCGAAGGCTTTGGCGAAACTGCGGAAGCACAAAGACGCCAAGAAATTGTACGAATATCTGAGTTAGATTGACGGGCGATAATAAAAAGGCCAGGCGGATATGTCTGGCTTTTTTGATGCGTTGTGACTCAGCACTGCTCAGGCGCCTTACAAAAATGTTCGTGGTGAGTGACGGCTTCTAGCTGCGCGTATAGCTCGTCCAGTCCGTGGTCGTTCATCACAAAATAATCGGCGATGGCAATTGGTCCGCCTTTTTCCAGGTTTTCAATTTCCGACCAATCGCGTTGGTCAACTTCGCGTGGTTGCATCGGTCGCTCAGGGCGTTTGGCCATACGTTGATAACGCAGGTGTTTTGGCGTGACAACGGCGATGACGGACATTTGGCCAGGGAATTCGTGCTTGAGAATTTTATATTCACTCCAGGTATACAAGCCGTCCAGGACGATCAGTTTTTGGCCAGCGTCAATCAAGTCATGCGCGGATTTAACGACGCGCTTGACCACGAAATCTTTGCCTTCGCGTCGGCGAATTTCCTCACGGAATTTTTGCTGATTATCCCACGTTGGTTCAATGCCGGCCTCTTCCATGGCCTTGTAGATGATGCCGCCAAAATAGATTTTCGGAATACCCTTTTTGGTGAAATATTCGACCGCCGAACTTTTGCCGCTACCAGCCAGACCGACGAGGGCGATAATGTTTGCATGTGGTTGTGTCATGTTGTTAGTATAGCAAATTTGCTATACTGAGTATATGAAGCGTTTGGCGGTCATCGACGGAAAATCAGTGTTTTACCGAGGGTATTATGCCATGCCAGGTCTCAGTACGGCGAATGGTACGCCGACCGGTGGCGTGTATGGATTTGTGAGTTTGGCAATTGAGCTGATCAAGAAATTGGAGCCGGACTACGTGGCGGTGGCATGGGACAAGCGCGGCACTAACATCCGTAAGCGGCGGGAATTATACCCAGAGTACAAGGCGGGTCGCAAGCCAGCGCCCGATGATTTTTATCAGCAAATTCCGATTTTGATGGAACTTTTGGATGCCTTTGGCTGGCCGCTGTATGAACTGGATGATTATGAGGCGGACGATATCATGGGTGCGTTTGCCAGGCAAGCGGAGGCGCGCGGCGTGCAAACCTGTCTGCTGACGTCGGATTTGGATGCGTTGCAATTGGTGTCGCCGCTGACTAAAGTCTACGCCATGAAAAATGGTCTGAGGAACATCGAGGAATTTACGGCGGAATATTTTGAACAAAAATATGGCATTCGGACAGATCAGTTTTTGGATTTGAAGGCGCTGAAGGGTGACTCCAGTGATAATTTGCCGGGTGTGCCGGGCGTTGGTGAAAAAACTGCGGTGAAATTATTGCAAGCATATGACACGCTGGACGGCGTGTACGCGCACGTGGATGAGCAAACAGGCGCTCTGCGGGCAAAGCTAGAAGCGGGCCGCGAGTCGGCGTATTTGACCAAGCAAGTGGCGGAAATTTGGACAGACGCGCCAGTAGAGCTGGATTGGGAAGTGGCGGATGTCAATGACTGTGACTTTGCGCGGGTGGCGGAGATTTTGCGGAAATTGGAGTTTCATTCGCTGATCGGGCGGTTGCCAAAGACAATGCAGGTGGCGGATGAGGCAGTGGAGACGGCGGAGCTGGAGTTACCACGTGTTGAAAATTTGCCGGCTGAGCCGCTGTTTGAGTCAGAAAATATTATCTATATTGATCCATCAGAGCCGGACACGGTCTATATCAATTCCAAGCCTGGCGTGGCGTGGCGGGCGAAGATGATTGAGATTGGTCAACATGTTTGGCAATTGCTGGCGCAGGGTGTGGTGATCGCGGTGGATGTCAAGGAGTTGTATCATGCACTGGACACCCATGACGTGGCGGTGCGTTTTCATGAGGTCTGGGATGTTGGGCAGGCGGCGTTTTTGATCGATCCGCTGAGGCGCGACCGTCGTTTGGCGGCACTGGCGGGCGATTTTTCTGAGGATAATTCCGCGTTGCGACAGTTGGCGCGACTCCGCCAGATTTACCATCAGCAGCAGGATTATATGGCGACCCATCAGCAGATTGCCGGGGTGCTTCGCGAGTTTGATTTTCCGGTGATTTGGCCGCTGTTTCAGATGGAAAAGCGCGGCATGAAGCTGGACACGGCGCTGCTTGAACAGATGGGCCAGGAGCTGAGGGCGGAGGTGAGCCAGCTTGAACAACAAATGTATACGATGGCCGGGCGTGAATTCAACGCTGCTAGCCCAGCACAGCTGTCCGAGGTGCTATTTACCAAGTTGCAGCTGCCGACGGCTGGCATCAAAAAAGGTAAAACTGGCTATTCGACAGGACAGAAAGAGCTGGATAAACTGCGCGGCCAGCACCCAATCATCGAGCTGATTGAGCGGTACCGGGAGCTGACTAAACTAATCAGTACCTACATTGAAGCGCTGCCGAAGTTGGTGGCAGAGGACGGGCGGATTCATACCACCTTTAATCAAGACGTCACCAGCACCGGGCGGTTGAGTAGTACCAATCCCAACCTACAGAATATTCCGGTGCGCACAGAACTGGGCCGGAAGATTCGTCAGGCGTTTGTGCCCAGTCAGGGCAAGGTATTTGTTGGCGCGGATTATTCACAATTTGAGCTGCGACTGGCGGCAGTGCTGGCGGGTGACACGGGATTGATTGACGATTTTAATAGCGACGTGGATATTCATACCAAGACGGCAGCCGAGACTTACGGTGTGCCGATGGCTGAGGTGACAAAATTGCAGCGGCGGGCGGCTAAGGTGATCAACTTTGGCGTGCTGTATGGTATGAGTCCGCATGGGCTGGCGGCAGCTACTGGCATGACCTTTACTGAGGCGAAACAGTTTATTGAACACTATTTTGCGGTACGCCAGCCAATCCGCCAGTATTTGGACACAATTTTAGTTCAAGCGCGTGAACAGGGTTTTGTCGAGACCTATTTTGGTCGGCGCCGACCAACGCCCGACGTTAAGTCGAGCAATTTTATGGTGCGTTCGGCGGCCGAGCGGGCAGCCATGAACATGCCGATTCAGGGTACGGAAGCGGATTTGATGAAGCTGGCGATGATTCGGCTGGAGGATAAATTGGCTGGGCTGGCCGAGCCGGTCCTGCAGGTTCACGACTCAATTTTGGTGGAGTGCCGACCGGAAGATGCCGAGCGAGTTGGCGACATCATGTGTGCGGAGATGGAAGGCGTTTGCCCAGAACTGCCAATTCGATTGAAGGTTGATGTTGAATTGGGGTATAATTGGGGTAATCTGTAAAAGGGAGGGTTAGACTAGTGTCGGGATTTAAGGCTCGTGAAGCAACATTACAAAATTTATTCGATAGTGGCGACTATGATCAGTTTGTGATCCCGCATTATCAACGTAGTTATGTGTGGGGTCAAGACGAATTGGAGAATTTCTGGAATGATTTTATTGAACGTAAAGAAGTAGGACAGCTTTATTTACTTGGCTCAGTCATTGTTAGTAGGACAAAACAAAAACGTTCTTTTGGGGTTGTGGATGGTCAACAACGTCTTATTACAAGCTCGGTGTTTATAACAGCCTTGAAAGATGTTTGGAGCGAAAAGTTTGGTCGTGATGAGGAATATTTTTCTTTGGAAAGATTTATTAAAAAGAAGGTATTAGGTAGCAATAATGCCATCTTTAAGATAGATGTTGCGGGCAGTCTGAAGCAATGCTATATTGACATGATTATTTCAGGAAGTATCAAAAAGGAATATAAGAACGAAGATCAGAAAAATCTTCATCGTGCATATGATTACTTCAAAGATAAGTTACGTGACTCGTACGATGCAAATAAAGCTAATGATAATCAACGAAAAAAGTTGCTGCTACAAAAACTTGAGAATCTTCTAGACACTAATCTAGTGCTGGTTATTCTTGACGATGAGGACGATGCTTACGAAGTGTTTGAGGGGTTCAATGCTCGTGGTGTAGATCTTTCTATCTCGGACTTGTTTAAAAACCTTTTTCTACAAAAGATAAAAGGAACAGAAGAAGAAAAAGCAAGAGCACTTGAAGAGTGGGATAATATTATTCAGATAGTTACAGAATTGCGGATTCCAAAGTTTACGATTAATACGTTTATTAGGTATTATTGGATAAGAAACCACTCGTTTATAGGCGAGCGTCAGCTTTACAAGAAAATTAAGAAAGAAACAAAGAATTATAGGGAATTGCTTTCTGATATGTATCAGATCGCGGAATCTTTACGGGTATTATTTAATGGATCGCCTTATGAGATAAGGGATTTTCTTGGGCACCCAGAAGCAAAAGCAGAATATGCAAAATCTATCAGTGATTCATTACGTGCTTTGAGGGTTATGAATACTCAGAGCTATATGGTTTGGCTGATGTCTATAGCAGCTAAGCGAAATAAAGAATTTATTAGTCTTAAGATGTTTGCTCGATCGCTTGGTCAGATAGAAAGGTTTTCATTTAGGTATTTTGTAGTTTCAAAATTACCAGCAAATCGTGTTGAAAAAATGTATGCTAAATTTTCAAACGAACTATTTAAATTGTCCGATACTCGGGATAAACAAAGAATAGCAACTTTATTAGATAAGGAGCTTTTGAATAGAATTGAACAAGATAAACTTCTACCTCCACGAGAGCAGTTTATTGCTGATTTTGGTTTATTGTGCCTAAAATCTAATAATAAAAATCTTGTTCGGTACATTTTAACTCAAATAGAAAATCAGTTAAGTAGCGGCGAGAAGGGCGTTACTCAAGAAGTTGTTACAATTGAGCATATTATGCCCCAGAGGTTAAACAAGGGGTGGAATATATCGCAAACCGATCATAAAAACTGTGTTAATATGCTTGGTAATTTGACAATCCTAAAAGGTGCGTTAAACTCATCTGCAAGCAATAAAGCAATTAACGAAAAGATTCGTCATTTTAAAGATTCAGACTTAAAGATGAATGGTGATCTAGTTGATCTAATAAATAAAAAAAGCGATTGGGGTAAAGACGAAATAATAGAAAGACAAAATGCTTTTGCAGAAGCATCCGATGGTATCTGGTCTGTAGATAAAAGATAAATACTGCCCTAAGTAAGGTAATATTAAGGTATTAGTATGCTAATCTGACTGTACTAAATAATGTAGGATATTCCTGGTGACTAGTGCAAAAATCTAATATTATGGTATAATCACCCCATGAGGCGTACGTATAATTCTTTTAATTCCTTTTCTCGGTTTGTGCCGATTTTACTAGTCATTATTATCACCATCGTGACAATCGTCGCGATTATCAGCATCAGCCGGTCGATATTTGGTGGCGATGAGCAAAAGCAGCAGCAGGAGACAACTGAGCAGAAAAAAAGCGACTTGCTACAAACCGACGAGAGCCGAGCGGTCAGGCTGACAGTGCGTGGCCCGATTGTCGCTGATGAGAAATTCCGTTCGTATCAAATAACCATTGCGCCGTCGTCGCGGGTGATGACGACGTATGAGGGGTATGTTGAGAAGCAGCTGAACACCAAGCAGCTGAATAATAACGCCAAGGCCTATGAAGAGTTGGTGTACGCGCTGGACAAGCGCAAGATGATGGAGGGGCGACAGCTGAGCGATGAGCAGAATGACTTGCGCGGCATTTGTGCAACTGGCAAGGTGTACAAATTTGAATTGTTGATGAATGGAACAGCGATCAAGGCACTATGGACGTCAGATTGCAGTGGCTCTAAGGGTTCAGCGGTTGCCAATGTCGAGGAAATTGTCGATATGTTTATCAAGCAAATCCCTGATGGCAGCAAAATGGCCACCTCTATCGGGCTGTACCAGCGGGATACGCTGTTCAAATTTTAGGGGCGTCTGATGCCGGAACTTCCCGAAGTCGAAACAGTTCGCCGCGGGTTGGCGGAGCTACTGCCGGGCCGAGTGGTGGCGCGAACGGCAGTATTTGATTCGCCAAAAAGCTTTCCGAATGCGCCGGCTGATGTTAAACAATTTTTATATGGCGCGCGCGTGACGGCGGTACGGCGGCGGGCAAAGGTGCTGATGATTGATCTGGACACTCGCTACTCGCTGGTGGTGCATTTGAAGATGACGGGGCAGTTGGTGTTTCGTCAAAGCTCTCGTCATGGCGCTCGGGTATCCCCAAAAGGATCTCGGGACCCACGTAACCTTGCCCGCAATTTTTCTGCGGATACCGCTCGCGAGATCGACGACTTTGCTGGCGGGCATCCAAGCGACAGTTTAATTGGTGAGCTGCCAGATCGGTCAACGCGGGTGCAAATTGAGTTTACCGATGGGTCGCGGCTGTTTTTTAACGATCAGCGCAAGTTTGGTTGGGTAAAATTGCTGCCGACTGATGAAGTAAAAAACCTGCCGTTCATGCAAAAAGTTGGGCCGGAACCGCTTGATCCTCAGACGCGTGCCGAGGATTTTATCCAGCGGATTCGCCGCCGCCAGAATTCGATGATTAAGCCAGCATTGCTTGACCAAGCGGTGATCGCCGGGGTTGGTAATATTTATGCTGACGAGGCGCTGTGGGCAGCACAGATTCATCCGCAAACGCGGGTAAAAAATGTTAGCGATCAGCAGTTGAACACATTATTTACTGAGCTGCGGCGCGTCTTGCAGCTCAGTATTGATCAAGGCGGCTCAACCGATAAAAATTATGTTGATGCCGAGGGCCGAAAAGGGAATTATCTAACATTTGCTCATGTGTTTCGCCGCGAAGGTCAAGCCTGCCATCGCCACCCCGACCAAGAAATCATCAAGCTAAAAGTCGGCGGCCGCGGCACGCATGTGTGTCCGGTCTGCCAGAAACCACCGATATTTGACAAATAGTGGTTTATAGTGTAAAATGCATTATTATGACAAGAGGAGAGCCTCCATTACATGGTGAATTTGATCGGCCAAGGGCTAATTTAGATCAAGAGTGGGTAAAATACCTGATAGCGATGGGGGAAGGAGAAGAGACAGTCTCCGGACTTAGAGAGGCTCGGCTGAAGGTCAATGGCATGCTAGACAAGCATGAAGTGGACACAATTTATCGGCCAGGATTGAGTGGAGAAGAGCTGCTTGAGCGAGGGAGGGGCGTTCTTAATATTGGTCTACGACGCCTAGAAAGTAATGATTTTAGCACGTTGGATTTATCAGATTATGAAGGCCATTGCAATGGTGATCCAGAACTAAAGAGGACAACCGCTCGACAAGTAATAATGTATCAAATTCTTGAGCGTGTCTTGATGGAGAGATCCGCGATAGGCGTGTCGTTAGTTGAAATGGCCCCTCGTACAATAACAGGTGATACGATTGAACCAATGAGGAAAATAGCCGTGATCACAGAGCGTCTGCTTGACCTTAAGGAGACGGTCCGCTCGCCTTGGTTTAGTTTTCTCAATGAAGCACTTGGTGGTGAGGATGTTTCACCAGAACAGGTAGAGCGGGCAATGAATGCTCAAGCTGCCGCCAATAAGACACGTGATCAGGATGCTGAATTTCTCGAGCTTCTTGACGGCATATTTATGGAGACTGGTGGTGGACTCTCTGATGATCAGATGGTGTCTGTGGCAAACAATGTGTCCAGCCTTGCAATAATAGAAGAGATGGGCGGTCAGGATCACAAAGAGGGGTTCTTATACTCAAATTATATGGCGGACTTGAAAAGAATTGGCTTATCTGATGAGCAAATAACTACGCTGATAGCTATATATAAAGAGATTATGCAAAAGCCGAATAACGCGGAAGAATAAATCAGTATACCAAAAGCTATTGCCTAGGGGGTATTTGGTATAATTAGGTCGTGATCTATCTCCTCTACGGCGACAACGAATTTGAGAAACGGGCGGCGCTTGCGGCGCTGGTTGGTGATATGGAGGTGGTGCGGCGCGACGGTGAAGAGCTGACGGCCACCGAGGTCTGTGAGGTGGTGATGGGGCAAAGTTTGTTCGCCGTCAAGCAAGCAGTGGTCATTACTGATGCGAGTCAGAATGTGGCTCTGTGGCGTGATTTGCCGGAGCTACTGGGTGATACGGCAACCACGGTTGTCCTTCTGGAGACAAAACTCGACAAGCGCACAAAGACGTATAAGTGGCTGCAAAGCCATGCCGAGGTAAGGAAATGCGCTCATTTCACTGAACGTCAAAAGCCGCAGCTAAGTGCGTGGTGTATTGAGCGAGCCAAGGTGCATGGGGCAGTGTTGACAGCGGCACAGGCAACAACGTTGATCGATCGGCTGGGGTTTGATCAACTGCGACTTGATCTGGTGTTGCAGCAGTTGGCGTTGGCCGGTGAATTGAATGATGAGCTAATCGATGCACTGGTGCCGCTGGCTCCGGTTGAAAGTGCGTTTGAGTTGTTTGCGGCAATGCTGGATGGCGACCGGGGAAAAGTGCACGCGATCATTGCCTATCTCGAGGCGGAGAGCGGTGATGATGGGGCGTACCAGACGCTGGGGCTATTGGTTTCACAATTGGTGCAGCTGAACGCGCTGGTGCTATCTGGCGGTGACATGGGGGCGGTGGCTCGTGATTTTGCGGCCCATCCGTATGCACTGCGAAAGGTAGCGCCGTATGCAGCGCGGACGACACCGGCGCAGCTCGCGGTAATTAACCCTGCCTTGGCGCAGGCTGATGAACATATGAAAACGACCCGCGTGTCGCCGTGGCTGTTGGTTGAGGCGGCGCTGATTGATATTGCCAGGCATATAACATAGTAAAATACTCCCGCCAACCGACGGGAGTGTTATTTATGCAGACGTGAATAGCTAGTTAGCCTCTTTGGCAGCTGGCTTTTTCGCAGCTGGCTTTTTGACGGTGGTTGATTTCGCGGTGGTTTTTGCCGCCGTCTTTACTGGGGCTTTGGCAGTTGATTTTTTGGTCGCTTCAAGCTTCACGCCGGCCTTTTTAGCGATAGCTGAGAGAGCGCTCTTGCGTCGGGCAGCAGTATTTTTCTTGAGCAGGTTCTTCTTGACAGCGGTGTCAAGCTCACTGTGAGCAGCGGCTAGCGCCTCAGTACTCGGCTCAGCCATGAAAGCTTTGACGGCTGACTTGATGTCGCGCTTGATGCCGATATTGCGTTCGCGGCGCTTTAGGGTTTGTTTGGCCCGTTTGATGGCGGATTTGATGATTGGCATAGATTTCCTTTACCTCTATAAATTTGTTTCGCTAATCAAGGATGGATTATACAGAAAAACCCAATAAAAGTAAAGAGTGGTTCGTATTGACGATAATCTATTGACTTTCCTGAAATGCTTATGTATAATGTGATTCAACGGTATAAACAAAAATAAACAGGGACACAACAATGGCGAGCCAGTCACAAAAGCAGCAGATCATTCAGAGCATCAAAGATGTGACTAATATCTTGGTGACGGTGAGCGCTGACCCATCGGTGGACGAGCTGTCGGCAGCGCTGGGGCTGACAATTTTCCTAAATAAACTGGGCAAGCATGCTACGGCTGTTTTTAGTGGTAAAATTCCGCCGGCGATTTCATTCCTCGAGCCGGATGAGACGTTTGAGGCCACGGCGGACAGCCTGCGTGATTTTATCATCGCGCTTGATAAGGAAAAGGCTGATCATCTGCGCTACAAGGTGGTTGATGATGCGGTGAAGATTTTTATCACGCCGTACCGGGCGACAATTACCGAGGCTGATTTAGAGTTTTCGCAGGGCGATTATAACATTGAATTGGTGCTCGCATTGAACGTTGAGAGTCAGGATCATCTCGACAAGGCGCTGACGGCCCATGGCAAGATTTTGCATGATGCGGTGGTGTCGACGGTGACTGCTGGTATGGTGAGGAGTAGTCTCGGGACGGTTGATTGGCATGATGATAAGGCATCAGGCGTGAGCGAGATGCTGGTTGACCTGATTGATGAGTTACGAACACCGAAAGTGACCATGGATGAGCAGATCGCAACAGCACTGCTGACCGGTGTTGTGGCGGCGACGGAGCGGTTCAGTAATAACCTAACCTCGTCGCGGGTGATGACGTTGGCGGCAGAGCTGATGGCGGTTGGCGCGAACCAGCAATTGATTGCTACTAAGTTGGCCGAGGGGCAGGCGATTAAAGCCGAGGAGCACTCAGAGCTAGAGCAATCAAAGCAAGCGGCCGATGCAGCTGATGATGAGATGCACGATAATGACGGCCAGGATGGTGCTAATTTTAAGGTCGAGCGGGGAAAACGCTCAAAGCCGGCTGAGTCAAAAAGAGATGATGGCGCGTTGTCAATCAGCCATGAGCGGCGGGGTAGCCTTGATGATGTGGCCAAGCAGACTCGGGCCGAAGAGCAGGATGCAGCGGCTCGTGTGGCTACGGCGCAGCTTGATCGCCTTCGAGCGGCGTCAGTGACGAGCGGACGGAGCAGTGCGCCATCGACATCGCAACCAATCAGTGCGTCGGTGTCGGCTGAGCCAGAAACGGCCACGCCACTACTAGGTGGAACGTTGAACGCAACGACGGAGCGGGCGGCTGAGGATAAGCGCCGCGATCTTGACACTGATCAAAACAAGACTATCTTGCATCACGGCACCTACGTCGGTGCGTCGCGGCCGGCCCTCGGCGAATCGCCGTTGAATGCCGCCATGGGGAAGTCTGATGAACCGCCGAGCGTTGACCCGTTTGCGACCACCAATAAAGACGAAGCGGTCATTGCCGCGCTAAAAGAGGAGACGCAGGCGCTGGCTGACAAGCAGACTCAATCTACCTCGCTGCCATCGCTACCAGATTCTGAGCGCGACGCCCGCGCGGCAATTACCGAGGCGCTGGCTGCTGCACCGCCGCTTGAATCTGCGGCTTCGCCCGCTCCGGTAGTTTCATCTTCGCCGCTACCGACAGTGTCGTCTGCTCCGGCTACGCTCGCTGATATTGAGTCTAATGTGATGCATGGCTTGCCACCGCTGCCTGATTTCTCTGACTTTTCAGGATCAGGCTTGCCACCGCTGCCACCAGCTCCGGTCGGTGCTGCCGATGGTGGACTGCCAGCGTTGAACACATCGCCTTCAGCGCCATCCGCCCCGGCGCCGCCGCGCACCTTTAATCCGTCCCAGTTCCAGATCCCGGGGCAAAAATAGCCCATGGACGAGGTGCTGCTCATTGATAAGCCGGCTGGCATGACGAGTTTTGGGGTAGTAGCGCGGTTGCGGCGAGTGCTCAGCCAGGCGGCGGGCAAGAAAGTGAAAGTTGGCCATACTGGTACGCTCGATCCGTTCGCTACGGGACTGATGATTATCGTGACGGGCAAGAAGTGCCGTGAGGCTGATACCTTTACGAAGCTTGATAAGTGGTATGAAGCAGAAATCATGCTTGGCGAGACGTCGACGACCGGTGATCCTGAGGGTGAACTGACTCGCGTGTCGGAGCGGCAGCCGCCTCGCAGTGAGGTTGAAGCGGTACTCAGTACATTAGTGGGTGAAATTAAACAGCGCCCACCGATATTTAGCGCCATCAAGATCAATGGCCGTCGGGCCTATCAGCTGGCACGTCAGGGTCAGTCGGTCGATATGCCAGAGCGCACCGTGTCGATCTATGCCCTGGAGCTTGTCGCGTATGAGTATCCTCGTCTGGTGATTCGAGCGCATGTTTCGAGCGGTACGTACATTCGGAGCCTAGCGGTTGATATTGGTCAGAAGCTGGGAACAGGGGCCTACTGCCACCAGCTGCGCCGCCAGGCTATCGCTGAATATGACGTCGCTCAGGCAAAACCATTAGCGGATTTTGGGATTTCGTCTTGAAGTGCTATTATCAAAGCATGGGTAGGCAGACAGGTTTTACAATCGTTGAACTATTAATTGTGATGGTCGTGATCGCGATTTTGGCAACCATCGGTATTGTGGCGTATTCGGGCGTGCGCCAGGACGCTACCGATACCAAGATCCGTTCCATCGTCAAGATCGCTGGGGACGCGCTGCAGATATATGATACACAGAAGCGAACGCTGCCGTCAGGACAGGGGACGTTCAACAACGCTAATAGCGTTGACTCGCTTGTACCACAGTATATCCAGCCGGGGTATCGTGAGGGTGTCAGCAGCAAGAACGCGTCTAGTCCAGACGATATTTTTGTCTGGTATCCATGCAAAGATACCTCTGGTAAGATAACAGGTATTGCGGTATTTGCGGCCCTTAATTCCGCCAAGCCGCAGGAGTCGGCTCAGGTTAATGCGGTCAAGGCGACCTGCAACATTCCGGGTGCAGCTGTGCCGACTACGGGTAGACCAGCTTATAACTACGTGCAGACCTTTTAGTAGTGCAGCTGATTTGCGTTTTTAGCGTAGCATTGGTATAATGACGAGGCTATGATTAGCAAAGACGATAAAGCGAAAGCAATTGCTTTGACTCAGGTCAACAAGGACGACGTTGGCAGCCCGCAGGCGCAGGTGTCGATCTTGACGGCTCGTATCAAAGAGGTCACAAAGCACCTGAAGGCGAATAAGCACGACTTCATGGCACGCCGTGGCTTAATCCAGATGGTTGGCAAGCGTAAGCGCCTGCTCAAATACCTGGAGCGAACTGATTTTGAGAGTTATAAAGCGGTTGTGGCTGCCCTGGGTCTGCGTAAATAGTCGCGCCTCGGTAGTTGTACGGATATCCACCTTGATATATCACGAGGTGGATATTTTGATTTAACGTGGCGTAGCTACAAAAACCGTCCGGCCGTCGGCTGCGCCGCCAAGCGTGCATGAATAGAGGGTAAGCTGTGGCTTGTTGGTTCGGTTTTCGATGTGAACGGCATCCGGCTTGACATCAAATAGCCGGGATATGACGTAGGTATAGCGCCTGCCACGGTAGTCAATGATTATTTCATCGCCAATGCGTAGTTTATCAATATTGTAGAATGGTGATTTTTGGATGGTTTGCTGCGGCGTCAGGCCCATGATAAATCGATGGGCCGACAAGACGAAGTTGCCGCCGTCGACTGGATTGCCATTCTCTGGCCGACGCCACCATGCACCTCGCTCCATAGTTTCGGCGCCGCCAGTAGCGTACGGCACATTAATATCAATTTTGGGAATATAGAGACGATCCTCGGTGATGCTGGTTTCTGGCGTAGCGGCGAGAAGCTGGGTGGTTTCGTTGCGCGTTGGGTTAATGAGCTGAGCGCGAAAGAATGGACTAAACGCCGTGATGAGTGTGTAGCCGCCACCGGCGAGCATGATAATAGCCAGATTTATACTGAGCCATCGGCGGCGGTTTCTGGCGTGGGTTATCTGCTTCACTTGTTAATTGTAGCATGGGCGGGTTTTTCTGGCAGTATGGGTTGTTGCCTTATCGGAGTGGGTTGATCTATTTAGGGGTATTAAATTGACTTTTTATAGTTTTTATGCTAAATTACAGATTATGAGTGAATACGCACCGCGGGCTGATAAATTACCGCCAGATGTGGCTGACCAAGTTGCGAATATTAGCGATATTATGATTGCTGTTAGGGAGCAGATTGGTCCGTCTGGTGAATGGTTGAGCAGTGACTTAGTGCATATCGAGGGGCAGCTAGAATCAGAGTTACGCGCTAATGATCATAACTCAAGATTTACAGATGCGGATGACTTTTGGAAAAACGGCATGGATCCACCGCGAGTAAATCCGTCGCAAGACGACTCTGATACGCCTGAAAAACTGCCGAGTAAATTTGTTAATAATTTTTGGCAGTACTTTTTCCGGATGAAATGTTTAAGGGTGACTTGCTGGGGCCAACGGTCCTGAATAAACCACCGCGAAAACTGCTCAAAGAAACAGGAGGAGAACTCCTCGCATCGGTTCAGCAGCTATTCGGGATGTTATTTGAGGATACCATGATTGATAGTCACAAACTTGCTGCCTTGGAGTCAGCAGCTGGTGAGGAGCACCTTAACGATCTTAAGGAGGCAATGTTTATACTCTATGAGCTGGCACTGCGTACGGTTACTCAACAAGATGTTATTGCGGCTGAGTGCTCAAGTGCGCATGAGTATTTGTGCAAATAGGAGTTCGGTATGGTAAGAAATATGAATACAGAGCCACCAAAGATAAGCCGGCGTGGTCTGTTATGTGGTGCGGTTGGTGCGTCGGCTGTGCTGATAGGTGGCGAGCTGCTAGCGAGTGACGGTAGTGATAAAAATCAGCCGAAGCCATCGGTAGAGACGAATGCTCCGAAGCTTGACCTTGATGGGGCGTATGAGATATATGATGCGGTGTACGGTATGTTCCTGCGATGTATCAGAGAAGTACCTACGACTCCTGTATTTACTGGTCGTGAGCCATTAGCGCTACCACCGCCAGCCTCAGCATCGCGTACTGGTGGGAAGGGGTATGGATTTATGACCGGAGAAGCAGTGGTGAAAAATGGTAAGGCCAATTTTTATATGGGATCTGGGATGGTGCCGGTCCGTGGTGATGATTCACAAGTTGAAGTGGGAATTCATCTCTCGCTCCAAACTGGCCAGCCAAGTCTCACGGTAGCTGAAATGAATGCGACGTGGACTGTAGCGCGGGTGGCTGTAGCTATGCGAACGGATAATAATTTTTTGAAATATATCGAGCAGTGTGCTCCAGGCGTAATTGCTTTGTCTTTCGTGCCAGAGTTGGAACGGCCACCACACGTTTCGCATGGTAGCGAGCAGAACTATGAGAGATATACGCTAGCACCGGGTGTGGAGGCTTTGCTATTAGTCATCGAGGGGGGCATGGGTTACAGTGGCTTTTGCCGACAGATGAAGCGCTCTCTGGTGTCAGTGAAGTTTTTGGTAGTATTCAGAGCGAGTTTCACCAGGCTGGCTTCCTCTAAAGCGTGCGGCGCTGTGATATAATAAATAGTACGAAGTATAACCCGCAGACGGTGATGGATGTGTGGTGTGTTGATAGTAAACCAGCATGCGTACACCTGTTACTGTCTTTGCGAGAAAGAGAGGATCTATGGCAATTATTAATCCAAGTGGTAAGGAGATTTTTTCGGTTACGACGGAATTATGCGGGCGGCCGTTGACGCTGGAGGTCAACCGGGTCGGCTTCCGGACGACCGGTAGTGTGCTGGTGCGTTACGGCGATACGGTGGTTTTGGGCAGTGCTCAGGTGGGCAGCCGGCCGGTGCAGCTAGATTATTTCCCGCTGTCGATTGATTATGAAGAGCGGTTTTATGCGGCGGGTAAAATTTCTGGCTCGCGGTTTATTAAGCGCGAGGGTCGGCCGAGCGACGAGGCGGTGCTGATCGGCCGGTTGATCGACCGTCCGATTCGGCCGCTGTTTCCAAAGGGCTACCGCCAAGAAGTGCAAGTAGTGGCGACAGTCTTAAGCATGGATCCGGATTTCCGCCCGGACGTGGTGGCGATGATTGCAGCGTCGAGTGCCTTGATGCTGACCGGCACGCCGTTTGACGGGCCGGTGGCGGGCCTGCGGGTGGGTCGTGTGAACGGCGAGTTTAAGGCCTTTTTGACACCGGAAGAGCGCGAGCAGTCTGATCTTGACCTGGTAGTGGCTGGCATCGAGAGTGGCATCACCATGGTGGAGGCCGGCGCCAAGGAAGTATCAGAAGAGGTGATCGTCGACGCGATGGCGTGGGCGCACCAGATGATGCAGCCAGCGATTCAGGTGCAGCGAGAGTTGGCAGCCAAAGTGGCGCCAGCCGCACAAGAATATGAATTAGTTTTACCTGATGAAGCAATTCAGCAGACGGCTGATGCGTGGGTTGATGGCAAGCTGGGCGAGAAAATTCGCCGACCATATCCGGAGCGCAACGAAATGATTCGCGATATTCGTGCTGAATTTCATGAAGCGATGGCCGAAAAACTTGGCATAGGCGAAGAAGAATATAACGAAGTTCGCAATGATTATGACGAGGCGTTCACGCTGGCATTGCACAAAGACGTTCGCCGCGGTGTCGTTGAGGACAGTAAGCGCCCAGACGGCCGCGCTTTGACGGAAATTCGCCCGCTCAGCTCAGAAGTTGGTTTGCTGCCGCGAGCACACGGCTCGAGCCTGTTTACCCGCGGCGTGACTCAAGGTATGAATATCGTGACTTTAGCGCCGTTGAGTTACGCGCAGCTGGTTGATACTATGGAGGTCAACGACGGCGAACGGCGCTACATGCATCATTACAATGCGCCGGGCTATACGGTTGGCGAGGTTAAGCGGATGGGCAGCCCGGGCCGGCGCGAAATTGGCCACGGATATCTCGCGGAGCGAGCCTTGACGCCGGTGTTGCCGAGCGAAGAAGACTTCCCGTACGCCATTCGCAGCGTTACCGAAATTATGAGCCAGAACGGTTCGACGTCGATGGCAGCGACCTGTTCGAGCTGTCTGGCGTTGATGGATGCTGGCGTGCCTCTCTCGGCACCAGTTAGCGGTATCGCCATGGGTCTGATGATGGACGGTGATATACCGTACGTATTGAGCGATATTGCCGATGCCGAGGACTTTGCCGGTGACATGGACTTCAAGGTGACTGGTACAGCCAAGGGCATCACGGCGCTGCAGATGGATATGAAGGTGCATGGTTTGCCGGTGGCAGTGCTGCGCCAAGCGATTGAGCAGAGTAAGGCTGGCCGGGCATTTATCCTTGACCATATGCTAAGTATTTTGCCAGCGCCGCGCGAAGCACTCAGCCCATACGCGCCGCGGATTGAAAAGCTAAAAATTGACCCAGATAAAATCGGCGCGGTCATTGGCAAGGGCGGCGAGGTGATTAACAAGATCACCAGCGAGACTGGCGCCGAGGTTGATATTAAGGAAGACGGCTTGATCACCATCGCCAGCCCGAATGGCGAATCGATCGAGAAAGCTCTCAATTGGATCAAGAGCCTGGTTGAGGAGCCGGAAGTTGGCAAAATCTATGAGGGCAAGGTGGTCAGCATCAAAGATTTCGGAGCCTTCGTGAATATTCTGCCGGGAGTTGACGGGATGGTGCACATCTCGAAGCTGGCCGATCATCGCGTGGCTAAGGTGACTGATGTGGTCAAGGAAGGACAAACCGTTCGCGTGAAAATCACTGGCATCGATGAGCGCGGTAAGATTAACTTGACGATGATCGGGTTGTAACTTTTGCTTTTTAGCAAAGTACGCTACAATAGGAGAATATAAGACTAATTGAGGGGGATTATGGACGATAAGAATAATAAAAACGTACCACAACCGACAGCAACACCGCCAGCAGCAAATGAGCAGGCTGCTCCAGTAGTACCACAGCCAGTACCATCGGCTCCACAATCGCAGCAGCCGCTGCAGCAGGGTGTGCCAATGCAGCCCAAAAAGGGCTTGAGCAAGGGTGCGCTATGGGGTATCATCGGTGGCTCAATTGGTTTGATAGTCATTGTCGTTGGTATCGTGTTGGCAGTTATATTCCTTGGTGGGCCATCAAAGGCTGATTACCAAGAAGCTGCTAAGGCCATGAAAGAGTTTGACGGCAACAGCCTCAACTCGGCACTCAAGTCGTCGAATGCTGATAACGCAAAGAAGCTGATTGAAGAGGCGGTGGAGCGTGCTGATACAATGATGAAAAAACTTGATGCATCAAAGATTATGCGCGACGAGGAGACCAAAAAATCTTTCGGTGAATATAAGACTGCCTACGAAAAAGTACGCCCGAATTTGCTTGCCATTGCCAGTCTGATAGGAGATATGAAGGACTTTTCTAAGAAGTGCGCACCAAGCTTCTTCGGCTATGTCGGTAAGTCAGGAGACGAAGTAAAGAAGCTCTACGATGAAAAGATGAGCGACTGCTATAAGCTGCTCGATAACGTTGCCAAATCAGAACAGAAAGAAGCACAGGACTTTGGCAAGCAAATGAAAGAGTATTACAAGTTGCTGGGTGATTACTTCGTGGCACGCGCTAATAAAGACTACACTACTCGGGTACCGCGTCTACCGTCGGGTAGCTCAAATCCACTGGCCGGCTTTGCTAAAAAGATTCAAGAGTCAAACCTACAGAAACACGAGCGAGAATTCATCAACTTAGTGAAAGAAAAAGCTGAAAAGTAATTTTCGCCTCAGCATCAAGCAAAACACCTCGCATAGTGACGAGGTGTTTTGTATAATAGAAATATGGATGAGGCAGCGCAACTGGAGGTTTTGGCGGCAGAGATTATCACTCATGATGTTTGTCATGATCTAGCAGAGCAGGCGACACAGCTGGTGATGGGTGATGGCCGAGCTGACGCAGACATTGTATTTATCGGTGAAGCGCCAGGAAAAAACGAAGATCTTCAGGGCAAACCATTCGTTGGGGCAGCTGGTACATTTCTTGACGAGATGTTAGCCGCAGCCCAGTTACGTCGTCAAGATGTCTATATCACCAATATCGTTAAATATCGGCCGCCAAACAATCGTGACCCGCTGCCGGAGGAGAAGCGCGCTTTTTGGCCGTATTTGATGCGCCAATTGCAAATTATTCAACCAAAGGTAGTCATCACATTGGGTCGGCATAGCGGCATGGCATTTATTCCTGACTTGGCGATCTCGCGTGATCATGGCAATCCGCGCTGGGCACAGTTCAACGGTTTGAAGTTCTTGGTGATTCCGCTGTATCATCCGGCAGCGGCGCTGTATAACGGGGCGTTGCGGCAGACGTTAATTGACGATTTTGTGCGGGCGGCGCAATTGGCCGTCCAGGCGAGCGCCTGAGCTATTTTTGACAAGAGCTGGCGCCCCGTGCTATAATGAACGCAATTGTTAGGGGATAGATTTGTCGTACGTTGCCCCCATGTCTATCGCCTGTCATTCTAATTTTGCAAGGTATTTATTTTTATAAAAGGAGAACAATACGCATGGGCCAGAGACGACTTGCGACGCCGAAGGGCGATGATCAGTCAAAACGACCAGCTACAAAAAAAAGTAACACAGCGGTGATGAATAGCACTACTACTCGCAAGGGTGAGGTGTTTCGGGCGCAGCGGCGCACGAGTGAGAACGTTAATCTCAGGGCATCGCAGCACGTGATCGATATTCCGGTCAACAAATCAGTTTACAACGGCTATGGCGGCGAGCAATTTAGCGCCAAAATGCAGCCAAAACGCACTCGCGGCGGCAAACCGAAGTTGAGGATTATCCCAATCGGCGGTGTCGGCGAAATGGGTATTGGTAAAAACATGAACGCCATTGAGTATGACGATGAGATTATCATTGTGGACATGGGTTTCCTGTTTCCGGGCAGCGATTATCCAGGTATTAATTACATCACGCCAGATATCACCTGGCTGGAGGAAAATAAACATAAAATCAAGGCGCATGTGTTCACCCACGGGCACCTTGATCACATTGGTTCATTCCGGCACTTTATCCACCGGATTCCAGCACCGGTCTATGCATCGAAATTTACCATCGGCATGCTAGATAAGTCGCTGGCTGACGCGGATACTGATTTCCAGCCGGACTTTCGGGTGATGGACCCATTGAGCCACGAAGTTGTTCAGGTGTCGAAGCACTTTTCGGTAGAATTGGTGCGGGTGAATCACTCGATTCCAGATTCAACGGCGGTGGTGATTCGGACGCCGCTGGGCGTGGTGATTGACTCTGGTGACTGGCGATTTGAGGAAAGTCCGGTTGATGGTCAGAAGTTCGACCTCAAACGGATGACTGAAGTGGCGTCCAAAGAAGGCGTGTTGATGTTCATGAACGAATCGACCAACTGTGAATCGGCCGGTACGCACACTCACACTGAGTTTGATATTCAATATTCCATCGGCCAGGTGATGGATAAATTCAGTAATAGCCGAGTGATTTTAAGTTGTTTCTCTTCGCAGGTGCACCGTTTGCAATTAATTTTGGAAGAAGCGCATAAGCATGGGCGTAAGGTGGCGTTTGCCGGATTTTCGATGATTCAGAACTTGGAAGTGGCGCTGCGCTCAGGAACCATTAAGATCCCGAAAAATACCGTCATGAAGATGGAAGATATCATCAAGCTGCCGGATAGCCAGATTACCGTGGTTTGTACTGGCTCGCAGGGTGAGTTTAATGCCGTGCTAAGCCGTATGGCGACTGGCGCGCATAAATACATGAAGATCAAAGGCTCTGACGTGGTGGTGTTTAGCTCTAATCCGATTCCGGGCAATGAGAAAAACGTGGTGCGAACAGTCGATGGCTTAATGCGCGAGGGCTCTGATGTGATTCAGAATGGCAAGACGCACTTGACGGGGATTGGGCCGCTGCACTTGTCGGGTCATGGTTACTACGACGATCACATTAAGCTGATTAATGCCTTGAACCCAACATACTATATGCCAATTCACGGTGAATTCCACATGCTGGTGCACAATGCGCGGCTGGCAGAGAAAGAGTGTGGTATTCCGAGGAAGAATATCTTTGTGTGTGACGCTGGTGACATTATTGAAATTGATATTGAACGCCAAGCCAAGAAAGCCGGTCGAATTCAAGTTGGCGGCGTGATGTATGATGATACGGGTGCTATTGTATCCGAGGTGGTACTGAAAGACCGCATTCATATGTCTCAAGAGGGAATGTTCGTGGTGGTATTGACGGTGCAACGCGGCACCGGTCGGTTACTGACCAGCCCAGACATTATTTCCCGCGGTTTCATCTATCTGCGTGATTCCGAGGAATTGATGAATATGATTCGTCAGTATTTGAAACAGAAGGCAGCGCGCAGTTTTGCTGGTAAGTACGACCTTGACGTGGTGAAAAAGGAAATCAAGGACGAAGTTACGCATATTTTGTATGACCAGACGCGTCGGACACCGATTGTTATCCCGGTGATTAACGAAGTGGGTGGCTTGAAGACAGTAAAATCAGCCGCTACCTCGAGTACTTCTACCGCAAAAGCACCGGCACGCAGTAAAAAGGTTGTGACTAACTCGGCGGCGGAGCCAAAAATGACTCTGCCAACTATGCCGCGCCGCCGCTTCCCGCGCCGCCAGGTGCCAGACACCGAGGCAAATGACACCAAGGCGCGAGAGGTCGGCCGAGTGCGCGCATACTAGCCAACACTTGCTATTTGTTGTAAAATATGCTACAATGTGAACGTCGGTAAAGTGATATAATAAAAACAGGTATGCCAAAAAAACGAAAATCTACCCGCAAGAAATCAGTTTCCACCGCTCCAAAACATGATGTGCCGAGCGGCTTTTGGGCGCAAGTCGGCGCGGTACTGCTCGTCGTGTTGTCGCTTCTTCTGGTGGTGGCGTGGTTTGGTGTTGGTGGTCCGGTGCTGGAGTGGCTACATAAGGCGACCCTGAGCATGCTTGGTTACGCGATGTATGGACTGCCAGTTTTGCTGATATATATTGCTGTGGAGATTTTCCGCGCGGAGAATAATCGGTTGCCGCTGGCGATGAAATTAGCAGCCATCCTCGAGGTGGTGTGGTTGTCTGGTTTGTTTGGATTATTAAAGACACCAACCCGCCCAAATGCTGGTGGATTTATCGGTGATACGGCCAATCGGGCGATGAGTGCCATGGTTGACCCGGGCATCGCTGCGTTGATATATGTAGTGCTCATCGTCATCACCGCGCTATTTATCACCCAGACGTCGCCGTTCACAGTGATCAAGAAAGTAGCCGAGGCGTTCAAGCGTGACCACTCTGAGGAGGATAACAATGCGGCGGTGATGAAGAAGGCGGCTCGTGAAGATGCGGCCAGCGCCAAATCATCGAGCGACATCAAGTTGAATGCCGGCGTCCCAACCGTCGATCCGGTTACGCCAAAGGATAAAAAGGCATCGCCGTTGAGCAGTCTGCGTGGTAGTGTAGCGCGGGATAAGGCAGCTGAGGAGCAGGCAGCACTGGTGGCGGCACACGACCCGAATTGGCAGGCACCGAGCCTTGATCTATTGGAGAAGAAGCAAAGTCCAGCTGATGCTGGTGATATTCGGCAGAATGCGCAGATTATTCATGATACCTTGGCAGAATTTAACATTGATGTGGAGATGGAAGACGCAAATATTGGACCAAAGGTGACGCAGTATACCTTGCGGCCGCCGAGTGGTGTGAAGTTGACACGCATCACGGCACTGGAGACGAATATTGCTTTGAATCTGGCGGCGCAGAGCTTGCGGATTGAAGCGCCAATTCCTGGGCAAAAAGCCGTTGGTATTGAGGTGCCAAATCGCCGAGCGGCTGATGTGCGGCTGTATGGCGTGTTGGATTCTAAGCAGTGGAAGCATGCTCGCGAGCCGCTGAGCTTTGCGATTGGTAAGGACATCTCTGGTGAAGCAGTGGTCGGTGAGCTCAACAAAATGCCACATATGTTGATCGCTGGACAGACTGGTTCTGGTAAGTCGGTGATGATTAATACCCTACTGACCAGTTTGCTATATCGCAACAGCCCGAGCGATATGAAATTGATTTTAGTTGACCCAAAGCAGGTGGAAATGGCGCCGTACGAAGATATCCCGCATCTGTTAACCCCAGTGATTACCGAGCCAGAAAAGACCATTTCGGCCTTGAAATGGGCGGTCAATGAGATGGAGCGGCGCTATAAATTACTGGCGGCGGAGAAGATCCGCGATATTAAAGGGTATAATCAACGGCTAGCCACGCGAGCTAAAAAAATCCCGGTAGCGGACGCCGATGGCAATATTCAACAGCACGAAGACGGGGCGATGCCGTACATCGTTATTGTAATTGATGAGCTAGCCGATTTGATGATGGTGGCAGCACGCGACGTCGAGGCGCTGATTGTTCGCTTGGCGCAGAAAGCCCGAGCGGTGGGTATTCACTTGGTCCTGGCAACGCAGCGGCCAAGTGTTGACGTAATTACCGGATTGATCAAGGCGAACGTGCCAGCGCGTATCGGCTTTACCGTGGCGTCGCAGGTTGACTCGCGGACCATTCTTGACCAAATTGGTGCCGAGAAACTGCTTGGCCAGGGTGATATGCTGCTGTATACGCCGAGCATGAGTAAGCCAAAACGTATCCAGGGCGCGTGGGTGACCGATGACGAGGTCAATAAAATTACTGACCATTTGCGGATGCAGTCAGCACCGCAGTATAATGATGAGGTGGTGGCGCAGCCAGTACAACTAAATGGCAAGGGCGGCCTGGCAGTTGACTTTAGCGGCGGCGGTGAAGACGAAGCATTTATGGACGCGGTGCGAGTGGTGATTGAGGGCGGCAAGGCCTCTACCAGCTATTTGCAGCGGCGGCTACGGATTGGCTACGGCAAGGCAGCGCGACTGATTGAAGAGATGGAAGAGCGTGGCATCGTCGGCCCAGCGAACGGCTCAAAAGCTCGTGATGTTTTGGTCTCAAGCATAGACGAGCTGGGTAATAGCTAGCTTGACATAATTATTTTTATAGGTTATAATACGCTAAGTGAGAAATTGATTTGTATGTGGAAGGATGGCTACGTGGCGCGCATAAGTTGTAGAAATAATGGAGAATTATCCCCTAATAGTAGAGGCGACAGATTAAGGAAGCCTCTTGTGCTGGGGGTTGCTGCGGTCACGTTAGCCGTATCGGGTATACTTGGGTATAGTCTTGGCCGGTCACACAATGTTCCGCCCGCACCATCAGTAGAAAATACCGATGGTGGAACATTCAAAGAGTCCAATGATAGTTCGAGAGCGGAAGAAATTACATTTACGCTACCAGACACCGAAGGCCGTCAAGAGGCAGAGGTCTTTTTAAAGAATCCTGATATGCTTCGACAGGCACGCGGTATTGCCGGACGAGTGCTTACTGCTGCGGGGAAGTTGGTTGATAGTAAGGCCGCTCGACTTACTCGCCAAGATTATCATGATGATCACAATAGGCTTAAACAGCAGTCAATAGCGATTACAGATGATAGGGGAAATGTGGTATCGGGTTGATGTTACTCAAGGCGACAAAAGGCTTGGTGGAAGTGAGATCGCAGTAGAAGTTGCCACTGATATGATTGAGGTCGGCGCAAAGAGTAGACAGACGGACCGGATAACGTGGCGGTTAGATTTTTTGTCTCCAGAACCTGTGGCACATCAGCATATTGAATCTCCAGAAGCACTACTACCGGCCCTCGAAGGCGTGTTACTGACGAAAGTGGAATGGTCGCACAGACAGATCACTGATGGTTGGTCGGAGACTAAGGCAATTACAATCGTTTCACCAAAGTCTGTCTCGCCATCGAGACCAGATTATGAAAGCATAGCGGCGGTACCGGCTAAGGGAGAGATTAACGGTCGGGCCGTGAAGAGTGCTAAGGTATATGATGCGGCAAAAAGCCTATTTGATCGGCTCGCGACCGATGGTGATATATCCGATATCTTGCCTTCTCAGTAAACTAACGTGCCGCCAGATATTCACCGAGTAATGTTACTTTGTGACCAGTTGAGGTAATTTTATTGATGGCGTGATGCAATGACGGGCCGGCAGCGTCAACGGTCATGAAGAATTTGTAGTTCCATGGTTGGCCGATGATGGGTTGGGACTGGAGGCTGGTGAGGTTAATGGACTGATCGGCGAATGTGCGGAGTATTTCAAGGAGGCTGCCTGGTTGATGGGCAGTGGTCACCACAAGTGTTGCTCGATTGGCGTCAGTTACTGTCGTTGTCTGGTCGAGGACCAGGAAACGAGTGATATTGTCCTGACCGTCTTGGATGTGTCGCCTGAGAATTGGCATATTGTATAGTTGGGCAGCGGTTTCACCGGCGATGGCTGCCAGGTGTGGTGAACCCTGTTGCTTGATGAATTCGACAGCGCCAGCGGTATCAAAATATTCAATTTGTGCAGCTTGCGGTAGGCGTTCTTGGAGAAAACGCTGACATTGTGACAAGGCGACAGGATGTGAATAGACAGCGGTAATGTCTTCAAGTTTTGTGCCCAGATTGGTGATGAGTGTTTGTTGAATGGTAAGTGTTACTTCCCCGACGATGGGAGCACTGCAGGATTCAATGTGACGGTAAGTTTCGTTGACGGTGCCGTAAATGGTATTTTCCACTGCCACGACAACGGCGTCGGCCTTACTGCGAGCATAGGTTTGAAAGACATCGCCAAAGGTCATGCACGGAACAATGGTGATGTCAGATCCATACCATTGTTTTGCCGCTTGTTCGTGAAATGACCCAGCTTGTCCTTGAATGGCGATACGCATGGACCCTATTGTAGCATGGTCTGGCGGGGTGCATCACTGGACTTTTGCATTAGATTACCGTATAATACGGAGGAATAATAACCTAAGGTTATGTGCGATAACATAACCATCCGTAATGGATTCCAAAGGAGGAAACATGAACGAATACGAACTGACTGTTCTTATTCACCCAGATTTGGAAGCAAATTTGGATACGGCCCTAGACAAGGTCCGGTCGCTTGTCACTACCAATGGTGGCGAAATTACTAAAGAAGACAATTGGGGCAAGAAAAAGCTAGCCTATGCAATTCGTCGTGAAGACTTTGCGGTGTATGTTTACTTTGAGGTGAAGTTGCCAAGCAGTGCGCCGCTCAAGATATCAAATGTTCTGAATATCACCGACGAGGTGCTTCGTTATTTGTTGGTTAAGACCGACGAGAAGACACGTCGAGCGCTTGCTGAGCAGAAAGAGCGCGAAGCTAAGGTCGCTACCGAGGCGGCTGATAAAGAAGCCTAATATTCGACGCGATACATAATAAAAAAGGAGGGTCATCATGGCACGAAGTATCAACCAAGTTATTTTACTAGGGCGGTTAACGCGCGATCCAGAGCAGCGGACAACGCCATCAGGTCGGACAGTTGTTAGCTTTAGTATCGCGGTTGATCGTGCCGGACAGGATGATCAAGCTGATTTTTTCGACGTTACCGCGTGGGAAAAATTGGGCGAACTGGTGATGCAGTACCTGTCAAAAGGCCGCCGCGTGTTGGTCCAGGGTCGGTTGCGACAGGACAGCTGGGATGATAAAGAAACCGGCAAGCGCCGCTCGCGTATTGAAGTGACGGCGACCGATGTAACATTCCTTGACGCTCCGAGCGGCGATAGCGCGAATACAACCGCACCACGTAATACTAATACTAAGCAGGCTGAGACCGTAGCGGATATTGACGATAAGCCGATCGATCTTAGCGAGATACCGTTCTAAAGGAGAACAAAATGGCAAAACGATTAAAGAAGGACACCCCAACGGTTTTTGACTATAAGGATGTTAAAACATTAATGCGCTATGTTAATGCGTATGGTCAAATTGAGCCGATAGCGAAGACGGGTCTCAGTGTCAAGCAGCAGCGTAGCTTGGCAGTGGCAATCAAGCGTGCTCGGCACTTAGCATTGCTGCCGTTTGTATCGCAAGGGCAATAAAAGTATACATTGAGGGAACTCTCTAGCCCCCGAACGTATTTATAGATAAGAAAGAGAGTCGAGTGGTCTGTGCAGGGTAAGGCACGGGCCACTGTTGTTTGTGGGCGGCTGTACAGCGTATTTTTATTTTTGATACAAGATAGTATTATGATGTTACTAAGACCACCGTGGGGTATTTGAGTAAAAAATATGTTCAGTCAGCGAGAAATACTCTGCCGCCCGAAAGAATGTTAGAATTAGGTACGGTAGCTTAATAGTTATAGGAAAGGAAAAACAATATGTATCAGCCGACAGATCTTAAAAAGGGTACGGTTTGTCAGATTGACGGTAAGCCATATCGCGTCATTGAATATGGACAGAAGGTTATGGGGCGTGGAGGTTCTATTGTGAACGTTAAATTGAAAAACTTACTGGATGGAAGTGTCATCCCGAAGACCTTTAAGGGTCAAGACAAAATTGAGCCAGCTGAAGTGGCTAGCAAGACTGTTCAATATTTATATCATGACGGAGATATGTTCTGCTTCATGGATCCAGAAAATTTTGAACAATTTGAATTGTCTAATGATGTGGTAGATGAGGCGAAAGATTATTTGAAAGAGGGTTGTGAGCTGAATCTCCAGGTGTTTGATGGGCGAGTGATTAATGTTGAATTACCAAAAAATCTCTATCTCGAAGTTACATATACTGAAGATGTCGTAAAGGGCGATACAACCTCAAGCGTACTTAAGGATGCAACGCTTGAGACGGGCCTTATTATTAAGGTACCAGCATTCATTAAACAGGGCGATATTGTCAGTGTTGACACAGCGACGGGTGAATATCGAGAGCGCAAAAAATAACAAAGGGGTCTTCTTGTCGGAAGCGTCGCCCAGGGTGTTCGGGCGATGCTTTTTGTTGTTGTTAATACATCAAATAACGATAAAGAGTGGAGCAAGAGTTTAGGTATTGATGCTAAAAATACAACGTAATATATGTATAGCTGGTGGGGTGTTTTTGGTGATACATACGACAACTGTTTTCATGAAAATTATGGGTCTATTTGCGATAATGGTGAGAGTATCCTTGGCCACTACAGAGGTAAATATAACTATTGATGTATAAATTACACTGGTGTGTAGTATACAACGTTGTATTTTAGTTAACGTAGAATTAACGATAGCGAAGATCGGCCTATAGGTAAAAGTAAGAATAATTATTGATGTATTTATAACAGCAGTTCTACTATCACAATAGGCCACTAGTGATTGAGAAAAATATGTATTCAGGCTACAATGAGAAGTGACATGAAGCAGCGATTAGATAAAATGATACTAGAACGTGGGTTGGTTGAATCGCGTTCAGAAGCAGAGAATTGGATAGGCTTAGGGCAAGTCATGGTCAATGGTAGGGTGGCGACGCGTCCCGGATGTTTCGTTAATGATACAGCAGACATTACATTGCTGACTCGTGAGCGGTACGTTTCGCGTGCAGGCCTCAAACTAGCGAGTGTGGCGGATAGTTTTCGGTTGGACTTTCAGGGGAAAACAGTGCTGGACATAGGGTCGAGTACTGGTGGATTTACTGATTTTGCGCTGCGTCATGGCGCCCGACGCGTGTATGCTGTTGATGTGGGCACGAATCAGTTGCATCATCGACTGCGTGACGATCGGCGTATAATATTACACGAAAAGACAGACATTCGTGACTTTGAGCTTGATTGTCCACCAGACATTATCGTGGGAGACGTGTCATTTATTAGTCTGCGCGACATTCTACCACACGTTGCAAAACGGCTGATGGGCAGTGCGACGGTGCTTGTAGCAATGGTAAAACCGCAGTTTGAGGCAGGGCGTCATTTGGTACAAAAGGGTGTTGTAAAAAATACTGCTATACGACGAAAGATCCTGACCGATTTTGAGCAATGGGCAAAACAGTATTTTGTAGTTCTTGATAAAAAGGATAGCACCGTCGCTGGCAGTAAGGGTAACGTTGAGCGCTTCTATAAGCTACAACTGAAAAAATAACAGAGGTAATAACTGTAGTAAAAATAGCATCGTTGTATTTATGGCAACGTAGTATACTATACAATAAGGTTAGACATTGAACCGAAATTCGACGACATCGTTAGGTTGCATGATGTAATTTTTACCCTCAGTACGTATTTTACCCGCTTCACGGGCCTTAGCTTCTGAACCTGCGGCAACAAGGTCGTGGTAGCTAATGACTTGTGCAGCGATGAATCCGCGCTCAAAGTCTGAGTGGATGACGCCAGCAGCCTGTGGCGCCGTCCAGCCTTTATGTATTGTCCATGCTCTAACTTCCTTCTGACCTGCCGTGAGATAGCTCTGTAGACCAAGTGTGTCGTACGCGGCATGGATAAGCTGCGACAATCCAGTTTCGGAAGCTCCGTAGCTATCAAGCAGTTCCAAGGCGTCATTATTTGATAATTCTCTGAGCTCTTCTTCAAGCTTGGCACAAATAAATAATACTCGGGCTGGCGCGACGAGTTTGGTAAGCTTTTCCTGCAGGGCATGGTCGCCGAGCCCCGCCTCGTCAACATTAAATGTATAAATAATTGGCTTGGCAGTGAGTAAATGAAGATCATTAATTATCTCATATTTGATATTTTCTATGGATACTATCGGCGTACCTGAATTAAGTGATGTCAGGAGTGTTTCAAGGTGTGTAGCGACCTGTCGTGCCTCCGGCTTGGCTTTGGCTTCTTTTTGGAGACGAGGCAGACGATGTTCTATGGTTTGGATGTCGGCAAGGATAAGTTCGGTATTGATGATATCAATGTCGGCTTGAGGGTTAATCGGGGTATTGTCGTGTCGTAATATATCTGAGTTTTCAAAGGCGCGAACGATGTGGATAATGGCGTCGCATTCGCGAATATTGTGCAGGAATTTATTGCCAAGTCCTTCTCCTTTTGAGGCGCCAGCTACCAATCCAGCGATGTCGACGAACGTTACGGTCGCGGGGATAATTTTTTGCGTATCATACAGTTTTGCGAGTACATCGAGCCGCTCATCGGGAACCGGTACGATGCCAGTATTCGGTTCAATGGTGGCAAACGGGTAATTAGCCGCTAGAATATTATTGTTAGTAAGTGCATTAAATATGGTCGACTTACCGACATTTGGCAGGCCGACGATTCCGATTGATAGACTCATATCGTGTATTATAACAAATTATACAAACTTGCCTCAGTATATAATATGTATTAGAATAAGCAGTATGAATAAGGTTATTGTCTCGCGAATATTTATGATAGTGGGTATCGTGTTGAGTGTCGGGGCGATAGTCGCCGTTATCATGATGGTGATGGGGCGATTGCATGTTGGATTAAAAGAGCCGAGCCAAGATATCGCGCCAACCGCTAAGATGATATGTGGCGAGGATATGATAAAAGAATATCAATCAATTATCGCTGCACCGAATGGGTATGGTCCGACAGCGCTTGAGGGGCTGGTGAAGAAGATTTCAGAGCGTGGCGGCCCGGGTGACGATACGGTGTGTCACTATGTTGTGCTTCACGATGCATCACTACGGAATGATCGCCAGCGGATTGATCAGATTCATCAAGGGTTGATCAACTCAATGAAGATGCGCCAGGCGGTCGAGCCATTTTATCGACTGGGTATTAATCAGGATACGGTAAAAGCACTGGTCGAGATCGGTAAGGCTGATGCGGGTGCGGGGAATAAGGATGGTACACCGGGTCAGGGCTAGGGTCGGACTGCGGCTCATTATTGGCTATATGCTGGCACTTGTGGTTGTCGCATCGACGTTGGTGATTATTGGTGCGGATAAAGCAGAGGCGGTGGACTGTAGCGGTTTGAGCGGTCGACGACATTTGATGTGTATTAATGCGCGCAATGATGGTGAACGGTTTGCGGTGCAATATATCTGTAAGGGCGGCGGAACGCGGTGCGGTGCGATGTGGATGTCGTCGCCTGGGGCGTCGTATACGAATGATGTTATTAACACCGTTAGCTGGAATGCGACGTCATTATCACTTGACTTGAGGGGGTCGGTGAACGGCAACGGTCAGTCGCGAGCACGGGTGTGGGCGACAAATGTAACGGTTAGTCAGAATGGTCGGACATTACTATCTGGCGGTACGCTTGATCGTGGGACGCATCCATCGGGCGCGTACCACTGGGTTGATGGCGGTAGTAGTATTCGAGTAAATGGAATTGACATATCTGGTGTAGTTGCGCCAGGAAGTTCCGGCCGTATCATTTTGCAGGTGCGGCGCTGTTTCTATAGTAGTCCAGGCGGTAGCGGTGCTTGTGCGACACAAGATGTCGAGGTGTGGATTAAGCGTGAGCAGGCGCCAAACCAATGGACTGTTGAAGGGCAATCGCGAGTGTCAATCAATGGTGGCAGTTTAGTGCAAAACGCGACCGCTGCGCCAGGACAGCGCGTACGTTTTTTTCATTATCTACGGAATAATTCTTCGTACACGATTCCTCCCTATACCCTAAAGCGCATAGGAATTAATCAGGATGTTAATGGTACGACAACGCATCACGCGTGGGTGTCGCCGTATACGCATAGTGCTAGCCCGTGGAATACGTTTTATGAGCCGAGCGATGTTAAGCCATATAATAATGTCTTTGGGGCTGAGGGGATCGTGACGCAGGATGATGTCGGTAAAACAGTGTGTCAAAAGATTTTATGGCTGCCGGGCGCGTGGAATACTGATGGCTGGGGGGTCTCATCGAATGCCTGTGCGTCGGTGCCGTATGACTATGAGTTGCGACCTGAAGTGCAGGCGCCAGATTATATTAATGAAGGAACGATTGAGGTGAGTGGCGTGACCGCGCGAATTAATCATACAGGATCGACACGGTCAAATCGGGCGAATTATGCTGTGGTGCGGTTTGTGTTAAGGGGCGGTGGAAATTATACTGTGCCAGGCGGTGAGGGGGTTGTCGTACCGTATGATAGACGTTCGCCGGGTAATTTAGTGGGCGATTGGGATTGTTATATCGCCAAGAACACGATTAAAAATAGTCGACCGGGTTTACAGGTGGCAGATTGTACATCAAATAATTTGGCGCGTAATGGCGCGGGAACAATTATCCAGCGAGGTGGGCTGGAAATTCCGCTCGGTAAGGATAATTTGAGCGGAGTGACGATGACGACTGGCGACCAGTTGTGCTATATGACTATTGTGAGTACATATAACCAACATGTGAATACCAGTACGTTTCGCTATGCGGTAGATTGTGCAAAGGTTGCCGGACGGCCAAAAGTTCAGTTTTGGGGGGCGGATGTGCGAGTTGGTATCGGAATAGACGGTAGTGCGGGTAATAATAATGCGGAAGTCAGGACATCACTGACGAGAGTGAGGCGATAGATGGCGCTGCAGTTAAAAACCCAAAGGTGGTGGATCGGAGTCGGTGTTGTTGGGCTAGTGGTATTCGGAAGCCTTGGAGTGTATATCTGGCGTCATTATATCAGCGTGACGGCGCAAGTAGCGCCTGACGTAACTCACGTCGAGAGGGCGGTGCTAGCAGCAAGCACGACAACGCCACCGGGCGGCAGTAGTTATGGCCCAGCCACGTCATATCACATGCCATGGGAGAAATATCCGGTTGGCGAGAGAGAGCAGATCGGCGGGACACCAGAACGGATTAGCAATTGGCCAACGGCTGGGGATGGTGGGTCTGACTGTCGTGTGAACGCAAATGCCACGACAGTGGTCGATGGTATTGGCGGGACGTTTAATTATGGTGGGTTTATGATGATGCCATTACCGATGTCTGGTAATCGGACGGCTGGTCAGGATAAGTGTAGTGGATCGGTGTCAGCATGGACGGCACCGGATGGTGAAAATAGCACGTCTTCGGCGACGCCAGCGCCGAGTTGGTTTGACGATGTGGTAGCGGCTAATAGCGGTGGTCTAGCGGGTGGAGCATATGTTAATCCACGAGCGTATGGTGGCTGGGCGACGGACGCTAATACCACGACGAAAGTGCCGTTTGGTGTACCCGCCCAGCGATCGGGCGCGGCTGGGGCGGCCGAGTTTGCCGAATGCGGCGGGGTTGCCAAGGAATCGGGGACATCGGCGTGGGCGACTGACGGGGCTTTTCGGCAGTCAATGTATGATCAAGGCGGCCAATCAAAGCCGCTCTGGGGTGCGCGTTGCAAGGATGAGACGAAGTTAAAGGAGTTCTTAACTCGACGCCATAATGCGCCGCAAACTGATACTAATGGTGGAAATTACGTGAAGTCGTCTGGCGTGACGCTATTTCGGCAGAAATTCCGGCTGACGAGCCAGCAGCTCGAAGAGATTCGTCAGCTGGATTTGTTGAACGATGGGCGCTCAGGGCTATACTTGCGTTTGGCGGTTGATGATTATGCTGCGGTGTACGTTAATGGCAAGCCAGTCTTCGCTAATCCGAAAGCGTCGTCTGGTGTCGAGATGAAGAGAATCATCGCGGATTATTTACGGGCTGGTGATAATGTGATTGCCCTAGAGGTGCAAGATGCGATTGCTCCAACTAGCCTCGCCAATGCTAATGCGGCTGCTCGGTGGCTGCTCGGTGTGTATGCGCCAAAGGGGTGGCAGCCGGTGCCGGGGGAGCCGCGGCTGTACGGATCGTGGGCGGAATATGCCATTAGTGCACCTGGACAAATTATTTCCTCTTCGGGAGCAGGACTATCGTCTACGCCGACAGGGCGAACGGGGGCGATTGAGGCACGGCAATATAATGATCTGACGTTTCAGAACACTAACATCCCGTTTGGTAATTTTCGCGACAAGATGCCGACCGTACGCACACCTGATGCCTATTTTACGAACACGGGAAATTTATCCGGGGCGGTGTCTATGAGTGACGTGGCCGGTGGTGTGTATCAGGCTGGCAACCTGACGATTACCGGTGGAGAAATTAAGCGTGGCCGGCAAATTGTTATCAAATCGGGCGGCGTGGTGACTATCAAGGGTGACGTAAAGCAGGAGGGCGGTAACTATTCGGCGGCTCGGGATCTGCCGCAGTTGATTATCAGCGCTCGGCATATTATCATTGAGCCGAATGTCACGCAGCTTGATGCTTGGCTGGTGGCCAAGAATGGTACAATCAATACCTGTGATACCATAGTTCGTGATAGTCGTCAGTGGCTGTCGGGGCTGGATGCGAAAACGTGTGAAAAACAGCTGCGGATCAACGGTCCGATTATCGCGAAGCACCTCTTTTTGCGTCGTACCTTTACCAAGGGTGGCGATACCTCTGGCAATAATCCGGGCGAGCCGGCGGAAATATTGAATTTGCGTGCTGATGCATATTTGTGGGGAAATGAGCGGTCGAAAGAATCGGGGGCTATCAAAACGATGCATCTAAAAGAGCTACCGCCACGATTTTAAGGGTTTTACATTTCAATATGCTTATGTATAATAGAATAGTATGAAATTAGCTAAAGGGCTGGGCGACTTTTTCGGATTAGACATCGGGACGAATGCGGTGCGTGTCGTTCAGTTGGCACGAACGAGCAACGGATGGAATCTGCTGCACTATGGTTATGCACCTGTTGACCCGAAGGTTACGGGTAGTGATTCGCCAGAGGCGCAGCGTAAGCTTGGTGAAGTGATCATGACTGCTGTCGGACAGAGCGGTATCAAGACGCAAAATGTAGCGATTGGGCTACCGTCGAGCAAGACCTTTACGGCGATTATTGATGTGCCAAAAGTGTCAGACCAAGAGCTAAAGGCGACTATGAAATACCAGGTTGATCAGTACATTCCTATGGCGATTGAGGATGCCAAGGTTGATTGGGCACTGCTCGGCGACAGTTTGCGCGAGCAAGGCCAGTATGAGGTGTTATTGACGAGTGCAGCGATTAGCTATGTCGAGGAGCGGCTTGAGTTCATCGAAGGTCTTGGCTTTAATGTGGTTGCTGAGGAGCCGGATCCGATCGCGATGCTTCGGGCATTAGCACCGACTGATGGAGCGACCGCAAAGTTAGTACTAGATATGGGCGAACACTCGACCGATTTGGCGGTCATTTATGGCGATATGCCGCGGTTAGTGCGCACGGTGCCGAGCGGATTGCAGGCGCTGGTGCGAGCGGCGGTGCAAAATCTCAACGTGCAGGATGATCAGGCTCGCCAGTTTATTATCAAGTTTGGTTTGGCGCCTGACCGGCTTGAAGGGCAAGTCCTCAGGGCGATTGATGGCGTGCTGGATAACTTTGCGACCGAGCTGACCAAATCAATTAAGTTCTTTCAGACGCGCTATCCGAGTATTTCCGTGTCAGGAATTTTACTATCGGGCTTTGGCGCGGCGATACCGATGATGGATAATTATATTACTAACAAGACTGGTATACCGGCGACTACGGCCGATCCGTGGCAGCATGTTAGTCTTGGGCAGGCCGATCAGCAAAAATTAGCACCAATTGCCTCGGAGTTTGCGACGGTTGTTGGTCTAGCGCAGCGGAGGAGTGGGTCGTGATTGAGATTAACTTGATTCCCGATGTCAAGCGCGAGCTGCTTCGGGCAAAAATGATGCGCAACACCGTGACAGCGATGTCGATAACCGTCAGCATGATCGCGGTCGGAGTGGCGGTTGCTCTCGGCTTAATCTTTGGTGGTCAGATAGCCTTGGAGGCGCTGCATGATGGAACAATTAAGAGTAAGACGCGCGAGCTGACGTCGATTGAAGATCTCGATAAGTTAGTGACCATTCAGCATCAGCTGGCGACAATTAACAAACTATCAAGTGAGCGTCAGGCCGATTCGCGGCTATTTGACGTGATGACGGCGGTCAATCCGGTGGCGCCAAATAGTATTAAAATTGCGACGCTAAAACTCAAGCCAGAGTCACGGACAATTACTATTGAGGGATCAGCTGAGAATGGCTATATTGCGCTGGAGATATTTAAGAAGACGATTACTAATACGACTGTGCAGACAACACAAAATGGGCAAGAGGTTAAACAGCCGCTGGCTGAGAATCTGCAGGCGGGTGAGGCCAGCTTTGGTGAAGATGCCAACGGTAAGAAGGTGTTGCGCTTCTCGTTCACGTTTACCTATCCGGCAGAATTGTTTTCGAAAACGAGTGGCTCAGTGGTGATTGCGACGCCAAACGGTAAAGTTGATGTGACTGATTCGCGGCTGGGGGTACCAGAGAGCCTATTTGCCAAGAAGCCAAAAGACGCTTCAAATAAGGAGAAAAACTAATGCCTGAAAACAAAGACGTTGCCATCCGTAAACGCCAGCAGATTGATTCATCAAAGAAAACCATGTTTCTGTTCGTGGCGGGTGCGGCATTTGTGAGTGGCGTGGCAATTGTGGTGTCGTTCTTCCTCGTGCGGCAGATTTTGTTTCATGGCGCAGTTGTCCTTGCGAAGCAAGACACCATCAACACACTGGAGAATAATAAAAAGGCGGCCGAGTCGCTCAAAGATAATGTGCGTTCACTAGAGGCGAATGAGGCGCTTAACTCAGTGAAGTTAAAGGATAGTAGTAGTCCATTGCAGACGATTCTTGATGCACTGCCGGCTAGTGCGAATGCCGATGCGCTTGGTGCGTCCATCCAGAAGAAGTTCGTTAATGGCATCGCCGGTCTGTCACTAGAAAGTATCTCGGTCCACTATACGGCGAATGAGTCGGGTGCGGAGCAAGAGGACGCTGGTGATGGTCGCTCGGCGGTGAGTTTTACCATGACAGTGAGCGGCACGTCATCGAGCCTCAAGGAGCTATTGACGCGCTTTGAAAAATCAATTCGGGTTATCAATATTACCGAGATCGAGATGCAGGCCAGCGAGGACGGCAAGATGACGATGGATATCTCTGGCAAGGCTTATTTTGAGCCGGCGCAAAAAGTTGGATTAGGAAAGAAGGTGATCAAGCCATGAAGAAGAGCGATATAGCGATGATTGTGTTGATAGCCAGTCTCGGCGTTGTAGTGGCATATTTCGTTGCCAGTAGTATTCCGTTCTTGCGCGTACCGTCATCAGGTGTAGAGGTACAGACGATATCAAAAATTAGTCCAGATATTGAGCAGCCGGATAAGGCAGTGTTTCATCGCGATGCTATTAACCCAACGGTGGAAGCAATTGTTGGTAAAGCGACTGGTAGTTAGCGCGGAGGTGATATGGCGCTACTGACGGATGATATGCAGGGAAAATTGATTGGCTTGCTGACGAGCGAGGGCTTGATTGAGCGGTCGGTTGTTAAGGAGGCGCAAAAGCGTGCCAGCGAGTCGGGTAAGCCGTTACTGTCGCTGTTGACCGAGGAGCACCTTTTGGAGAATGAATTATTGGTGCATGCGGTGGCGCAATTGTCTGGTGTGCCGTATGTTAATCTCGCAAGCAGCGTGATTGAGCAGCACATCTTGAACCTGCTGCCGGAGGATGTTGCCGAGCGATTTATGGCGGTACCGCTGGCCGAGGTGCAGGGGCGCTTGGCGGTGGCGATGATTGACGCCAATAATGTCCAGGCGGTTGACTACCTAGCAAATCGTATTCAGCGGCCGCTGAAGGTATTTATGGCCTCCGAAGAAAGCATCCGTCATGTCCTTGGCCAGTACAGAACAGACTTATCATCGGTCAATGAGGCAGCGGAGGACTCACAGCGCGAAGCACTGGATGAGTCGTCGCAGAACATTGTGACGATCGTTCAAGATTCGCCGATCTCGCGGGCGCTTAGTACAATCCTAGAGTATGCAGTAAAGAGCCATGCCTCGGACGTGCACATTGAGCCGTTAGAAAAGGCGTTGAAAATTCGCTGCCGTGTTGATGGCGTGTTGCGGGAAATTATGCAGCTACCAAAAAGTATTGAACCAGCGCTGGTTAGCCGTATTAAAATTCTATCAAATCTCAAAATTGATGAGCATCGAATTCCGCAGGATGGCCAGTTTGCAGTCAATGTGGCTGGCAAGGACGTCGACCTACGTATCGCGATTTCGCCGGTGGTATGGGGAGAGCAGGTGGTGATTCGTCTGCTTGATAAGACAGGTAACTCGTTTGATCTGACTGATATGGGATACGCCGGGCGCGCACTGAGAGCCATCCAAAAAGGCATCAAGCGGCCGAGCGGAATGATCTTGACATCTGGGCCGACCGGTTCAGGTAAATCAACCAGTCTATATGCGCTGATCAAGGAAATCAAGGACGACTCGATCAATATTGTGACGCTGGAGGATCCGGTGGAGTACAAGATTGACGGCGTCAATCAGATTCAGGTGCACGCTGATGTTGGACTGACGTTTGCGTCGGGCTTACGGTCAATCCTCCGGCAGGATCCCGACGTGGTGATGGTCGGTGAGATCCGCGATACTGAGACGGCGAACTTGGCGGTGCAAGCGGCATTGACCGGACACTTGGTATTTTCGACGCTGCACACTAATTCGGCGGCGGGTGTGCTACCGCGGTTGCTGGATATGGGGATTGAACCGTTCTTGATTGCTAGTACCGTGAACACCATTATTGGCCAGCGGCTAGTCAGGCGGGTGGCACCAAAGTATGATTCATATCAATCGTCACCACTTGAAACGGAGACCATTCAGTCAACGGTTGGCCATCTCCTGCCAAAAACCCAGGCTGACATATCGACTGTTTCGCAGGATTTGGGCTACAAGGCCTTGCCATTATCTGGTCAAGCCGCTTATACTTTAGTCAGGGGCCGCGATATGCCGCAGACGCCGCAAGGTTACTCTGGCCGGTGCGGTTTGTACGAGGTTATGGACGTCACTGAGGAAGTTCAAAACCTGATCGTCAAGCGGGCAACCAGCGCCGAGATTCAGCGGCTTGCCATTCAGCAAGGCATGATAACGATGCGTCAAGATGGTTATCTCAAGGCGCTCAGTGGTGTGACAACATTAGAAGAAGTAAATCGGGTAGCAGCCGATACAGCATAAAAGAAAAGGGGGACGATTATGAACAATCAAGAATTACGCATCGAAATTTTACTCGAAGAGGTGGTTAAAAAGCGGGCCTCAGACCTTCACATTCAAGTGGGCCTGCCACCGATGCTGCGTATTGACGGAACATTGGTCGCAGCAACGGGCACGCAGCCACTTGATGAGGCGACCGTGGAGCGGCTGGTATTTCAGATTCTTGATGAGGATCAGCGGCAAATTTTGCTCAAAGATAAGGAGTTTGACTTTTCGTTTGCGTTCGGTACACTAGGACGATTCCGGGTGAATGCCTTTCATGAGAGGGGTAACTTGGCGGCGGCGCTGCGCTTAATTCCAAACGAGATCAAGACTGCGCAGGAGCTGGGCATGCCGCCAATTGTCAATACATTTGCCGATTTCCCACGCGGTTTGGTGTTGGTGACGGGGCCGACTGGTTCTGGTAAATCGACGACGCTGGCGGCGCTGGTCGACAAAATTAACGCCGAAAAGTCGCAGCACATCATTACTATCGAAGACCCGATTGAGTTCACGCACAAGTCAAAAAAATCAGTGGTGGTGCAGCGTGAGGTTCATTATGACACCTATTCGTTCTCAGCGGCGCTGCGCTCGAGCCTGCGCCAAGACCCAGACGTGGTGCTGATCGGTGAGATGCGCGACCTCGAGACAATCTCGGCGGCGATTACCATTGCCGAGACCGGGCACTTGGTGTTTGCGACGCTACACACCAACTCGGCGGCGCAGTCGATTGACCGTATGATCGACGTCTTCCCGCCGCATCAACAGCCGCAAATCCGGGCGCAGCTATCAAACATCCTGATGGCAATTTGTTCGCAGCGGCTGGTGCCGTCTATCGGTGGTGGTCGGGTGGTGGCGGCCGAGATCATGATTGCTAATCCAGCGGTGCGTAACATTATTCGCGAAGGCAAGAGCCATCAGCTGGATGCCGTCATTCAGACGGGTGCTGATCAGGGTATGCAGACCATGGATCGGACGCTGGTAAATCTGGTACAAAACGGTACGATTACCTATGATAGTGCCCGTGAGTTTGCGGTTGATCTAGCGGAGTTTGAGCGGCTTATCAGGGGATAGCACATGAAAAAATATTACTATGAAGCCAGGGATTCGGCCACGCAAAAGATTACCAAGTCGGTTGTGCAGGCTGAGAGCGAGGTCGCCGCGGCGAAATTGCTGAGCGCTCAGGGTTTCGTGCCGCTGAAAATTGAGCTTCAAGATGAGCGTGAGGGCTTCTTTCAGCGATTGTCAAATAAAATATCGTCCAAGGACAAGATCGTCTTTACGCGGCAGCTAGCGACGTTGATTGGTGCGGGGTTGCCGCTGGCGCAGAGCATGCATACGGTACTGGAGCAGACGCAAAACAAGCGGATGCAGAGTATCATTCAGGAGATAATTTCCGATATTGAGGGCGGTCGGCAATTATCAAGTGCGTTCGAGAAGCATCCAGAAGTATTTGACAATGTGTATGTAGCATTGGTGGCGGCCGGTGAGGTATCAGGAACGTTGGATGAAGCGCTTAAGCGCATCGCGTCACAACAAGAAAAAGATACAGCGATGCTTAGCAAAGTGCGTGGCGCCATGGTCTATCCGGCGATTGTGCTGTTAGTGATCATCGCAGTGGTGGTATTCATGCTCGTGATGGTAGTGCCGCAGGTCGAAGGGCTGTATGGTAGCTTACATAAAGAGCTACCGTTTACAACGAAGGCCATGGTCAGCGTCGCTGGTTTTTTGGCGCAGTTTTGGTGGGCGCTGGTGATTTTACTTGGTATCGGTTTGTATTTCTTTCAGCAGTATCTCAAAACCGAGGCTGGTATTCGCGCTAAAGATACGTTCAAGCTGAACATACCAGTGTTTGACGCCATGTTCCGCAAGCTGTACATGGCTCGCTTTACCCGTACTGGTCAAACGCTTCTCAATAGCGGGGTGGCGATGCTGGACATGCTGCGCATCACCGCTCGGGCAGTCAATAATTCAGTTATCCGTCAAGGCATTGAGCATGCTAGCGAGAAGGTGAAGGGCGGCAAGGCGCTGTCGGTGTCCTTAAAAAATGAGGACTATATCTTGCCAATGGTGCCGCAGATGATCAAGATTGGCGAACAGTCGGGTAAGATTGATGAGATGATGGGCAAGTGTGCGCAGATTTACGAAGATGAGCTGGATGAAGAGATCAAGGCGATCACGACGACCATTGAACCGGTGCTGATGGTGGTCTTGGCGGTCGTGGCCGGCGTGATGGTGGGTGCGATAATCTTTCCAATTTATAATCTGGTCGGAGACATTAGCCTCTAGACAATCCATAAGCAGTACAGTATAATAGTAAGAGAAAGTTAAGTCACAGAAAGGTGGGCAACTTCATGGCTCAGCAAAAAGCAAATAAAGGATTCACAATCATCGAGGTCGTGTTGGTGCTGGCAATCGCTGGGCTGATATTCTTGATGGTATTCTTGGCATGGCCGGCCCTGCAGCGCAGTCAGCGCGATACACAACGACGGAGCGATGTGACCAGGTTTGTCTCGCAGGTGAATAGTTACGCGACGAACAACAAAGGAAGTATCCCGAAAACCGATACGGGGTCGATTAATAGTTTCCTTGATTCGTATATGAAGCGTGGCAATGGTGAATTCAAGGATCCGCAGACAGGCAATAATTACAGCGTGGTAACTGGCGTCGCCCAACAAGGTTCGGCAACGACCGAGAAGATGGTCTATGCCACGAGCGCTCAATGTGATGGCGAAAATATTGTTGCCAAAAGTGGTTCGCCGCGCTCGTTCGCCGTCAAGGTGCAATTGGAAGGAAGCGGTGCGTTTTGTAAAGACAACCAAAACTAACCAGAGACAACGAATTATTGGTAGCCTCCTACTATCAGGGGGCTGCTTTTTTCATGATTTCTTGTTACCATTAACAGTATGATGATAGTGACAATACTGGTGGGCGTGGCGATCCTTGGCGCGGTGGCGGGAAGTTTTATCGGTGCTCAGGTGTGGCGAGTCCGTGCTCGGCAGCTCGTTGAAGACAAGCAGGCCGGCGAACCAGTTGATACGCTGGAGCTCCGCCGCCTGAAGCCGCTGCTTAAGCCTCTCAAGGACGATCGATCGCAGTGTCTTTCCTGCGGGCACGAGCTACGCTGGTATGATTTGCTGCCAGTGGTGAGCTGGCTGGTTGCTAGGGGTCGCTGTCGGTACTGCCAGGCACCGATTGGCTGGATGGAGCTGGGGCTCGAGATGGCGATGGCCGGGTTGTTTGTCGCAGTGACGTGGCATGGCATGATGACGTTTACGGCGCCACTAGTGATAACGAAGGTTGCGATTATGTTGATGGGGCTATCGTATCTAGCGTTCCTGTTCGTGTATGACAAGCGGTGGTTTTTGCTTCCGGACGTGGCGAATTGGCCGTTCGTGATGTTAGGGGCGCTATTTGCTGGGATTCACGTAGCAACTGGCCAGCTGCCGGGCGGAGTGCTGGGGTTGATAGCGGCGGTTGTTATCCTCAGTGGCATGTATGCATTGCTCTACGTTGTGTCGAGTGGTCGCTGGATAGGGTTCGGTGATGTCAAGCTGACACTCGGCCTCGCCCTCTTTTTGATGGATTGGCGGCTAGCATTTCTCGCGCTCTTTTTAGCGAATTTACTCGGCACGCTACTGGTACTACCGGGGATGCTTCGGGGTACAGTGCAGCGTGGAGCGCGAATCCCATTTGGGCCGCTACTAATCGTCGGCTTTCTTATTTCGTGGTTTTTCGGCGTGAGGATCGTGGATTGGCTTATCGTGATTTGATAGTGCTTATGCTATAATAATGAGCATATGAAGCGGTGGCAATCCGGGTTTACAATCGTTGAAGTGGTGTTGTTCTTGGCGATCACCGGCCTATTGACCGTTGGCTTGTTAGCTGGCGTGAGCGCTGCGCTGCGTCAACAGCAGTATCATGACGCTGTTCAATCGTTCGCCGGCTTTATTCGTGATCAGTATAGCCGAGTGATTAGTATCGAGAATGATCGGGGCGATCGCGACACATGTCCTGTTAAGGGTGCAACAAACGACGGAGCTCGGGGCCAGTCGAATTGCGTTGTCGTTGGTCGTTATATCAAGTCAACGAATTCCGAGGCACGTTCATTTACCGCCTATCCGCTGTACGCTCTGAAACGCTCGGGAGTGTGGACGTATAGTTACAGTGAGAGCGAGGCAAATACCTATACGGTTGGCTGGGGTGCGCAGGTACGCTCGCTCACGGCAACCAATACCATTGGTAGAGAACTGGCTTTATTAATATACCGCGATCCAGATAGCGGGCAGGTTATCGTACGCACGAATGATGCGCCGTATTCACCAGCTAATATTAATAATTTTATTCGCAATATGCAGCCGAATGGCGGTATGTATACGGCCGATTTACAGCTGCGGCAGCGAGAGTTTTGTATCTATGATACTGGCTGGTCAGTTGGCCAGAGACTGTCAGTCTTTTTGGGGGCAAAGGCTGGCTCGAGCGAGGCAGTGACGGTCGGTCATGCGACAAAGGGGTGCGATAATGAAGCGACGGCATAGCGCGCGGGGCGACACGATCATTGAAGTGGTAATGGCGGTAGCAATGTTTAGCATGCTGGCGATCGGTATCATGGCACTCATGAACAGCGGTATTGCTATGGCGCAGCGATCATTAGAGTTGACGCTTGTGCGGCAACAGATTGATAGTCAAGCAGAAATGCTGCGCTACATTCACGACAAGTCATCTCAGGCCGGCAGCTCATTTGCTACCCTCTGGGACGCGATGAAAGGTCGGACTATTGACCACGCCAATTCGCTACTGAATGTTAATCGATGTCCAGAGGCAATGCCGAGTGGGGGATTCGCACTAGCACCCAGCAAAAATACCTTTCAGTTGATTACCAATAAGTATGAATTATCGCCGACATATGCCAAGATTTCAACTGCTCGAAATCCAATTTCTCAGGGCATTTCAATTCAGCTGGTACGTGTTGAAGGCGGCCGCGCCTATGATGCGTACATTCAGGCCTGCTGGATGAGTGTGGGGACTGACCGGCCGATGACCACGGGGACGATTGTGAGGATGTATGACACGGCGGTATAGACAATATGGATTTACCTTGGTTGAACTGATGCTGGCGATGGCATTTGTGTCGGTGTTGCTACTGGCGATTGCTACGATAGCAATCCAGGCCGGCAAGCTGTATAATCGAGGCCTCACGCTCAAAAGTATCAATCAGTCCGGCCGCGAAATTAGCGATAGCTTGCGGCGCGACTTTTTGCAGGCTAATGCCGGCAAGATAAGTGGTAATGCTAATTTGGCCGTTGTCATGGTGCAGGCGGGTGGTGCTGATCGGAGCGGCCGACTCTGCCTCGGTGACTATTCATATGTCTGGAATGTGCCAAAGGTTGTCTCTGGAGAAGTGAAGGCCGGTGCGGGTATTATTACCGAAGTTGGTGGGCCGCATTCTGGTCGTCCGATTAATTTTGCTCGAGTGATTGACCCAGATGGTATGCTGTGCCAGAAAAATGAAACAACGGGGGCGTACATGTCAACAGTCGCGACGGATAAAGTGACACATCTTCTCAAGCCAGCCGGGTCGAATGATGTGGTGCTGGCAATTCATCAAATGAAAGCAGCGCGAGTGGCGGGTGATAGCGGGGCAGACAGTCTGTATCGTTTGGAATTTGTCCTTGGAACCAGTCAGCTTGAGGCGGTCAATACAGCTAATGGCACCTGTAAGCCACCGGCGGATAACAGTGAGAATCTCGACTTTTGCGCAATAAATAGCTTTGAGATGATTGTGAGGACAAATGGATAAAATAGCGAGAAATAATCAATTAGGTGCGGTGTCGTTATTTGCAGTGATCTTTGCGACACTGTTACTAACGGTTTTGATGCTCGGCTTCATGCGGCTCATAATGGTTGATCAGCGACAGGCCCTGAACAATGAGCTGTCACAAAGTGCGTATGATGCGGCACTGTCCGGTGTTGAAGACGCCAAGCGAGTCGTGCGTGCCTGTCAAAAAGGAGATAACGGTGGCAAGGCTTGCGAACAGTTACGACTGCCTGATGACTGTAAAGTGGTCGCACGTGCGGGCGTTGCCGGTAATGTGGCCGCTAACGAGACGCTGATTCAGTCACGTCGCTCGGGGGATGGTAAAGAGTTCAACCAAGCCTATACCTGCGTCAACATCACGATGGACACGGAAGATTTCTTGGTAAACATACCCGAAGGATCATCTCGTTTGGTGCCGCTGAAAGCCAAATCTGAATTTAATAAAATTGTCCTCGAGTGGTTTACTAAAGAGGACGCGAACGGCAACGTGGCTGCTGGACGAGTAAAAAATGCTGCCTCCGTATCAACTTCGCTGCCGGCGTACAGTGACTGGGATGAGTCGCCGTCTCGTCCTGCACCCGCGCTACTGCGCACTCAGATGATTTTTCCAGGCGATACATTTGACCTTGCTAGTCTTGATAGCTCTCGTGTTGCGACGATGTTCCTTTATCCACGGACGCTGAGTGTCCCCGGGCCGACGAACGGAGGTGTATCGGCAATTAATCTACCGCGAGCGGGCGGTGGAGGGCAATTTAACAATGCTCCGACGCCGGTGAGCTGTTCTCCGGATTTTGCTAATAGTGGTTATTCGTGCCGAGCCACAATTGATATATCACCTGTTACGGCTGCCGCCAGCGTTAATTCATTCTTGCGTCTGACGCCGCTATATCGCATGTCACACGTGCGAATTGCCCTATATAATGGTGCAGAACCGGTCAAGTTTGATGGCGTTCAGCCAGCGGTTGATGCAACTGGTCGTGCTAGTAATGTGTTTCGGCGGGTTGAGGCGCGCCTTCAGATAGGTGACGATTTCCCGTATCCTGAAAATGCTATCGATCTTGAGAATAGCCTCTGTAAAGACTTTTCGGTGACTGAGGGTAGTGTAACGCCGGGTAGCTGTCGGCCGTAGTGTCTTAGGGGTCTATCTCGTATCACTGTGAAAGCGCTCGTGGACGTCTTTGAGGTGCTGGTCGGTGACGTGTGTGTAAATCTGGGTCGTGGCGATATTGCTATGACCGAGCATCGATTGTACCGCCCGTAGGTCCGCTCCATTCATCAGAAGGTCGGTGGCAAAGCTATGACGCATAGTGTGCGGGCTAACGTGCTTGGTGATGCCAGCAAGTCGGGCGTAGTGCGACACCATTCGCTGGATCGAGCGAGCACCCAGCCGACGATAATCGCCAGAAACTGATGGTTTTGTTGGGCGCCTGCTATAGCTGATGAATAGAGCCGGCAAGCTGTCACTTCGCGCATCAAGGTAGTTTTTGACGTGCTCGGCAGCGGACATTGAAACGAATACCGGCCGGTCTTTCTGGCCCTTGCCGCGTACCATAAACTCGCGTCGAGCGAGATTGATGTGGTCACGATTCAAGTTAACAAGCTCCGACACGCGCAGTCCGCTCGAAAACAAAAGCTCAATGATTGCTCGGTCGCGAAGGCCCGGTTCATTGTCCAGCGGGATCTGCTCAATTAGTCGTACCACCTCGTCGTAGTGAAGAAATGTGACTTGTTTGCGAATGGTTTTTGGTAGGGTAATCTTGTCGGCTGCCAGTGATGAGATGTCTCGTTGTGATAAATACGTCAATAATCCACGCAGGGCGATCAAGTGATAGTTTTGTGTGATTAACAACAATTCTTCACCGGTGTTGCTATTTTTATAACGGTTTAACCAGAGGCGATATTTACGAATTGTCTCTGATGTTATTTTTGCAACATCAATATCACCAGCAAAATCAATGAAGCGTTCAAGGTATAATTTGTAGTTCTCAATGGTGCGAGGGCTGCGTCCGCCCTCAACTTCTAGGTGCTCCAGGAAATCTGCTAATGCTTCAGAAAGATACATGATTTAATTTTAACAACATCTATACCGTTTATCAAATGGCTAGTTTTTGTTATGATGAAGAAAATAATACACGAAGGAGGCGTATGACCGAATCAAAAGAGAAGAACATGTGTGGCATTGAACGAACACTGATTGTGTTCAAGCCTGATGCAGTACAGCGGGGGATCGTCGGCGAAATCTTGCAGCGGTTTGAGCGTGTTGGTCTCAAGATTATCGGTGTCAAGATGGTAGCTCCGGGTCGTGAGCATTACTTTGCGCACTACGAAACGATTGGCAAGATGGTGACCCGTCGTGGTGAAGAAATTTTTGACATGACGCTTGATATGATGATGGACGGGCCGGTTATCGCTATGGTTCTTGAAGGAGTTGAAGCGGTTGCCGTGGTGCGTAAAATTGTTGGCCCAACCGAGCCAAAGTCTGCCGATATGGGTACGATTCGTGGTGACTATTCGCATGTTAGCTTTGGCTACGCCAACGAGTGCCAGAAGGGTGTGCCGAACTTGATTCACGCATCGGGTGATCCTGACGAGGCGGCGCAAGAAGTCGCCCACTGGTTTAAACCCGAAGAGTTGATGGATTATGCGACGTTAAACGAAAAGTTTACTCGGTAGCATTGTCGCGACCGACGACCACCCGTGTTATAATTAACACGGGTGGTTTTTTATGTGTGCCTCGGTAGCTCAACTGGATAGAGCAGATCCGTCCTAAGGATAAGGTTGTAGGTTCGACTCCTGCCCGGGGTACCAAAGAATTATGACGAAGAAAGCCAAATTAGATAAATCATTTGATGGCCAGCGCGATGGCGAGGAGTTGCTGTTTGTGTTTCGCCGGCATATTATTGCTATGCGTAAGGGTTTTTATCTATTACTCATCCCGATGACGATTGGCGCGCTGCCGTATCTTATTTGGCAGGATAATCTCAATCTTTTATGGGTATTTCTCGGCAGCTTCATCTTTGGACTCGTTCTGTTTGGTTATCATTTTTTAATGTGGTTTTATACATATTACATTGTGACAAATCAGCGACTTCGCCAGATAACGCAGCATGGTTTTTTTGGTAAGGATGTAATTGAACTTAAACTAGCGAAAGTCCAGAATATCAGTTATGTCGTGCCTGGTTTTACGGGCGAAATGTTCAAATTTGGTACAATAGTTATTCAGACGTTTGTCGGGGACCTTGTCATTAAAAATGTCGAGCACCCAGATAAGATTTATAATAAGCTGCAAGATGCGGTGGACCTCGCTGCTGAAAGGAGTGATCATGCTAAAGAAGACAACGAAGGGTAAGAAAAAGGACAAACGCTCACTGCCGTCACGGATTACCAATGACACGGTCGCGGAGCATCGCGAAAAGGTGCTGGCTGGTGGGCGCAAACACAAATACCCGATACAATACTCCAAACATAAACTAGTCTGGAACACGGTATTTATTAGTATTGCTGGACTCGTGACGGTGATTGTCCTATTGTATCTGCAACTCTATGTCTGGAAGGACACAAGCGATTTAGCATATCGTATTACCAAAATTTTGCCGCTACCGGCCGGTTCAGTTGAAGGGGAATTTGTGCGCTATAGTGATTATTTACTATATAACCGCGGTAATATGGCGGTGCTTAAGACTCAGGGTCAAGATCAGGCTGGTGATAAAGTCGCTTTTCAGCGGCAGCGGGCCATGAACCAAGCGGTGCAGGATGCATATGTGCGTAAGCTAGCGAGAGAAAGGGGTATATCAGTTGATGATCGAAAAGTTGATGAAGAGATGGACCGCCAGCAAAAGGATGCCGGCCTGTCAAAAGAAGCCTACCGTTCGGCGGTAAAAGATATGATTGGCTGGTCGCTTGATGAGGCGCGTGATGGCATTAGGGCATCGCTGCTGCGCTGGGAAGTATCGTTTGCCGTTGATGAAGCGGCGGCCAACCTTGTTAAGGAAGTTGAAGCACAGCTCAAGGCCGGTAAATCGTTGACCGATGTCGCGGCGGCGTTAGGCGAACGAGTACAAGTAATGCCAGAGACTGTTGTTCCGAAGACCAACAAAGACGGTGGCTTGACCGAGGCGGCGATTAGAACCGCAGATGGCACGATCTCTGGGGTTATTAAGCCGCTCGGTGGCGATGGCTACTACTTTGTTCAGCCACGCTCACGGGATAACGGTTCAATCACCTACTCATACCTCAAGATTCCATTGACGACATTTAAAGCTAATTTTGATAAGTTGATCAATGACAAGAAAGTTACCTATTACGTTCATCTTGATCAGCCAGCCGAACAAAAGTCTGGTGAGTAGAAATAGCCTCCGGCCTGCTCGTCATCATCTTTGCGAAAGCCTCACTCATCTGCTATAATTCTTGGGGAGACATGCCGCTGTAGCTCAGTTGGTAGAGCGGCGCTTTCGTAAAGCGTAGGTCACCGGTTCGAATCCGGTCAGCGGCTCCAGAACAGCATGAAGAACCATATTACAAACACATTACGACAGATAATGAAAGACCGCTGGCTACTTGGTCTTGTTATTGTTAATATCTTACTAGCGTCAATAATTATTATCTCCTTTGCTGTTACTATCAAGCCTAAAGAAACCCAAGTTATTGTTCAGCATAGTGCATTTAGTGTGACGGGGCTTTATCGTGGTCACTGGTATTCGCTTTGGACGTATGGCGTGTTGCAGCTTATGATTACGGTTGGGCACATCATATTGAGCGCTAAGCTTGCTGTGGTACAGCGTCGAGACTTAGCACTGGCACTTCTTTGGCTCACAATCGCTATATCAGTTATACTAGCACTGTTTGCTTACTCAATAATCGTAATCGCGTCGGTGGTGTAGAATTATGGATATAGAAATACCACTTGGTAAACGAAAGCCGCTCTATCGATTTCTAGAGATTCTGCCGGGTCTGTTGAGCTATGGTGCAATTATTCTTCTTGTCATATTGTCGATTTTTAGTCCACTGCTTGCGTCACTCTATCTGCTTATTATCATCCTGTCGATGATGGTGCGCGTGGTTGGCATTACCTATCATATGGTCGCTGGCCGTGCCAGGATGGATAAGGCGTGTCTGATCAATTGGCATGCGCGTCTTGAAGATCTCGAAGATCCGCAGGCGGTATATGCACGTATTCGTGACCAGCGACAGAAGGAGGTCGGCTTTGCAGAGCACAAAGAAAACTTACGTCTCATTGCTTCTGCACAGCCAGGGTTTTTCCCGAAACCATCTGAAATTTATAATGCAGTCATCATGCCAGCCTATAATGAGAGCATTGAGGTAATCGAACCAGCCATTCAAGCAGTAATCGCTACTACGTATGATAAAAAGCGTATGATTATGGTATTTGCGTATGAAGAGCGAGGTGGTAAGGATATCGACACGACCGCCAAGACACTGCAAAAACGCTATGGCAAGTATTTTCACGCCTTTCATATCGTCAAGCATCCAAAAGACATTCCGAATGAGGTGATCGGCAAGGGTGGCAATATTACACATGCCGGGCGCTGGCTGAAGGGGTGGCTTGAGAAGCAGCATATTCCGTACGGTAATGTTATTGTCACGACGATGGACTGTGATAATAAGCCACATGAAACCTACTTTGACTACCTGACATACGAATATATCGTCCGCGAGGACCGTAAGCACTACTCGTATCAACCGGTTTGCCTATTTACTAGTAATATTTGGGATGTGCCGGCGCCGATGCGTGTGGTCGCGACGGGTAACTCATTCTGGAATATTATTAGCTCAATGCGCCCTCATTCGCTACGTAATTTTGCTTCACATGCTCAGCCGATGGATGCGCTCGTTGAGATGGACTTCTGGAGTGTTCGAACGATCGTCGAAGACGGCCACCAGTATTGGCGCAGCTACTTCTATTTTGGTGGTAACTACGGGGTCGTGCCACTCCATGTACCGATTTATCAAGACGCGGTATTGTCAGCTACGTATATAAAAACGCTCAAAGCGCAGTTTATCCAGTTTCGTCGTTGGGCGTATGGGGCATCTGATGTTGCGTATGTTGGTGAACGGGTCTTTACTAAGCAGCGTAATGTACCATTTTGGGCTGGTTTCTCACGGTTTGTGCGGCTACTTGATGGAAATGTGACGTTAGCCTGCAATTCGGTTCTAGTTGCTTTTGGTGGCTGGGTGCCGCTTATTGTTAATGCCGAAGCAGCTCGTAGTGTCGCCGCGCATCAATTGCCTGATACGGTGAGTACGCTGCAGCAAATTGCGTTGATTGGTATGGCGATAGCGATTTTTAGTGCTTTCAAGATTTTACCACCGCGTCCAGTTCGCTACACGCGACGTCGAAGTGTCTGGATGCTTTTACAATGGGTACTAATGCCAGTGACGTCTATTGTCTATAGCTCTGCTGCGGCGTTTGCCGCGCAGACTCGCCTGTTAGTCGGGCGATATCTCGATAAGTTTGACGTCACCGAAAAAGCCACAGCGGCGATTAACGCTCGCCAGAGGGCGGCTGCACGTAAACGGTCGAAGACCTCCCGCGTCGTCGAGAAGTGATGAGGCGGTGCTGAGCGGCATACTGGAGTGCCGCTATTGGATCGTAGCGTTGGAGAATCATGTGTGTTATTTGAGTGATGATTTGCGTAGATAGCGGCTTACCTTGCTTGATAATCTGTTGCTGCACAGTTTGTGCAAGGAAGTAGCTATCATGTGCTGCAGCATGCTTATTATGTTGAAAGCTACGGCTAATGCTTATGATGAGCTTTCCTAAATTGAAAGGGATGGTTGACCCGTCGTGTGTTAGCACCATGCGCCCGTCTAGCGTAGCCTGTTCGTATGTCGTAAAGACTGCGCCACATTCTGGACAGGCCCGTCGCCGCCAGACGCTGGGGTGTTTCGTGTGCTTGCGGGAGTTTTTTGTAGTAGTTTTATCGTGAAAACAATTTATACAAATCATATCAATATATTGACATATCGCTATAAAAAATACTAGTGGAAAAGTATATAAAAATGTGTAAAATAGAAAAAACTAAAAACCCTCCGCACTGCGAGGGTTGTATGCAATAATGGTGGGCAATAGAGGATTCGAACCTCTCACCTCTTCAACGTCAATGAAGCGCTCTAGCCAAATGAGCTAATCGCCCGACTATTGTCAATAATAGCAGGAATTAGTGGTGAATGCAATTACCTCTTGCGGAGAGCGTAGGGGTTGGCCGTCATGTCGTTTCTTGGTGTAGTATTACGGATCCGCTACCTAGTCCATGCGTCGTAAGGGTTGCCCGGAACTTTTAACTATGATACGGTGAGAATAGCAAGGACAGAGACTAACCACCTCTCGAGCAACGTGAAAGCGGTTGCGGCGCACGAAACCAGCCGGAGCAAGAGTCATCGCCAAGGTGGAACCTCCTGGCTCGTCCCCAGGACCGAGGCACGCACGCTATACGCGTTGGGCGTGCTTTTATAATTACTTAAAGGAGGTTTTATGAGCGAAGATAAACTCTATGCAATGCGACACAGCCTGGCGCATATTATGGCGGCGGCTGTGCAGCGGGTATGGCCAGACGCCAAGTTTGGAGTTGGTCCGGTTATTGAACATGGGTTTTATTACGATATTGATCTTGGTGAAACGAAGATCAGTGAGCAGCAGTTTAATAAAATTGAAAAGGTAATGCGACGAATCATTGCCGAAAAGCAAGACTTTGTGTGCACAAAATGCCCAATTGATGAAGCAATTCAATGGGCCAAAGATAGCCATCAGCCATATAAAGAAGAACTTCTTAATGACCTAAAACGTGCCGGGACAACGGTAGCAAAAGATCTGGACGCTGCAGAAATGGGTACAATTGCCGAAGGTGATAGCGCGCTCGATGAAGTTTCGTTTTATACCAACGGGTCGTTTAAGGATCTGTGTCGTGGACCGCATGCTGTAAATACCAGTCAGGTTGGTGCATTTAAGTTGATGCGGGTTGCGGGCGCCTATTGGCGGGGCAATGAAAAGAATCCTCAAATGCAGCGACTATACGGTGTAGCTTTTGCTACGCAGGAAGAGCTGGATAAATATTTGGAGAAATTAGAGCTGGCCAAACAGCGTGATCACCGCAAGTTAGGCAAGGAGCTTGATCTGTATACCACCTCGCCGCTCGTGGGGGTTGGTTTGCCATTATTTACACCTCGTGGAACTATCTTGCGCGATACCGTGGCCCAATACTCAAATCAGCTGCGTCAGAGGTTTGGTTTTGAAAAAGTCTGGACGCCGCATATTACCAAAAAGGATTTGTATGAAACGTCAGGCCACTGGGCCAAATTTGGCGAAGAGCTGTTTTTGGTTAAAAGCCAGGAAACCAGTGATGAAATGGCGTTAAAGCCGATGAACTGCCCGCACCATACGCAGATTTTTGCTTCACAACCTCGTAGCTACCGCGATATGCCGGTGCGCTATTTAGAGACAACCACTGATTATCGTGACGAGAAAACCGGTGAGCTTGGCGGTCTGAATCGTGTGCGCTCGCTGACCCAGGATGACAGCCATGTCTTTTGTCGCCCAGACCAAATTGAACAAGAAATCAATAATTTATTGTCTGCTGCCCAGGAACTGTACGGTACTATTGATATGAAGCTGCGGGTTCGGCTCAGTTACCGTGATGACTCTGATGCATACTTGGGTGAACGTGAATTGTGGGCTTCTGCACAAAATCAGTTGAAATCAGCAGTTGAAAAAGTTGGCTTGGACTATTTTGAGCAGGAAGGTGAGGCTGCTTTTTACGGACCAAAAATTGATTTCATGGCAACTGACGCTATCGGTCGTGAGCACCAAGTCGCGACAGTGCAGCTAGACTTCGTGCAGCCGCAACGGTTTGGTTTGGAATACACAGATAGTGATGGTAATTTTACAACACCTGTGATGATTCACTGTGCGCTGCTCGGGTCGATTGAACGATTCTTGAGCGTCTTCATTGAACACACGGGTGGTTGGTTCCCGTTTTGGGCGGCGCCAGAACAAGTACGTATTCTAACGATTAATGACACCGTCTCAGACTACGTTGATGAAATTACATCGATTTTATCAGAGGTGACCTTAATGAAACCAATAAAATACAACGATGTAAGATTTACAATAGATAGTCGTAATGAATCCCTTGGGAAAAAGATTCGTGAGGCGACTGTTGTAAAAATACCAATACAGATTATTGTTGGGCCAAAGGATCAGATAGCACGTGTCGTAAGTATCAGGACGCATGCGGGTGAAGAGCAAATTCCGCTTGAACAGCTAGCTGAATATATACGGGGACTGTAATCTTGTGCGTAGGCTAAGAATTGCAATTGATATTGACGATGTTTTAGCAGAAAACGCAATCGGGTTCGTGGCATTTAGTAATGAACGGTGGGGCACACGATTGAGGGTTGATGACTATAGCGAACATTGGTCAGAGATGTGGCATGTTGATAGCGAGGAGGCAGAACGGCGTGCTCATGTCTTTCACGACTCTGGTGCGATAAAGGGATATGCTCATATAGGGGGGGGCGGAGGAGGTGCTTAGAAACATGTCGCAGGTGCATCATCTCATGGTGGCTACTTCGCGTCGCTTGCAGGTGCAAAGCGATACACTGCTTTGGATCGAGGAGCATTTTCCAGGGGTTTTCGCCAGTTCTGCGGTCTACTTCTCTGGCCTATGGGATACGGTGCACGAGGACTCTCATAAACTGACAAAAACAGAGTTAATCACGCAAATTAATGCTGATGTTTTAATTGATGATCAGTTGAAACACTGTTTAGCTGTTTCCGAGACTGGTCGTAATGCCATCTTATTTGGTGATTATACTTGGAATAGAGCAGATAGTTTGCCGGATAGAGTGGTGCGATGCCATTCGTGGTCAGAAGTGGAGGTGGAAATTGAGCGAATTGCCAATAGCTAGCTTGCGAGACCGGATCTATACTCTCATGGCGCAGCTACCTGACGACAAAGTGACGACGTACGGTGACTTGGCAGCACTGTCTGGACACCCGCACGCAGCACGAATTGTGGGCGGAATAGCGCATGGTGGCCCAGAGAATTTGCCGTGGCATCGCCTAGTGAATGCGAAAGGTGGCTTGGCGGTAGGTTTTCCGGGTGGGCAAGGTGTGCAAAGGCAGCTACTTGAGCAAGATGGTATTTATTGCGATGAGAGGTGGCGGATAATTGATTTTGAGGAACGACGATGGCGGCCGAAACTGTAAAAGCAAAATTACCCCTAGTTGTTATCGCGGGGCCGACTGCTAGTGGTAAGACCTCGCTAGCGATTCGCCTGGCAAAACAGTATAATGGCGAAATAATTTGTGCCGATAGCAGAACAATATATCGAGACATGGATATTGGTACGGCAAAGCCAACTATGGCTGAGCGAGAAGCCGTGCCCCATTGGGGCCTTGATTTGGTCAGCCCGGGCGAGACATTTAGCGCCGCACAGTTTAAGGAGTATGCTCTGCAAAAAATAAGTGAAATTCGCTCTCGGGGGCGTTTACCATTTCTTGTTGGCGGCACGGGTCTCTATATCGATGCAGTAATTTTTGATTTTCAATTTGGAGCTCCTCCTGATCCTAGTTTACGGCATGAGCTAGAAAAAAGGACAGTAGCCGAACTACAATATTATTGTTATAAATACAACAGAAAATTACCAGAGAATAACAAGAATAAGCGCTATCTTATACATGCTATTGAACAAAAAAATAATATTAACAGGTGTAGTACAGGAATTAGAGATAATAGTGTCGTTGTAGGAATTGCTACGAATAAAGATATATTGCGAACAAGAATTGTGCTCAGGTCTGAACAATTATTTTTAAATAATGTTGTGAGTGAAGCAATGTTGTTAGCCCGAAAATATGGCTGGGATAATGAGGCTATGACGGGTAATGTCTATCCGTTGGTCCGAGAGTTTTTGAATAAAAATATTACCGAAAATGAATTAAAGCGGCAATTTGTTATAGCTGATTGGCGGTTGGCGAAGCGACAGATGACGTGGTTGCGGCGTAACCCGTTTATCATGTGGGCGACGCTTGACTCTGCTGAACACTATTTGTCACAACTTTTGGCTCGGGCGTAAAATTTATGGTACAATTTTTAATACATGATTGATGCGCTGTTCGGCTCAAAAACGAGGGTGAAGTTACTGCACCTGTTTTTAGCGAACCCTGAAAAATCGTTTTATGTTAGAGAGATTACGCGATTGATCGGCGAGCAAATTAACTCGGTACGGCGTGAACTATCAAATATGCTCAGGGTCGGAGTCATTGTTTCGAATAATTATGACAATAAATTGTATTATGCTGCGAATCAGCAGTATGCATACTTCACGCCACTAAAGATGATTTTTGCCGATGAGCGACCGAGTGAGCAAACCGACCATAACAAAAAGAACAGTATACCGTGGGTGGGCGATATCGCTCGGCTGTCCGGGCTAAAGATCGCTATAGTCGCCGGTGCGTTAGTGCGTGGATCGACGAGTCGGGTTGATATACTGTTGGTCGGTCGGCTATCGGAGTCGAGAGTTGGTGTCGCCATTAAGAAAATTGAAAAAGCCGAGGGGAGAGAGCTGAATTATGCTGTAATGAGCTATGATGATTTTTACTATCGTCTGAGCGTTAGAGATAAGTTTGTGATGGAAATAATGAATAGTAAGCACTCGGTTGTGGTAGACGCAGAGAGTATACTAGTATAAGGAGACGTATATGTTTGAAGTAGAATACAAAGGTGCAAATAACGTTATTTTTACAACGAAAATGGTAAAAATCGCGTTTGATCCAGCGCTATCGCTGGTTGGACTTAAGGATAACCTTGGGGTACAGGACGTTGAGATATTGTCGGAGGGTAGATTCGCCGCAAGCAATGTAGTACCACGGCTGCTCTTTAGTGGCCCGGGTGAATATGAGGTCGGCGATGTGTCTCTGAAGGGGGTGGCAGCCTGGCGACACATTGATACGGAAACTGATGTCAAAAAATCAACGATTTACCGTTTAACAATTGGTGGTGTGCGTGTTGTGATTATAGGTAATGTTGCTCCAAAATTGTCAGAGTCTCAGCTGGAGGATATCGGTGTTGTTGACGTTGTTGTGATACCGGTTGGCGGTGGTGGTTACACGCTTGACGCGACATCTGCGGCTCATATGGTACGCCAGCTGGAGCCGAAAGTGGTTATCCCGGTGCATTATGCTGATGGTGCATTACACTACGAAGTGCCGCAAGACGACCTGTCGGTGTTTGTTGGCGAAATGGGCGTGGAGACTATTGATGCTGGGTCAAAATGGAAAGTGAAGGGGACGGCGTCTTTACCTGAACAACTATCAATCATTACTGTCGCGCGGAGCTAGGCCAGTCGATACGTTGCACTAATAAACCCCCTCCTTGTCTGGAGGGGGTTGAGCCTAGACGGTTTTTGTCTGTATCGGGCGTAACAACCCTTTCTTTTTAAGAGTACGAATTGCTTGAGTACTCAGAACCAACGTGACTTTTTGACCATCTACTACAAGAGTTTTCTTCTGTAGGTTTGGCTTAAAAGTGCGCTTGGTACGGCGAAGGGAAAAGCTAACGTTGTGACCGTATTGCTTGCCTTTGCCGGTTAGTTCGCATCGTGATGCCATTTCCAACCTCGCTTTATATTAACTAAACAATCTATCGTATTGTAGCGGTATTTCTATAATTAGTCAAGGTGTTATAATGGTAATTATGGATTTGGCATATTTAGGTATGGTCTTGGTGGTCATTCTCGTCTCAATGACGCTACACGAGGCGATGCATGCGTTTATGGGCTATTTTCTCGGAGATGATACGGCCAAGGCGGAGGGGCGGCTGACGTTAAACCCGCTGAAGCATATTGATCCATTCATGACGCTTTTGCTGCCATTATTACTGGCTATGCTAGGGCTGCCAATTTTTGGTGGTGCTCGACCGGTGCCATTTAATCCTCAACGCGTGCGACACGGTGAATGGGGTGCAGCGTTCGTAGCGCTTGCTGGGCCACTGACTAATTTGTTTTTAGCGTTTTTAGCGTTTGGCATGGGTGCTGTCAGCGGCGTTATCACCAGCGGTGGGCTGATTCAAAATACGTTAGCGGGGCAAATTACTAGCCTCGTCGTGTTGGTTAATTTAGGCTTTTTCGTGTTTAATATGTTGCCGCTGCCACCACTCGATGGATCGCGAGTGCTGTATGCGCTCGCTCCAGAGAGTGTGCGCCGTGGCATGGAGTGGATTGAGCGCTACGGGGTAATGGTGGTGTTCATTATCATTATGATCGGACAGGCGGCAATTGGGCGAATTATGACGTTCGCTACGAACGGTATTATCCAATTCTTTTGCATGATTTTTGGTGTATAATAGAGATAGCCTCAGGTAGGCGGGCGCATATGATTTTCCTAACATCATATGATAGGGAGTCCTAATGGTCAGTCATCGTGGTGACTGGTTGCGGATACCCACCTTGCATTTATGCGGGGGAATATCACGCGCTTGCACTGCTTGGGGCTTTTATGATGTATAATAATAGGGCAGCCTATTAAGCGATCGCTTGGCGGTGAAGCCAAGAGGAAAGTCCGGGCAGTAAAGGACACCGACAGTCGCTAACGGCGACCGGGGGCAACCCTAGGGAAAGTGCCACAGAAACAAAACTACCTTTGTGGCGATAGACACAAAGGAAAAGGTGAAACGAGTAAGGTAAGAGCTTACAGTCCTCGGTGGTGACACAGAGGAGAGGTAAACCCTGTCGACTGCAAGGAGGTCTACAAATGAGTTGTCCGCTCGTAGGCCGATAACCGCTTGATTTATCTGGCAACAGGTAAACTAGATAGATGATCGCTCGCGACAGAACCCGGCTTATCGGTAGGCTGTAAACTAAAACCTTCTCTCAGCGGAGAAGGTTTTAGTTTGCTGAAGTCGCTTTCTTATAGTGCTGCTTTAACAATTGCGGTAAAGGCCGTAGGTTCGTTAACGGCTAACTCTGCCAACACTTTTCGGTCAAGCTCAATATTCTTTGCCTTGAGAGCAGCCATGAGCCTGCCGTACGTCGTGCCCTCTTGGCGAGCGGCTGCGTTAATCCGGGTAATCCACAGGCTGCGGAGGTCTCGTTTTTTATTGCGTCGATCACGATAGGCATATTGCAGAGCTCTAATTACCCCCTGCTTCGCTAAGCGAAAGCTACGAGTTCGATTGTGCTGCATGCCTTTAGCGGCTTTCAGAATTTTCTTGTGCTTTGCGTGTCCAGGGACGCCTCGTTTTACCCTCATAGATTAAACTCCCATTGCCCGTCGGGCATTCTTTGCCATCGAGCCTGTTACTTTCGCTGTTGTATTAATCGCCCGCTTACGGCTTTTTGACTTCTTGGCTAAGAAGTGACCGCCAAATGCACGTTGACGAGTTAACTTGCCAGAGCTCGTTAACTTAATGCGCTTTGCGGTACCTTTGTGGGTCTTTAGTTTTGGCATTATTTACTCCTTATTACCACACTCAGATTGCGACCAGCCATCTGAGGTTTTTGTTCTAGAATTGCCTCTTCCTCAAGCTGATCAGTGATTTTTTGGATCAATTCGTAACCGATTTCTTTATGCGCCATCTCGCGACCTTTATAGACGACTTGGATACGGACCTTGTGTCCATTGGCGAGAAAATCTCGTATTTTGCGCAGCTTGACTTCGAGATCGCCAGCGCCAATCTTCAGGCCAAAGCGCATTTGCTTGAGATCGCCGACTTTTGCCGCGCGCTTGTTGCGCTGCTGGTCTTTGATCTTCTGATATTGGAACTTGCCCCAGTCAATAATCTTGGCGACTGGTGGATTGGCATTTGGTGATATTTCAACGAGATCAAGTCCCGCATCCTCCGCCGCTTGAAGGGCGTCGCGCAGGGGCATTATCCCCAGCTGTTCACCGTCAGAACCAACAACGCGCAGTTCCCGAGCACGGATCGCTCCGTTGATACGAATTGATTTATTAATCTCCTAGCTCTCCTTTTGAAGCAATTTTAGATTAATTTCATCAGTCATTGTATCAGGTATAGGGGTCGATTTCAAGCACTAGGTCGGGATAATCTGTCGGTATTGTAGGCTTTCGGCGACATGAGGAATGGTTATTTCTAGTGATGACTCAAGATCAGCGATAGTGCGAGCAACCTTGATAACTTTGAAATAGCCACGAGCGCTTAGGTCAAGCTTTTTGGCGGCTGTAAGGAGAAATTGCTTGGCCTCAATCGTTAGGGCAGTTATTTTATCAACACTACTGCCATCTATATCAGCGTTGTATTTATTACTATTACCGTATCTGTTAGTTTGTAGTGTACGAGCTACCTTAATCATAGTTTCAAACTGTTTTTGTTGTGAATCCGACGATGACTTACGGGACAACAAATCTTCATGTGCGACGCGGGAAACGTTGATTGTTAGATCAATACGATCAAGGAGCGGGCCGGATAATCGTTTCTGATAGTTCAAGATTTGGGTCGATGAGCAACGGCAACTTTTTTCTGGATCGCCCAGATAACCACATGGACAAGGGTTCATCGTGGCAACTAACATAAAATTGGCGGGGTAGTAGTATTTACCTTGGGCGCGGGAAATTGTGATCTGCTTATCCTCAAGCGGCTGACGAAGCGATTCCAATGTCGTTCGTGGATATTCTAATAATTCGTCTAAGAACAGTGTGCCGTGGTGCGCGAGGCTAATTTCGCCGGGCGTGGCCTTTGCGCCACCACCAATCATTGATATGCGGCTTGCGGTGTGGTGTGGTGTGCGAAACGGTCGGTCGGTAACGATATCATGACTAACTTGATTGCCGTCAAGATTGTGGAGTTTCGTTACTTCGATAATCTCAACGTCAGATAGCGGCGGCAGGAGTGAATTGAGTGCGCGTGCTAGCATGGTCTTGCCGGATCCCGGTGGTCCGGACAGCAAAATATTGTGCCTACCCGCGACGGCAATGGCGACAGCTCGCTTGGCCTGCTCTTGTCCGCGGATGTCATCAATGATGATGCCGCGTTTCTTTTGGCGATATTGCTGCTTTGTTTTTACTGCGGGTTGGATGAGTTTTTCTTGTTTGAGGTGGAGGAATAATTCCGTTAGATTATTGATGGTGATAATAGTAATGTCGGGGATGAGCAGGGCTTGTTCGCTGTTGGAGGCCGGTAGGTATATGGTTGAGATACCGTGTTGTTTGGCGGTTTCGGCGATGGTGATGGCCGAGCGAATGGGGCGAAGACTACCATCGAGTGCCAATTCACCAGCAAATAGCGCTCCCTCTAGGGCGGTTTGAGGAAGTTGTTTGCCGAGACAGAGAATTGCGAGGGCTATTGGTAGGTCAAATTGCGTACCGTCTTTTGGTAGTTCCGCCGGGGCGAGATTGATGGTAATTTTACCTTTTGGAAAATCAAGTAGCGAGTTCTTGATGGCGCTGCGAACGCGATCACGCGATTCATCGATTGCTTTGTTGCCAAGTCCGACGATTTGTAGTCCAGGTAGTCCTCGTGATATGTCGCCTTCAATTTCAATAAGCTGACCGTGAAAGCCATATGGCGTCGCTGAAACTACCTTGCTAACCATATACCTAGTAAAGCATAGATGGCTAGACTTGAAAAGGGAAGGTTGCTATAATTAAGGTGGGTTAATGGGGCTGATATAGCTTTCGACAATTGGACTTTATCAAGATATTCTGCGAGCCGACGATACGCGTAACGTATGTTTTAGTTGCAAAGTCTAAACTTGCAGGTGCATTTGCTAGCCTGAAGAGTGTTTTCACTCCGATGGCTGCTGCGCCAGTCGCTGCTTAATTTAAGCGACCGTCCTTGCTTTGCGGCAACAGGCAAAGCCTAGGGTGTCATATATATGTTGCTGGCTGCATGTTCGGAAGCGGCGGACATGTGGGACTTTCTCCGCGTAACGAAGCTTGGTTTTTTGGTTCGTTTTTAAGCCGAGCAACGTTATAAAATAAATTAAAAGAACCTATGCTCGTAGACGGATATCATGATACCAGTTGGACCCGGGGGCAGTACCCGGCAGCTCCACCAGACAGCTATGTATCGACCTAAAGAGGTCGATTTTTTATCGTGAAACAGGTGATAATGTGACTATGTGTGTTGCTATGAAATGAAAACAACCACCTGCGAGTAGTGGTTGTTTTCAAAAAGTGGAGTTTTACGTGTGCTGTTTATTTTTGGCTCCCGACAAGTTGTGTATAACTTTTTTATTCAGAAGCTACCCCTATAGTAAATGATAAAAATGGTTATGTCAATAATCTTTGAGAAAAAATCTAGGTAAAAAATACCACATAATTTAGAGGGTCAGTGAAGTGGTTTGATGAAAATATAGGTTGTTGCTGGACGAGACGGTTGAACCCTGATGGTTCCTGGTCGGTGCCCCGCACGGCCGGTGTTTTACCTGCGAGATGGCGAAACGGGATACGCTAAGGGCTTGGTTGTTTTGGTGTTTTATTTGTGGAAACGTTCAGCGAGCCGCATTAATTGCTAGATTATTTGTCAGATTTATGATGTCGGATGGAGTGGCTATACAAGAACTATGGATTAGCGGGCGGTATAGTAAGCATATGTTTATATTACAATGTTGTGTATAAAACATTTCATAGAACATAACAGATGAAAATATGTAAAGATTGTTACAAAAAAGTTATAAATACAACATATTTTTTATGTGAAGTATTGACCGATAAGCGTATGCATGATAGTATTAGTACAAGCTTTTAAGAGAATAAAAAGCAAAAATCAGTACAATAATAAATAACAATAATAAATAACAATAATAAATAACAATAACAATAACAACATTAACAATTTACGTGACCGAATTCACAGTAACGCATATCGTTTGGCGTATAGTCGGCAGCAGTATGAAGCCAGAATAACAAAAGATTATTCCGCCATAGTGTTGCCGATGCTCCGCCGAACTTGTGATTGTTAACCTGTAGTTAATAGTTGCAATGTAACGCGTTGAGCGCGCGTATAAGTACCACTGCGCATCCAGTTAATCCTTGTTAGGTGATTAACAATGAGACTACTGGATGTGCAGAAAGAGGAACGTTGCGCAAGGACATGCTCCGAAATTCGGAGCGGTCAGTTGCCCTGAGCGGCGGATTTTGAACAGGTGACCGCGCCCTAATAGTTATTGAGTGCGGCGGATGGTTCACCTGACCATATAATGGTTCGTCGCCTGGGCTCCCTTAGTCTATGATATAGTGTGAGTATGAAGTGTCGGTATGTTGCTATGGTCGCGGCGCTGGCTGCGACGGCAGATGTCGTATTGGTGCACACGGTGACGCCAATGAGCGTTGGTCCGTTGGGTATCCTAGCGTTTTTCGTATGTCTGTATATAGCAACTGCGTCGTGCTGCTATTTAGTGATGGTTGCGGTGAAGCGTATAGCGATGCGTGTTGTTCAACATAATATGTATCGTGGCTTGGCCTCGGTAACGCCGTTGAAATTATATTATTATGCGAGTATTATCGGGCTTATACCGGTTATCTTACTTGGTATGCAATCAATTGGCGGCGTTACGGCATGGGATATCTTGCTTCTGACACTTTTTTTGGGCCTTGGTTGTTTTTATGTACACAAACGATTTTAGGGCGTAGGAACTCTACTGGTAACGTGGTACAATATAGGTATGAATCCAGAGTTGCCTCAGGTGCGTCCACCGGTTGAGAGTTTACCGCCCGCTTCAAGCGGCGAGCTTCGGCTGGATGACGATGTAAATCAGGTAGAGACTGAGAAACGCTCCGCCGAACGCCCAGCGGTAAATGTGGCGAACTCACAGATGCCAGCAACAGCACTACCGACTATTCCAGCGCCAGCGCCTCCAGCGGTACAGGCTCCTGCATCGACGACGTCAACTGACGATACGCCGCTGATAGCTGGTGATGATGATTTGATTGAGAAGGAGTGGGTTGACAAATTGAAGCGGATTATTACTTTGACAAGGGATGATCCGTACGAGCGAGCGCGGGTAATTGCGCAGTTGCAGGCCGATTATCTCAAAAAGAGATACAACAGGGAGATGGGCCAATCAAACGGATAGGAATATGGATAGCGGGCCGTTAATTACTGGTTTTATCGTCGTCGTAGTGTTGGCGATCGGTGTGACGATTGTCACGCTGCAGTATCGCAAGATGCTACGTGAAGCAAAAAATTATGAACGTGGGCTAAAAATGGTGCCACTGCTAATTCATTTACCGCCATCGAGTGAAGATATTGATGGGGCAAGTCGTGACCAGCGTGATCTAACGGAAGAGATTCTGAGCCAGGCGCAGGTGATGTATAACATTATATCAAGTACGGCAACGAAAGGATTTAAGAGTCGACTCTACGGACAGCGCCATTTATCGTTTGAGATTATTGCGCGTGGCGGTTTGGTGCATTATTATGCCGTGGTACCGACAGTATTGGTTGATGTAATTCGCCAAGCGATCGCGGCAGCTTATCCGGCGGCGCGGTTGGAAGAAGTGGCTGATACGAATGTGTTTAGTAAAATTGGCAAGATGAGCGGGACAATTGGCGGCGAATTCTCGCTCCGTAAGTCGTTCGTCTATCCTATCGCAACCTACCAAGAGTCAAAGCGAGACGCGTCGCGGGCGCTACTGAATGCCATGTCGGCGGCGACAAAAGACGATGGTATCGGTTTGCAGTTCTTGGTTCGGCCGGCGCGGGAGGGCTGGTCGCGCGCTTCAGAAGAGCATGTTGAGAAAATGAAGAAGAACAAGGGCAAGAAATCAACGAAGGTGGCGGGCGTTGATATCTCGATGGTCGGGGACATTTTTGAGGCGTTGTGGAAACCACCACAGTCGGCAAAAGAAAAAGAAGGTGAGATCAAGCCTGAGGATAAACAGCTATCGTCACTAGAGCAGGCAGAGGTTGATGCTATTAGCGAGAAGACGCGTTATCCGGCGTATGAGGTATTGGTGCGGGTGGTAATTTCATCAAACACTGCTGCTCGCTCACAGGTGCTGCTTAAAAATATTATCGCTGCGTTTGCGATGTTTGACTCGCCGCGCAATAACGGTTTTCGCTTTTCGCTGACAAATAATATTGAGGAAATGACCACGGCGTATATTATGCGGTTTTTCCCACAGCATATTCGCAGTAATATCCTTAATAGTGTTGAGATGGCAACCTTATTCCATTTACCAAGCGCAACTGCTATTCCAACCTCACAGGTTAAGCGGCAGATGTCCAAGCAGGTTGATGGGCCGACTGACGTTTTGGATGAAGGATTATTGATTGGTTACAATGAATTTCGTGGTACGAAAAAGCCAATTCGTATCGGTACGAAGGATCGCCGTCGCCACGTTTACATCATCGGTCAGACTGGTGTTGGTAAGTCGGTATTGCAGGAAAATATGGCGTATCAAGACATGATGGACGGCCGAGGATTTGCGCTGATCGATCCGCACGGTGATTTGGTCGAGTCGCTCATGGGGAAGGTGCCGAAAGAGCGGGTGGAGGATATTATCTATTTCAACCCTGCCGATATGGAAAATCCGATTGGCCTCAACATGTTTGAATTCGATAGTCCGGATCAAAAGGACTTTCTGGTGCAGGAAGCGATTAACATGCTGTATGGGCTGTACGATCCGGGGCATACCGGTATTGTGGGGCCACGGCTTGAGCATATTTTCCGTAACTGTGCGCTGCTGTTAATGGCGGATCCAGCTGGTGGAACATTTATTGATGTGCCAAAGTGTCTCATTGACCCAGAATTTGTGAAGAGCAAGCTGAAGTACGTCACTGATCCGCAGGTGATTGATTTCTGGACAAAGGAGTTCCCGGCCTCACAGCGATCGAATGAGGCCGGTGAAGTGATATCGTGGGTGGTCTCGAAGTTTGGCCCATTTATCTCTAATGATTCGATGCGTAACATCATCGGCCAGACGAAGTCAGGATTTAACATCCGTGAGATTATGGATAATAAAAAGATTTTGTTAGTTAATCTGTCGAAGGGTAAGCTTGGTGAACTCAATGCCAAGCTACTAGGAATTATCTTTATCATGAAGTTCCAGGCGGCGGCTATGTCGCGGGCTGATATCCCGGAAGAGCAGCGTGAAGACTTTTCACTATATGTTGACGAGGTGCAGAACTTTGCGACTGATAGTTTTGAATCAATTTTGTCTGAGGCGCGAAAATATAAGCTGAGCCTGATCATGGGTAACCAATTTATGACACAGCTAACGGAGAAGATTCGTGAGGCTATTATTGGTAACATTGGTACGGTTATCTCGGGGCGTATTGGTATCACCGACGCGGAATTGATGGTCAAGAAGTTTCAGCCAGTGTTTGACATTGATGACTTATCAAAGCTACCAAATTTCCAGTCGATCGCTTCGGTGATGATCAATAATGTACCGTCGGCGCCGTTTAGTATGAACTGGGTGCCACCGATGGGGCAGGTTAACAATCAGCTCCGCGATGCGTTGGTGCGACTATCGGCAGCAAAATATGGCAAACCACGCGCGGTGGTTGAGAAGGAGATATTTGAGCGGCTTGGTCGCAATAAAAAGCCAGCGACTTCGTCGACTGGCCCATCACTCAATCGGCCGACTGCAAAGAGTGGTTCGTCTTTCCTGGACGAGTGGTTGTCAAAACGTCAACAACTTGGTGGTGGTAAGCCGGGGGCCATGGGCGCTGCTGCTCCGGGTGCGGGGCAGTCTCGGTTGGGTACGCCATCGCCGCTAGCTCCGCAGTCAGGCCGTCCAGCTACGTCGCGACTAGCGTCGCCGACCTCAGGCTTGGCGGGTGCGCAACCACCGTTGGCTTCTATGCGACCGCCACAGATTGGGCAAGACGCTGTGTCACAAGGTGTCGCTATGCCCGCCCAGATGGCTGGCCAGATGTCGCAGGGGGTTGGTGCTTCGCCGAACGGGCCATTGGGGCAGCCAGCGAGTGCGCCTCATGATAGTTTACGATCACCAGATCAGCATCCGGCGCCTGCGCCGACAGTGGCTGGTTCGGATGTGGCTGCGCAGGTCGCACCGCTATCAATTGCCGATAGGATGGCGACAGAACTGCAGCAGGCAGAGTCGCAAAACCGCCTCGACCTGCGCGGTGATAATAACGATAATGGCGAGATATCGATCAAGCTACGCTAGGCGTGGGCCAGGCTATCTTTTATTGAGGAAGCCAACGCGAGCGTACTCAATAATGGCGCCGATAACCCAACCACAACCAAAGAGAATGATCGTTTCTGATCCAGAGAGAACGTAGCCGTAGTGGCGGGCGATAAAGTAGACGATGACTGAGGAAATTGCGCCAAGTGCGCCAGCAATAATGAGGTTCGGGCGTGCGACGGTGCTGCCGATAGCTTCACTGGCTTTTTCAACGGCTGGGTTGTGGATGACCTTGCTAAAGGTGCGTGAAGCTGGCGATAATTCGCTCTGCATTTTTTTCATGGTTTTCCGGTAGCTGTCGGTACGGTCGGCTTTGGTGATCTGGCGAGGTGCCTCTGAGACTACTGGCTTCTCCGTTTCAGCGGTTTGGCTTGCCTCGGCTTGCTCTAATGCTTCGTGACGAGCATCGTCGAGCTTTTCATGTTGTCGTCCGGCAACTTGTTCAGCCCGCCGCTCCAGTTGTTCAGCCGCTGATCGTTCTACTTCGCTGGCTGACTGCTCAAGTTCGCCAGCATTCTTTGTTAGCTCTGGATTAGCTCTGTGCAGTTTTTCTGACATTGTATTACCCTCCCTATGTTATAACGTTCCCGCCGTAATATCACGGCGAATGATGCGGACCTCTTTACTCAGTTGTCGCGAGCGGCAATAGAAGAAGGTGACAACAGCTGCAATGATACCGGCGAATAACATGTTTTCTCCAGGGCCGGTTCGCGGCAGGGTAGCGACGGTCTGCTCGACGACCTTTGGCGTTGGACAGTTAACAACAATTTCGACACTGGTACCAAAGACGTTTGTCATACGGCAGTCATACGATGACGGGTCGCTGGTGCCGCGTGGTTTAGCCGAAAGTTGACCCTTGAGCTGGACGACGTAGGTCATAACCTTTTGTTCGCCTGGTTTGAGGGTGACTCGTGGCCAAGAAAGGGTGCGCTTTTCCTTATCAAAGGTGCCACCACCATTATCATAGATATCGGCATATTCTAGTACATCGGATAGCTCGTCCTTCAGATCGACTGTTGCTGGAGCTTTGCCTTCGTTCTTAGCGGTTAGCTTATACTCAATGCGGTCGCTGGCGTTGGCTTTTTTCTTGGTGGCATCGCCGCCAGAGGTCAGGTTGTGCGCCGCCTTGGTGCGGGTAACCTGGGCTTTACAGGTTGTGTCTTTGACCCAAATTGTGGCGTCGCCTGGGCACGGCTGGCAGTCGGGATGGTCTATCGGCAGGCTTGGGTTAAGTGGACAGCGTGGTTTTGGACTGATCGTAAAGGTTGAAGCACAGGCACTGTTCGTCTGGTCACCAAGGCTGGTGTGGACGATAACGGACACGGTATACGTGCCGTCCTTGTCGAGTGTGTGCTGTAATGACGTGCTCGTAGCGGTGGTATTGACACGTTTGCGGAGCACCTCTGTGCCGGCTGAGTTTTTAATGATGAAGGTATAGCCAGCGATCGTTGCACCGTTTTGGACATCACCATACGCTGTCATCGAGACTTTGGTACGGTCGGTGACGACGGGTCGCTCGAGTAATTTACAAGCGGCGGTTGGTTTCGGTTTTTGTTTTGGCAACTCTTTGAGCATGATGTTAGCGCAGGCCTTCATGATAGCAAACGGTTTGCCCTCGCTAGTCGTGCCGACGAATGATTTATACCATGAGCCTGAGCCGCTGCGGTTGTGCCCGGTGTCAAATTCAGCCATTGGTCGTGAATACAGCGTTAAGCTACCAACCTGAAACTGGACTTCTCCGCGCTGAAGGCCGAAGCGTGAAACTCGGCTCCATGACTGCCAGCCATTATCGCGGCCGCTGCTGCGAGTACTGATCTCAGAGTCGCGAGCACTCGCCAAGTTCTCGCGTGTGATGCCAGCGTGCTGCAGCATGTCACGATAATTTTGCGAGTTATTGTCCCACGCGGCGAGTAGCTGTGATTTCGTATGAATACCGCCATAAACGAGGTCTGAAGCATTGGCGGCATTGGCAGATTCAGGTGGTTGGAAAACGGCAAATGACTGCACGATGAGCGCTAGGGCGGTCAGAATGAGACCGGTTTTGCGAGTGATTTCCTCTTTGTGGAGGCGTTTCGCGTAAAAGCCGAGCTCTTGGATGAGGCTTGGGCTAAACGCGAGGTGGGAGACGATTTTCTTAAACATGCCGTTCCTTATTTTCCATTAGTTTTATGTTTTCGTAAAAATTCCGTCTCCACTATAGCACAGCGATCGCTTTTACGCAAATAGCTTGAGTGAACACTTTTTTTGCGGTATAATGGGGGAGTTGTAAATAGCTGACAAATCAGAAATAGTGAGGGAAGCATGGCTAAACAAACAGATAAGCAAGCCTACGATGGCTCGCAAATCCAGGTTTTGGAGGGTCTCGAACCGGTGCGTAAGCGGCCGGGAATGTACATTGGTAGCACGGGATATGATGGTATTCACCATTTGATCAAGGAGATTGCCGATAACTCAATCGACGAGGCAATTGCGGGCCATGCGACGAGAGTAGAGGTGGTGCTGCTAGAAGACGGTGGTGTGCAGGTGACCGATGATGGGCGCGGTATTCCGGTTGATAAACATCCAAAAACTGGCTTGTCTACTCTAGAAACGGTGCTGACCGTGCTGCATGCTGGCGGTAAGTTTGGCGGCGGTGGCTACAAAGTGTCATCTGGACTCCACGGCGTAGGCTCAAGCGTGGTAAACGCGCTTTCAACCAAAATGATCGCTGAAGTGGTGCGAGACGGGCAGCTGTACCGTGTGGTGTTTGCGACTGGTGGTATCGTTGAACCACTGAAGAAGGTTGGTAAAACTGATCGGCCAACCGGGACGCGCATAACATTCTACCCAGATCCAACGATTTTTAAGGAGACAGTGGAATTTGACTACAAGTGGGTGGTTAGTTATTTGCGCCATCAGGCATACCTCACCAAAGGCGTGCACACCTCAGTTATTGACAATCGAACAGGTGAGCGACAGTCATTTTACTTTGAGGGTGGTATTCAGAGCTACGTGAGACACCTCAACATTGGCAAAGATGTTTTATCAAACGATGTCTTTTATGTTGAGAAGCAGGTTGAAGATTGCATGGTGGAAATTGCCGTGCAATATAACGATACCTACATTGAGACGGTGAAGCCGTTCGCCAACAATGTGCTGACACCAGATGGCGGTACGCACCTAGTTGGTTTTCGTTCAGCGCTAACCAGGGTCATCAACGACTATGCGCGTAAGAATGGCTTATTGAAGGAAAAGGAAGATAACCTGACTGGTGACGACATTCGCGAGGGCTTGACGGCGATTATCTTGGTTAAATTGCCTGATCCACAGTTTGAAGGTCAGACCAAAAATAAGCTCGGCAATCCAGAAATGCGCCGCTATGTTGAGCAGGTGATGAACGAGTATTTTGCGTATTACCTCGAGGAAAATCCGAGTATTGCTAAGAAAATTGTCGGCAAGGCGACCTTGGCGGCACGGGCGCGTAAGGCAGCGCGAGCAGCCCGCGACAATGTGATCCGTAAGGGTGCGCTTGACGGCATGGGATTACCAGGTAAGTTATGGGATTGCTCGAGCAAAAGTCCGAGCGATAGTGAAATTTACATCGTCGAGGGTAATTCGGCGGCTGGGTCGGCCAAAGAGGGTCGTGACAGCAAAACACAGGCAATTTTGCCACTCCGCGGTAAGGTGTTGAATACTGAGCGGGCGCGACTTGATAAAATGTTCGCTAACAAAGAGATTGTGGCAATGATCCAGGCGTTTGGTGTTGGTATTGGCGATCAGTTTGACATCAATGGCTTGCGCTATCACAAAATTATCATCATGACCGATGCCGATGTTGACGGTAGTCACATCGCGACGTTGCTTCTGACCTTCCTATTCCGCTATATGAAGGAGGTGGTTGAGGGTGGCTACGTGTATCTTGCCAAACCACCACTATACTCAATCAACCGTGGGCAGAAGAAGATTTATGCGTATGATGAGGATGAAAAAGACAAAGTATTGGCGAGCCTGATTGCCGATAAGAAGAATCGTGGTACAACAATCGACGATGAACAAGACGTCACCAAGCAGGCTGGCGTAACAATCTCTCGGTTTAAGGGTCTTGGTGAGATGGACGCCGACCAGCTGTGGGAGACGACGATGAATCCAGAGAACCGTGTACTGATTCAGGTCAGTGTGGAAGACGCCGAGGAAGCAGATGCGATCTTTACGCGGTTGATGGGCGATGACGTGAGTTTGCGCAAAAACTTTATTCAAAGTTGGGCAAAAAATGCTAACTTGGAGGATTTGGATATTTAATCATGAGTGATCAGGACAAACAGATGCAACCAACCAGTGAACATGAGTCAATTGAGGCGACGCCAGACATGGTAACCGAGACGCCAACAGGCTTGGAGCGACGTCGGCTCGAACATGTGATGCAGGATAATTTCTTCCGCTATTCAATGAGTGTCATTGTTGATCGGGCATTACCGGATGTGCGCGATGGTCTAAAGCCCGTACATCGCCGTATTTTGTATTCAATGAACCAAAACGGCAATCGTAGTACTGCAAAGTTCGTCAAGTCGGCGCGTATCATCGGTGACGTGATGGGTAAATATCACCCGCACGGTGACTCAGCCATCTATGATTCAATGGTGCGTCTGGCGCAAGATTGGGCGATGCGCTATACCTTGGTGCAGGGCCAGGGAAACTTTGGCTCGATGGACGGAGATCCACCGGCCGCCCACCGTTATACTGAGGCGCGACTCGACAAGCCAGCTGAAGAACTACTAACTGACATCGAGAAGGAAACAGTTGATTTTAAGGATAACTTTGATGGTTCAGAGCGTGAGCCGATTGTGCTGCCGGCAAAATTACCGAACTTGCTATTGAACGGCCAGATTGGTATTGCTGTCGGTATGGCAACCAGCATCCCGACACACAACCTAGGTGAGTTGGTAGATGCGACGATTGAATTAATTGATAATCCTGAAGCAACAGTGGATGACTTGCTCAAACACGTCAAGGGTCCAGATTTTCCGACAGGCGCGATTGTCTACGGTGGCGCGCCAATGCGTCAGGCATATGCGACTGGTCGCGGTAGTGTAATGATGCGGGCAGTGGCGGAGATTCAGGAGACAAAACGAGGCCGACACCAGATTGTTGTTACGGAGATACCATATGGTGTAAATAAAGCAACACTAATCGAAAAAATCGGTGAACTTCATAAAGAAAAACGAGTGATGCTGGCTGACCTACGTGATGAAAGCTCTCGAGGTAAGGTCCGCATTGTCATTGAGCTGAAAAAGGATGCCTATCCAAAAAAGGTATTGAATCAGCTGTATAAATTAACAGCTTTACAGACGAGTTTTAATTACAACATGCTGGCACTGGTCAATACCATGCAGCCCCGGATTTTAGGCTTGCATGATATCTTGAGCGAGTTTATCAAGCACCGTCAATCTGTAGTGCGTCGTCGTACAGAATTTGAACTGAAAAAGGCCAAGGCACGGGCGCATATCCTAGAGGGCTACAAGATTGCCCTGGATCACATCGACGAGGTGATCAAGACAATTCGTGCTTCAAAAACTCAGGATGAGGCAGAGAAGAACCTGCGCGCTAAGTTTGGACTAAGTGAGATTCAAGCCAAGGCTATCCTGGCGATGCAGTTGCGACGCCTGACTGGGCTTGAACGTGAAGCGATCGAGAATGAGCTTCGTGAGCTCCTGAAGCTGATCGCAAGGCTAGAGGCCATCTTGGCTGACGAACAAGAGATCTTGAATATCATCAAGACTGAGCTCCTGGAGATGAAGGAAAAGTATGGCGACGAGCGGCGTAGTAAAATTATCAACCACGAACTGGGTAAGTTCTCTGATGAGGAGCTAATTCCAGATGAGGAAGCGGTCATTTTGCTAACCGGCGAGAATTACATCAAGCGGACCCTGCTTAGTGATTATCGCAAGCAAAACCGTGGCGGCAAGGGTAAGCGCGGCATGACCACCAAAGAGGAGGATATTATTGACCAGGTGGTGCCAGCAAATACCCATGACTATTTGTTGTTCTTTACGAATCGAGGTCGGATTTTCCGTCTGAAAGCGTATGAAGTACCAGCTGCCAGTCTCAGTGCCAAAGGTGTGGCGGCGGTGAACCTGCTCCAGCTGCAGCCAGAAGAGAAGATCACTGCTATCATTAAACACGAGAAGAACGCTAGTGACCAGGGCTACCTATTTATGGCGACTAAGCATGGTACGGTGAAAAAGACTCCGCTTGGCGACTACGCCAATATCCGGACGAACGGGCTTATTGCCATTAAGTTAGATGATGGTGACGAGCTGCGCTGGATCAAGAAAACAGATGGCAAAAGTGATGTAATTATTTCAACATCAGCTGGCCAGGCGATTCGTTTCAACGAGCAGGATGCCCGGCCGATGGGTCGAGCGGCTCGTGGCGTACGCGGCGTGCGTCTACGTCCGAACGATTGCGTTGTTGGCATGGATGTTGTTACCAGCGATGAGCAGACACTACTGGTCATTAGCGAAAAAGGCTTTGGCAAGCGTACAAAGGTGACTAACTTCCCAAGTCATAAGCGCGGTGGTGTCGGGATAAAGGCGGCAATCGTGACAGCAAAGACGGGCCCAATTATTTCAGTACAGACGATTGATCCGACGATGAACGAAGCATTGTTGGTGTCGCAAAATGGTCAAACAATTCGTCTGGGCTTGAGTGACATCAAGTTGCTCGGTCGAACAACCCAGGGTGTGACGATTATGCGGTTGAGTGATGGTGACGCGGTGTCGTCGATTGGCCTAATGGAGAAACGTCCAGACGAGGAGGACTAGCCAAGTGCCGATGCAATACATCCTGATACCGGGCATCGCGTGGTTTGTAGCGCAGTCATCAAAGCATCTGGCCCGGCTGTTTGGCCGTAATCGTCGAGTTACGCAGTCGAACCCTCGTTCGCCGGTATTGTTTTCGGGCGGTATGCCGAGTGCTCACAGTGCAACGGTAGTGTCGCTTGCGCTGACCATCGGCTACTACCAGGGGTGGGAAAGTCCGCTGTTTGGCCTGGCTGCGTGGTTTGCGGCAATTGTGTTGTACGATGCGGTGATGGTGCGATTTTCTTCCGGGCAACAAGGTGACTTGCTAAATAGAGTCGTGCAAAAAGACTATCCAAAGCTGTCGACAATCAGGGTAGCACATGGTCATACGCTTCCAGAAATGCTTGTCGGAGCAGTTCTGGGCGTGGTTGTAACATTTGTTGTAATTTTCGCTACAAGATAATTGCTAATAACCCTTGACCTGACCACTAAGATTAGGTAAGATGAATATCAGTCTGGTTGCTGGAGTGCGAGCCAAGCGACAATCACACTAATGTGTTAGGTGAAGCGAGAGCGGTACACAAACCCGACTATGGTCTTTAACAATTTGATTGTGCAATATCATCGTCAGTTTATATTTTTGTAGAGCCTTAATACTTTGATACAAAGTAGATTTTTAACGGAGAGTTTGATCCTGGCTCAGGATGAATGCTGGCGGCGTGCCTAACACATGCAAGTCGAGCGGCAGCGAGGGGTGCTTGCACCCTGTCGGCGAGCGGCGAACGGCTGAGTAACGCGTAGGAATTTGCCCCAAAGTGAGGAATAACTGCCCGAAAGGGTAGCTAATGCCGCATATGGTCTTCGGATTAAAGGATTTATCCGCTTTGGGAGAAGCCTGCGTTGGATTAGGTTGTTGGTAGGGTAATGGCCTACCAAGCCGACGATCCATAGCTGGTCTGAGAGGATGATCAGCCAGACTGGAACTGAGACACGGTCCAGACTCCTACGGGAGGCAGCAGTGAGGAATCTTCCACAATGGGCGAAAGCCTGATGGAGCAACGCCGCGTGAAGGATGAAGGCCTTCGGGTTGTAAACTTCTTTTATGAGTGAAGAATATGACGGTAACTCATGAATAAGCACCGGCTAACTACGTGCCAGCAGCCGCGGTCATACGTAGGGTGCGAGCATTATCCGGAGTGACTGGGCGTAAAGAGTTGCGTAGGCGGTAAGTCAAGTGAATAGTGAAACCTGGTGGCTCAACCATACAGACTATTATTCAAACTGGCTTACTCGAGAGTGGTAGAGGTCACTGGAATTTCTTGTGTAGGAGTGAAATCCGTAGATATAAGAAGGAACACCGATGGCGTAGGCAGGTGACTGGACCATTTCTGACGCTAAGGCACGAAAGCGTGGGGAGCGAACCGGATTAGATACCCGGGTAGTCCACGCCGTAAACGATGGATACTAGCTGTTGGAGGTATCGACCCCTTCAGTAGCGAAGCTAACGCGTTAAGTATCCCGCCTGTGGAGTACGGCCGCAAGGCTAAAACATAAAGGAATTGACGGGGACCCGCACAAGCGGTGGATTATGTTCTTTAATTCGATGATAACCGAAGAACCTTACCAGGGCTTGACATCCAGGGAAGGTCTATGAAAGTAGACTGTGCCTTTTGGAACCCTGTGACAGGTGATGCATGGCCGTCGTCAGCTCGTGTCGTGAGATGTTAGGTTAAGTCCTTCAACGAGCGCAACCCTTGCAAGTAGTTGTATTTTTCTACTTGGACTGCCCCGGTAACGGGGAGGAAGGAGGGGATGATGTCAGGTCAGTATTTCCCTTACGTCCTGGGCTAGAAACGTAATACAATGGCTAGTACAATGCGCAGCGAAGCCGCGAGGTGAAGCAAATCGCATCAAAGCTAGTCCCAGTTCGGATTGCAGGCTGAAACTCGCCTGCATGAAGTCGGAATCGCTAGTAATCGCAAATCAGCAAGTTGCGGTGAATACGTTCCCGGGTCTTGTACACACCGCCCGTCAAACCATGAAAGTGACCAACACCCGAAGTCCGATTCGTCGGCCTAAGGTGGGGGGCATGATTGGGGTTAAGTCGTAACAAGGTATCCGTACCGGAAGGTGCGGATGGATTACCTCCTTTCTAGGGAGAATAGATGCCAATTTGTCGAGCAATCACAAATTGAGCTAGGTCGGTCTCGTAAATATGCTGAGCTTACATATTTACAATAGTCCTTCTAGGGACGAGACAAAGTTCAAAACCTTCTCTACGATAAGCCGATTGATGAATTGCACAATCAAGTTGTTAATATGGAAATACCCTCCTATGTGGAGGGTGTTTTGTCCGTCTATAGCTAATGACGGGACTCTCTGCGTAGTACCCTTGAATATAGGCAGGAATCAGTACAGTGTGGTCTGCGGAACTATCGGCGACCAAATAGCGACTCTGCCAGCCAGCCCAGCGGGATAGTGTGGAGACACAGCATAATCCCAAAGCCAACTCCACAGACGACCAGACCCCAGAACTTAAAGCGCTCGTAACTACTGATACCGCTCGCGAGATTGTCTGCCAGTTTTTGATGATATACGGTCATGACGGCACCGATAATCAAAACGATGAGCCCGACAAAAAAAGATCCAAAGGTAAATTTATAATACATATCTCCATTATACACTTGCCAGAATAAAAAAGATACGGTACAATGAATAAAGTCTTGGCGAGATGGGGGCATAGCTCAGTTGGCTAGAGCACCTGCTTTGCAAGCAGGGGGTCCAGGGTTCGAGTCCCTGTGCCTCCACCATATGGGGTGAAGTAGGCTTACGTCTACGACACTCCACCAAGACTGCAATGAGGGCGATTAGCTCAGCTGGTTAGAGCGCGTCACTGATAATGACGAGGTCGGAGGTTCAAGTCCCTCATCGCCCACCATAACGTCATTGTGTTGAACAGAGCGAGGTATAATGACCTTTTGATGGGTAATCCTATTACCCATCACGTTTTTGATAAGGGCGACTAGCTCAGTTGGCTAGAGCATCTCGTTTACACCGAGAGGGTCAGGGGTTCGAGTCCCTTGTCGCCCACCAAATAAATAGTCATCCCGTTTGGGGGTGTTTTTATTTAGAGGTGTCGAGATTGACATATGCAGTAAACTATGCTATTATGCTAGGCGTATATGGTAAAGAACAAACGTAATTTAGAAAATAATCCATATGGTGAACGCTTGAGTTTTGTGCGGCAGTTTTCTGCCTACGATGATCTTGACGACATTAACAAGAGACTATTGCGCACCTTGCGTTTGATAAGGACCTTGAAGATGCAGGTTTTTATAAGTTAGCACATGAGATTATCCATGAAAAACGGGCGATGGGGGGGCGCTGCACTCAATGCGTCTTCTGCGGAGCGATATACTAGACTTCCTCAATCGTTTGATGAGGCAAGAAAGATGCCAGGTAATTCTATAGAAGAGGTGTTGGGGCGGCTTGATACCGACACGTCAGTGAACAACCCCGATGATGTCGAGTTTTATAGGACAGGAGTGCGTCAGCATATCGAAGGGCTCTATGCTTTTTCTGACAAATATCGACAGAGGTACGGCGGGGGTAATCAAATAAAGGAAAAAATGTTGGCAGATGAATGCAGCCTACTTTGGATACAACATAACTCTTTGGAGTTTCTGCGGGAAAATGGTAAAACCCTCAACAAATACCCAACGGTAAGAATATATCTTAATCCTCAGTTACAAGATAGTCTTGATATCTATAAAAAGATTTTTGCGAAAGCTACAAGAGAGAGGCTTCGCTTTCAGGCAAAGATTATGGCGCCAAGTGGTTACACCAAGCACCTTGTAGACAAGGCGGTTGACTATTGCGCCGGACTAGCCGCTGGGCGGCTGGAAACAAGACGAGATCCGATAGTATTTTATGGATTTGAGGAGTCTAAAGACAAGTTACTGAGGATAGTTGAAGAGGTTTACTTTCAGTATGAGAGTGCTTTTGAAGGCAGGGAAACGGGAGCTATCCCATTAGCCATCGCTCCTGGTTTTGCGGTTGGGGAAAATCCAGTAGGGTTGGATGGTGAAGAGTCATTAACAGATCATAGACAGCGAGTCATTAAGGAGGCTGATTACGATGCCAATAAGTTTCGGATGAATGCTGCCTCATGGAATATAAACCCGGATAATATCGCTTTTAATAAATAATTACCCTATACTGTAAGTAGATGTATAAGTATGTTATAAAACCCCTATTATTTTTGTTAACGCCAGACTTTACGCATAAGCTGATTGTTTTTTGCGGTCGCGTGGCGCAGGCTCTACCGCCTGTTCGGTGGGGTATCCGTAAGTCGTGGGGTTTTCAAGACAACTCGCTTCAGCAGGAAGTGAGCGGCATCACTTTTCGTAACCCGATCGGCTTATCGGCAGGATTTGATAAAAATATTCAGCTGTTGTCACTAATGGAAGACATTGGTTTTGGGTTTGCTTCGGGTGGGTCGGTGACACTAGAGCCGAGGAAGGGGAATCGACGGCCGTGGTTTCATCGCTTGCCGAGGACGAAGTCAGTCGTAGTTTTTGCGGGTATGCCGAATAAAGGTTTGCGAAAGATCCGTAACTATATCGAACGAAACACCCGTCGGTCAAGCAACGCAGTCAGTGTGATCTCTGTGGCGGTTATTGCAAATAAAACAACGATTGAGCAGGCTGGTGGCTATCCAGCCGAACAGGCGATCATTAATGACGTAAAAAAAGCAACAGAATATATTATTCACAACAAATTGGCGAGTGTTGTAGAAATTAACATATCATGCCCTAATGCCGGCAAGGAGCCGTTTATTGAGGCGGAGTCGCTCGATGCATTATTAACAACACTTGATATCGTGCCGCGTGACGTACCGTTCTGGGTGAAAATGCCACATCTATATGACATAAAGCAGTTTGATGCGCTGCTAGGGGTTATTGTTCGGCATAATATCCAAGGTGTGACGGTGGCAAATCTGATCAAAGACCGTAGTAAAATTAACATCAAAGATTCGCTGACTGATGAAATTCGCGGTGGGCTGAGTGGTGCGCCAACGCGCGAACACAGCTTAGAGCTGATTCGCCATGCGTATAAGAAATATGGCGACCGGTTGACGATCATTGGCGTTGGTGGAGTGTTTTCGGCTGAGGATGCGTACGCCAAGATTAAGGCTGGCGCCAGCCTAGTAGGGCTGATTACCGGTCTGTTTTTTGAAGGACCGCAGCTGGTTGGGCAAATCAATCGCGGATTGGTGGAGCTATTGAAAAAAGACGGTTTTTCTCATATCTCCGAGGCAGTTGGCGCGGATTTTCGCAGCCGGTCAAAAAAGACGAAAAAACTTTGAAAAAACTCTTGCAAAACAACTTCGGCTGCTGTATAGTTGATTACTAGTTACGCGAATGTTCAGGAGAACCTCTGGCAATACACTGCAAAATGTGCGAGGGCAGTGGTGATAGTATCGTTGAGTGTAGATTAGATGACGTTATTTTGACGGGTCGAGATGTGCACTCAAGCGTGAGGCATGATCATTAACAATTTGAAGAGAAGAAATTGAGTTTTTAATTGACGGTAACAGTAATTGCAAGGTAGCAACTACTAGTTAAGTCAATGCATAAAAAGGTACTCAAGGGCACTAAATGGATGCCTAGACGTATATTACCGATGAAGGACGTGGAAGACTGCGATAAGCCTCGGGAAGCTGTCAACAAGCTTTGATCCGGGGATTTCCGAATGGGGAAACCCAGCATGAGTCATGTCATGTTGCCACTTGCTGAACACATAGGCAAGCGAGCGGGAACCATCTGAACTGAAACATCTTAGTAGGATGAGGAAGAGAAAGTAAATAACGATTGCGAAAGTAGTGGCGAGCGAAATCGCAACAGCCCAAACCTTTTAAGTTTTTGCCTATTTATTTAGGCAAATAAGTTGATAGACGAATACTTAATAAGGGGTTGTGATATTACATATGACCAAGTCAGAGAACTTCAGAACAATTTGAAGGTATCTGATTTGCGATACCAGGCTATCAACTGGTAGTAAGGTAAGAAATTGCGTGGTTAGCAGAATAGTTTGAATGACTAGCCAAAGAACGTGAAAGCCGTGTACGCGAAAACGACGCTGACCTTATGTATGTTTTATCGAGTAGGACGGGGCACGAGAAACCCTGTTTGAATCTGGCTGGACCACCAGCCAAGGCTAAATATAATATACGATCGATAGTGAACTAGTACAGCGATGGAAAGGTGAAAAGAACCCCGGGAGGGGAGTGAAATAGATCCTGAAATTTAGTGCCTACAAGGAGTCGGAGCCGGCTTGTCCGGTGACGGCGTGCTTTTTGTAGAACGATCCAGCGAGTTAATTTTTACAGCGAGGTTAAGTCAATTGACGGAGCCACAGTGAAAGCGAGCCTGAATAGGGCGTTTAGTTGTAAGGATTAGACCCGAAACCGGGTGACCTAACCATGAGCAGGTTGAAGCCACTGTAACAGGTGGTGGAGGACCGAACCAGGATACGCAGCAAAGTGTTTGGATGACTTGTGGTTAGCGGTGAAATGCCAATCGAACTCGGAGATAGCTGGTTCTCCTCGAAATAGCTTTAGGGCTAGCGTCGTGTTAGTAGCACATGGGGGTAGAGCTCTGTAAAGGACTGGGGCGGGCAACTGTACCCACCCTTAACAAACTACGAATACCATGTGTGTAACCACGGCAGTTAGAACATCGGTGCTAAGATCGGTGCTCGAAAGGGAAACAGCCCAGACCATCATCTAAGGTCCCTAAATTAACGTTCAGTGGGAAACAAGGTGAGATTTCTTAAACAGCTAGGATGTTGGCTTAGAAGCAGCCATTCATTTAAAGAGTGCGTAACAGCTCACTAGTCAAGAGATCTTGCGTGGAAAATGTAACGGGGCTAAAACGTTATACCGAAGATATGGATGTCAGATTTATCTGGCGTGGTAGAGGAGCGTTCCTATCAGCGGTGAAGTCGAATCGGAAGGTTCGGTGGAGCGGTAGGAAGTGAGAATGCTGGAATGAGTAACCATAAGAGAGGTGAGAATCCTCTCGGCCGTAAGAGCAAGGTTTCCTGAGCCATGGTAATCATCTCAGGGTTAGTCGGGCCTAAGCCGAGGCGCAGAGCGTAGGCGATGGACATCAGGTTAATATTCCTGAACCGGTTAAGTTTTGTACACTGTTCACGGGGAAGTAATCGAAGCGGATTCATGGTTTATCCGTCCAACCGAGCGGGAACGCAAAGGGAGTGAAAGTGATTCTTCGGAGTCGCGATTTTGGTGAAAGCCCTGGCTAGAAAAGCAGGTGTACGCGTGGACTTAGCCGCCCGTACCGCAAACCAACACAGGTGCTCGAGTCGAGTAGACTCAGGCTTACGAGCGAACCTTCGCTAAGGAACTCGGCAATACAGCGACCGTAACTTCGGGATAAGGTCTGCCCCCACTTCGGTGGATATCAGCCGCGTTCACTCAGTGAATAATAGGTTAAAGAGTACATTTTTAATCACAAAACGAATTTTCTGAGACACGAGCAAACGAATTGCTCTTTTGAACGCGAATCTCTTGTATCTAACGATGTGGGGGCCGCAGCAAAAGAGCCCACGGAACTGTTTATCAAAAACACAGGTCTCTGCTAACACGAAAGTGGATGTATAGGGGCTGACTCCTGCCCAATGCTGGAAGGTTAAGGGGAGCGCTTCACGGTGCGAACTGAAGCCCTAGTCAATGGCGGCGGTAACTATAACCGTCCTAAGGTAGCGAAATTCCTTGTCAGGTAAGTTCTGACCCGCACGAATGGAGTAATCATGTGGGCACTGTCTCAGCGAAGGACTCGGTGAAAGTGCATTGGCGGTAAAGATGCCGTCTGTCCGTACCAGGACGAAAAGACCCCATGGAGCTTTACTACAGCTTTACATTGAATACGGTTTCAACATGTGTAGCATAGGTGGGAGACGTTGAAGCAGATACGCTAGTATTTGTGGAGTCACCAAGTGAAATACCACCCTTGTTGTGATTGTGTTCTCACGCTGACCGTTATCCGGTTAGCGGACCGTGTATGGTGGGTAGTTTAACTGGGGCGGTTGCCTCCTAAAGAGTAGCGGAGGCGTTCAAAGGTTGGCTAACTTCGGATGGAAATCGAAGTGATAGTGTATGCGCATAAGCCAGCTTGACTGTGAGGAGTACATTCCAATCAGAGACGAAAGTCGGAGCAAGTGATCCGCTGTACGTACATTTGTACATGAATGTGGGATCGACAGCGCAAACGGATAAAAGTTACCCTGGGGATAACAGGCTTATAGCGCCCAATAGTTCACATAGACGGCGCTGTTTGGCACCTCGATGTCGGCTCATCACATCCTGGAGGGGGAGCACCTTCCAAGGGTTCGGCTGTTCGCCGATTAAAGTGGTACGCGAGCTGGGTTCAGAACGTCGTGAGACAGTTCGGTTTATATCCGGTATGGACGATAGGAAACTTGAGAGGATCTACCCCTAGTACGAGAGGACCGGGGCGGACGCACCTCTGGTGTATCGATTGTGGCCACCTGCTGCATTGTCGAGTAGCTATGTGCGGACTAGATAAGCGCTGAAAGCATATTAAGCGCGAAACTAACCTCAAGATAAGGTTTCCCTATGAGGACACAGAAAGACTATCTGTTTGATAGGCGCAAGGTGGAAGTGCAGCAATGCATGGAGCTAAAGCGTACTAATAGTCCCATTGCCTTTTTATGTCCTTGTCTGCTAGCGTTTATGCTTGCATAACGCTCGCGGATAAGGTAGACTTGACTAGTAATTGGTGCTTTTCAACGAGTGCCAGTCAATTAACAATTCAATTCCGTGCAGTAAACTGGACATCGAAGAAAGGGGTTTGGCCCACCGCGGAGTATATGCGGAACCAAGCGTCGTAACCCCCTCCTTCGGTGCCCATGGCGAGGAGGAAACACCTGTTCTCATCCCGAACACAGAAGTTAAGCTCCTCAGCGGCGATTATACTGCGAAAGTGGGAAACTAGCACGGTGCCGAATTATAAAAAAGACTTCCGAATAGGGGGTCTTTTTTCAGTTTTGCCAGAGGTGCTTGCGAGTAGCATAAGTATGATATAATAATGGGGAAATGGATAAAAAACAAACAGAACAGCCAGAGTCCCTTAGGCCGGAACGTAGGGGGGTTGTGGCGATATGCGCGTCTTGGTTAAGGCGGCCAAAATCGTGGGTTATTATTAGTAGCGGTATCGTTGCCTTGGCGGTGATAGTAGTTGGGACGTTATTTGTTATTACAACACGTGGTAATGTCAGCGTCGAGCGTGTGTCCGATGAAGCCCTACAGGAAGTCGACCGTCCAGTTCGCCTAAAGTTTAGTCAGCAACTGGGCGAAGTAAAACCGAAGATTACACCAGAAGTGCGTGGCGTGTGGCGCGAAAAGCGACAGCTGTTCGGCGTTTTTGAGATGGAGTTTACGCCCGACCAGCCACTGACAGCTGATACAAATTACACCGTGGCGTTCCCGGGGGTGAGACGTTCGCTGTTTGGTCATGCAACGATCCATGATGTATCGTTCAAGACGCAAAAAGCACCACGAGTGGACACGGCGTCACTGGATGGTAAAGAAGTGATCGCGATGGATCAGGCGTTGACGGTGCGTTTAGGCTCACGGGCGGGTAAATTGCGTGATCTAGAATTGACGACTGAGCCAGCGCTTGAGCTGAAGCGTGAGTCGTCGGATGATCAAACATTTTCATGGAAATACGCTGGCCTACTAGCACCTGACACGCAGTATACCTTCAAGTTATACGATAAAGCCCAGAAGGAAGAGTTAAAACGTTTTACGGTGAAAAGTGCGCCGCTACCAGCGATTGGTTCACCGATTAAAGAGCATTCAGTGACGCCATCAGACGAATTGAAGTTGACATTTCAGGAAGCAATTGATGCAAAGGATCGGTCAAATATAGCGGTTGACACGGCTGGTAATGGTTCGTGGCGGAGCGATACCGAGTACGTGTTTAAGGCAGATAAATTGGAGCCGGGCAAAACGTACACATACACCATTCCTAAAGGCTTGCGGACAGCTCGTGGAGGTGTTCTCGTCGAGGAAGTAAAAAAGACATTTACCACTAATGGGCATGTGCGTGGTGCAGGGGCGTCCCCGTGGCGAACCACTGTTGATCAAGCGGCGCAGGATGTACGGATAACCTTTGATCAGGCAGTTGACCACAAGAGCGCCCAGGACCGTCTCAGGACTTCATCTGGTACAGTTCAGAGTATTTCCTGGCGTGGTAATACGATGGTTGCTCGGGTGGTCAATATGGGCTTCCAGCGGCAAGTTCAGGTTTGGGCAGAGCCAGGCGTACAGCCAGTGTTTGGACTGCCGAGTGTGGAGCGAATTGCGACATCGTTCACAACTAATTCACGGGTCGTCAAACTCAATAACGTACCATTCTATCGTCAGGCGTACGCCCAAAGCTGCGAAGCGGCCTCACTGCGTATGGCCTTGGCATATCGTGGTGTGCATGATAGTGATTGGAATATCTTGCAGCGTTTTGGGTATCGTCCGCGCTCGCGAGACAAGGCGACAAATGAGTGGGACGATCCGAATGTGCAGTTTGTGGGCGACGTAAACGGCAACCAAGGTGCGGGAACGGGCTGGGGTGTATATGCCGGTCCGGTGGCGCGGGCGGCCGGTCAATATGGCCGCGGAACGTCAGTGGCATATGGCGCCAATGCGAATTTCGTAGCACAGCAAATTCACAATGGTAATCCAGTCATTGCGTGGGGCGTATGGCGGATTGGCGCAAAAATTGATAGTTGGAGGACGCCGTCAGGTCGGACGGTCAGTGGGCCGATACCGATGCATGTGCGTCTCATTGTTGGGGTTCGGGGTGAACCGCACGATCCACTTGGATTTTATGTTAATGACCCGATCTCGGGACGACTCTATTGGACAAGAGCACAGTTTGTGGCGATGACAGCTGGTGCTGGGCCGGCGGCGCAGCTGTTGGCGGTGCATTAATCGGTACTGAAGTGAGGATGGTATAGTCGGGGGCCCCGCGTCTTTGTTATTGAGATAGCTCTATAGACGCGGGCTTTGTGGTCGGAAAGTTGAAGGTGGGTATATGTATTTTTCTCGTCGTCGGAGTAATTTTGACCTAGATAATTTTAGCTATTGGCGAAATTCCTTTCACAATCAAAAACCACCCATCTCGCAGAAAGGGTGGTTTTTGAGTGGTGGAACTCATCATTTCTAAGCTCCAACAGGTGCCGTCACAAGGTGTGACAGATCTCATTATAGCGAAGTAAATCGCTGATTGCAATATTTTATTCACAATAAAAACGGCTTATGTAAATGTTGACAAAGTATGAGCAGTATGATAATATGCATACATAACACATATCATGTGTGATATATAAAGGCGAGGGTTTCCATAGTAGATGATGTGGAAATCTTTTTAATTCGGGAGGAAAACTCACATGGCAGGTACAAAAATTGGCGGTATGAAAGCGGCAGCGAAAAACTTAGCGCGTGACCCAGACTTTTATGCCAAGATCGGCGCGAAGGGCGGTCGGAACGGACGGACCGGTGGCTTTGCGGCAAACCCAGCTCTGGCACGGATCGCTGGTGCTAAAGGTGGTCGCATTTCTCGTCGGCGTAAGGTAACGACGACGGCCACGACAACCGTTAATCCGACAACGACAGTATCAACAGTGCAGGCAACGGCTCAAGACGACGTGACACTGGCCGCGTAGCCACACTGCTTAAAATGATGCGGTAGCCCTCTTTCCATAGAGGGCTATTTGCGGTAGCGGCGGAGTTCGCAGGATCGAGCTTCGTTGACGCGCCAGTTGCTAGCGCAGTGGAGACAGCGATAGTGGTGCTTGACGATTTCTATGCCGACAGCGCTACATGTCGGGCACGTGCTGCGGGCATGTAGCCACTTGCGGTAGCTATCGAGCGCATCCTGAACGACGTCGTCATTCATAGTTAGAGTAATGTTATAGCGCGGGGCTAACTGATGGACAGCTAGCTCCCAGGCCTGGCGCTCCATGGCGATGAGGTCAATGTCACGAGTATAGTGATGATGGTCTAGGATGGCGTGGGCAGTTTCGTGGAGCAGCTGGGCGATAGCGGCTGGTGACGCCTCGTTGATATAAGTGATAGTCCGTGAATGGTGCGACCACGAAAAAACATCGCCAGCCTGGAACTGATACTCTGGGTAGTCGCTGGCCAGCTGCTTAACGATGGGCGATAGCGTTATCGTAGCAACCATAGAGCACAGATTCCTCGGGGTGTGCTGCACCAACGATGTGCGGGCAGGTGATAAATGACGGTAGTTTCTCGGTGATAAGTCCGGCTAGTGATGCAGAGAATTTATCGGTGTAGCGGCCGATACCGCCGCCGATAACGATAACGTTTGGCTGAATAGCAGCGATCAGTGCCTGCAGTCCTAAGCTGAGTCTCTTGGCAGCCTCAAACCAAGCTTCGGGCGGTGTTGCGTCCGATAGTTCACCAAACTGTTGACTGAGCGCTCGTCCGGAAGTGAGGTTTTCCCACGAATCGATGGTTGACTGATACGCAACTTGCATATGACCGGCTTCACTGCTACGTAGGCTGGGGTGGAGTGTGCCGTTGAGGATAATGCTGGTGCCGATGCCTGTGCCGATAGTGACGTAGAGGCCGCAGGCTGGCTGTGGCTCAAGGCGACGTATACTGGCGAGGCCAGCGAGGTTGGCATCATTTTCGAGGATGATTTGGGCGTCGGGAAAGTGCTCGGCCAGGAGGTTGCGGATGGGCACCTCGCACCAGCCGAGGTTAATGCAATATGTAGCGACACCGTCAGTGACGGTGCCGGGTAGACCGATCGAGATGTCTGTAACAGGTGCGCCCTCGGCAATTACGGTAATGGTTTCAACGACTTGTTTGATATATGCTGTAATATCTGTTGGGGTGGCAAACCGAGTTGTTGTCTCTAGCGTGCCGTTGTCGGTAAATCGTCCGACCAATGTTTTTGTGCCTCCAGTATCAATCGCAATAATCATGAAACTAGTATACCCCTTTACGAGAGTGGTGACAATATGGTACAGTAAGTATTAGTAACGTCAGGGAGATAATAGTATGAAGCAGAACCGCCAGCGAGGATATGTTGTAATCTACGTGATCGTAGGGGTTATTTTGGTGGCGATCGCTTTGGCAACGTTATACGGGTTGCGACAGTTATCAGCACAGAACCAGGCCGCCTCATCGACGGAAAATGCTGCGACGAGTGAGCAGCAAAAAGAGACGAACAACACGAAGCCTGACGATAAATCGGCCGACAAAAAGAAGAACGAGAAGAGCGATGAGAAAAAAGACACTTCTTCAGCTGAGTCAAACAAGTCCGCGCAGCAGCCTCAACAACACGCGCAGAATCAACCAACGCCGCCAGCTCAAAACAATAGCCGAGGGTCATCCCGCTTACCAGCAACTGGGCCGGCTGACTCGTTGGCAGTTGGCTTTGTGCTGGGACTGATTGTGGCTGCGGGCTTTGCTTATCGTCGGTCAATGTTGGTAGTTTAGCCTCCTTCTCTTTACTCGAGGCGTTATCTACGATATAATAAAGCGAGACCTCCAAGAGGTGACTGTTTTGGCAGGCCGCTTGGATAAGAATATTAACGTAATATGGGAGTCTATTTGGACGTATGGCAAATCCATTGACCATGGACGATCTGCTTGCTCAGGCGAGCGACTCCGTGAAACAGCTGACCGCGGGCGAGGTTGTGCACGGAACTATTTTATCAATAAAGAAACACGAAGTTCTGATTGATCTGGGGCCTTTGGGCGTTGGCTTGGTGCCGCGCCGCGAGGTGAGCATGTCGAACAATTACGCCGAAGGTGACGAGGTAACTGCGAGTGTTGTCGAGGTTGAGCTGGACAACGGTTATTCACTTTTGAGCATGCGTAAAGCGGCGCGCGATCGTGGCTGGGACGAGGTCGCCGCCAAATTGGAGAGCGGTGAAATTGTAACGGTGACGCCGTACGACGCCAATCGTGGCGGCCTGTTGGCTGAATATGAAGGGGTGCGCGGTTTCTTGCCGGTATCGCAGCTGTCAGCTGAGCATTACCCGCGAGTTGGTTCAAGCGATAAGGATGAGATCTTGCAGCGGCTGAATACGCTGGTGAACAAGGAAATTCGCGTCCGGATTTTGGACGCTGATCGCAAGGCGAACAAGCTCATCTTTTCCGAAAAAGAGGCCATCAAAGAGGGCTTGGCGGAGCGGTTTGAGAAGTTGTCAGTTGGTGATACCGTCAAGGGTATCGTAACTGGCGTGGTAGATTTTGGTGTATTCGTGAATGTTGAGGGAATTGAAGGCCTGATTCACATCTCAGAAATTAGCTGGGAGCGGGTCAACAATCCGAGCGATTACGTCAAGGTTGGCCAGACCGTGGAGGCAAAGATTATCGCCATCGACAAGGAGCGCCTCAGCTTGAGTATGAAGCAGCTGACGAAAGATCCGTGGCTTGATGAGGTGGAGCAGTTCAAGTCGGGTGAGGACGTCGAAGGTACGGTCACGCGGATTACGCCGTTTGGCGCGTTTGTGCAGTTGAGTCCGGCCGTCGAGGCTCTCGTTCATGTTTCGGAGCTGGGTGGCGATGGGACTGACCCAGAGAAAGTCTTTACATTAAATGAGCGCAAGACCTTTACCGTGCTCGAAATTGATAAAGATAATCGCAAGATTTCACTGTCGCTGGCTGGCGGCAAGAAAAAATAGCCTATAGAAAAAGAGTAATGTAAACAGTTCGCCGAGGTGTCACGCGGGCGATGAAAGGAGCACGAGCAGATGACAGAAAAGATTGTCGCAATTGCAGATTCAGTAACCGTCGGAGAGCTCGCTACTACCTTGAATCTACCGGTCACGACGCTCATCGGCGAGCTGTTTAAGAATGGTATCGCGGCGACGATTAATCAGCGACTGGACTTCGAGACGGCGTCGATTATTGTTGAGGAGCTGGGTCTCGAGGTGACGCTCAAGAAAAAGGAAGCGGCCGTTGGTCATGCGCGTGTGGAGCATACGCTGTCGGAACGGGCAGTGCCGCGTCCACCGATTGTGGCAGTGATGGGGCATGTTGATCACGGCAAGACGAGCTTGCTGGATGCCGTTTTGGGTAACAAGACCGCCGCAGGCGAGGCCGGTGGCATTACGCAGCACATTAGCGCCTACCAAACGAGGCATAACGAGCGGATGATTACGCTGCTGGATACACCGGGGCACGAGGCATTTGCAGCATTGCGGCAGCACGGCGCGGTGCTGACCGACGTGGTGATCATCGTGGTGGCGGCGGACGACGGTGTCAAGCCGCAGACAGTCGAGGCGATTCGATTTGCCCGTTCGGCTAATGCCAAAATTGTGGTGGCGATCAACAAAATTGACAAAGATACCGCCAATCCGCAGCTGGTAAAAACCCAGCTGGCATCTGAGCATGGCCTCAACCCTGAGGAGTGGGGCGGCGATACGGTGATGGTAGAAGTCAGCGCTAAAACTGGCCAGAATTTAGATAAGCTACTGGATATGGTGCTACTGGTGGCAGACATGGAAGATCTGCGGGCGGATGAGGACGTACCAGCCGAGGGCTTGGTGATTGAGGCACATATGGAAACCGGGCGCGGCGCGGTGGTCGGGCTACTCGTCGAGCACGGTCGGCTGAAACCAGCGTATTATTTGGTGGCTGGTACGGCGTACGGTCGAGTACGGACAATGTCGGATTTTCGTGGTCAGACAATGAAAATGGCGGGCCCAAGCACACCGGTTAATGTAACTGGATTTAAGGAGCTGCCGCAGTTTGGGGATAGTTTTCGGTTGGCCAAAAACGAGAAAGAAGCACGGCATTTGGCGCAGGCGGCGCGCTTAGAGCAGGAAAAAATGGCTGCCAGCACCAATGTCACCAGCTCGGATATTTTGAAAATGATGAGTCAGCAGCATGACGCTGAGTCGTTCAATGTTCTCATCAAGGCTGATGTTCAGGGGTCATTAACATCAGTAATTGATAGTCTGAAATTGATTGATACGGGCGGCTTGGTGGATCTACATGTCATCGGTAGCGGGGTTGGTAATATTTCAGAAAATGACATTCACCTGGCGGTTGGCGAAAACACAGTCATTTATGGTTTTAATGTCGAGTTGCCGCCGGCAGTGAAGCGTCTGGCGGCGCGTGAGCACGTTGAGGTGCGACTATACCGGGTGATTTATGAACTACTTGATAATGCCAAGCAATCCATGGAAGCACTGCTGGCCCCAGAGGTCGTCGAGACCGAGGTCGGCCAGCTGAGTGTTAAGGGCGTGTTCCGAACGGTGCGCGAAGAGGTGATCGCTGGTGGTGAAATGATGACGGGTAAGGTTTATAAGGGTCTGTTGGCACGTCTGAAGCGCGGCGATGAGCACATCGCCGAGGTTGAAGTATCATCCGTTCAGCGTCAACATCAGGAAGCCAAAGAAGTGTTTGAAGGTGAAATGTGCGGGCTCAGCCTCAAAACTACGCGAAAAGTTGTTGTCGAGGAAGGTGACACGCTGGAGTTCTTTACGCGGGAGTTGGTGAAGAAGACGCTGTAGGACAATATCTATCATATTTCTGTCCGACGGGCAGCAATCTATTGACTTTCCCCCCTAAATCTGCTACCATTCAAAACATAAGCTAGTCGGTAGCAAAAATGCCGACCATCGTATCCCCCCAGAAAGGAACCACCACAATGCCTCAAAACCCAAACCGCTTGCCAACATCCTCCCCTGAGTCTCTCGGCCCAGAGGCCGCAACCTCCTCGTCATATACCCTAGACGTAGACTCAGACCCTCGCTTTATGGGAAAACTTGACGCCTACAATCTCGACGCCAAAGCACTCTTTGACCCAGCCCGACGAAAGCAACTGGAAGAAGCTCAACTCGCACAAGATGACTTGGAAGCCTACCTCAACCAACGCCCCGACGAATACGGCAAAGATCCAAATGGCAACCTACTTCCACCCGAAGAAGACCTCTACGACCGAACCCTCAACGAAGCACGCCGTGAGCGTGAGGCCACGAGTCTCACTGACCTCGCAACCGCTGCCGGAGAAGCCCTTGCTCGTGGCGACAAGACCATGGCTGATGATCTCCAAGACGAGATCCTCCAAAGACTCATTGAACGAGCCGAAACCTACGATCTGAGCCAAGAAGCCATCGACCAACGTATCCGTCAGCTTACTAAGATCATGGATAACGCCGAAAATATCGCTAAAGAAAAAGCCACCAAAGCAGCCAGCCGGCGAACCCTTTCTTTCCCAGCTACACCTCAAGCCCCAGAGTCTGCACCAGCAGCACAGTCCGAGCCAACCCAGACCGTGCCAACAGCTCCAGTGAGGCCGGTGCGGGGGCCAGAGGGGGCTTCAGGTAGTGAAGGGGAAGGGTCTGGAAAAAAAGAGTTGATGAATGAAGCCGTTGGCTTTATGCGCGACGCGCAAGCAGTTATTAGCAACCCAAATATTGATCCCGTAAGCAAAGCTGCACTGATGCGTGAAGTGCGACAGCTGATGAAGGGTCTAAACGACGCTCTCGACAGTTCGGCTACTGATCCATTGAAAGCTGGCGGACGACCAGCACCGGCGACCAGTGAGAGCGGCGGTGGTCAAGGCGGGCCGGAGAGCGCAGGTGAGCCATCCGAGGAGGAGCAGAGAATCAAGATGCTGAAGGATCACCGCGGTCGATTAGAGGCCCGGCGACGTGCTTTGCAGAAAGAGTATGATGATCTTAAAGATAAGAAAAGTGAAAAGGGGCGTCGGCTGCTACATCGTATTGGAATAGTAGACGGTATGATTGATAAGATTAATAAGCAGCTTGATATATTTGGCGGCGGTGCTTCAGGCGGACCGGATAATAGTGAGCAATCACGACGGTCTAGCGCTGTGAAGCCAGAAGTATCTTTGAATGATAGTGCTAGAGAGAATCGCTTGACAACAGTTGCCGAGGTCAAGAAACTGAGAGAGGCTTACGAGCAGGAGTATGAAAAGCATAAAGAATTTCTGAATAGCTATGAAGAAGATGCCTCTAAATATGATCTGATCTCGTGGTTCAGTAAAGTGCGTGATGTTATTACTGCCCTCGAGGAGGCGGAGGAGAAACTTGACAAGCCCTCCTTGTCAGAGCAAGTGAGAAAGTTTCATCTATCAAAAGAAAAGAAGTTACTTGATGAGTTTGCATGGTGGCAGAATAATAAGCCACCGCGCCTGACTGTTGATAGAGATGGTGAAGCAGCCAAACTAGATCCAGGGCGAGAAGGCGATGACCCAAAGCAGAAGCAACAGGGGAGTGACCTTGAGTTGAAAAATGGCTCGGAAAAAAAGGGAGCAGCCAGTATAAGGAAGATATTTGGCTGGGGGGGCCATCCGGTACGGCATTAATGAGCCGTATAATAACGAGCTATCTAACAAATAAAACAAACGCAGGAAAGAGGTGAGAGTGCCGCAGGGCAAAAGCGCAGGTTTTGTAGAGAGGTAGGCATATCGAGTGAGATCTTTAGCGGCTATGGGTCGGGTCTCTTGGCTGCAATCGCTAGTGAGTTGGTATAAATATGAAGAATTGATATAATAGAATGAAGAGCAGTGAAGCAAAGGAGACGATATGTTCCAACTAGACGATAATTTTTTGAAAGAATTAGGACTAGATCAGCTGCCGGATGAGCAGAAGAAGCCGTTTTTGCAGCATATTTATAGTGAGTTGGAGCTACGGGTCGGCGAGCGGCTGAGTCAGGGGATGAGCGACGCGCAGCTGGATGAGTTTGCGAACATTATCGATAAGGCACCGGGTGCGGTAGATGAGTTTCTCGCCAAACATGCGCCAAATTACCAGCAGGAGCCGATGTTTCGGCGGCTGGTGCAGGCGACCAAGGCTGATCCGAATAATCCGGGTCTAAAAGACGAGTTTGCGGCGACGAAGTGGCTAGAGGTAAATCGGCCTGATTATCGCGATGTGGTAGCGGCGACAATGGACGAACTGAAGAAGGAGATCATAACTAACCGCGAGGCTATTTTAGGCGGCATGGGTGCATCCTCGGCGCCGGGGCAAGCTTAGAGCGATTTTGATTTGGCTGCTTGGTCTATGAACTTAGTTTTGATGGCCGCGGAGAAACGCCTCTGCGGTCATTTGTTTGCCGCTTGGGGCGATCAGTTCGAGGATGGTTACGTATCGTCCATCACAGCACTTGACGCTCAGCGGCGATTCTGGGGCGTCTGAGGCGCGAGTTTTAGTGATAATGAGTTCATGGTCATGAATACGCAGACGACTACGTGGAAAGCCGAGATACGCCCGCACATGGGCATCGACGGTGGCTGCGGTCATTACGGTCGGGTCAATAAGTGACATCTCCTTGGATAGCAACTGGCAATATGTGGCCTCGGCATCGTTTTGCGGGGTCGGCTGAAGCGTACCGGTAAGGATGCTTGGCAGCGTGCGCACGAGTAGGTCGCTGCCGGCAGCAAACAGCTCATCATACAGCTGTGGTTTGGTTTCAGTGCCGGTGAGCGGGTGACGGTGTTGGGTGTAAATTGGGCCAGCGTCCATCTGGGCGTCAAGTTGCATAATGGAGATGCCAGTTTCTGAGTCTTGGTGTGCAATGGCCGCCTCGATCGGTGAAGGGCCACGCCATGTTGGTAGTAGCGAAGGGTGGAGATTGATAATGCCGGGAGTGAAGAGGTCGATGATTGACTGGGGGATGATTTTGCCGTAAGCGACGAGGACGCCGGCGACAGGCTGGAGGGCAGTGATATCGGGGATTAGGTCACGGAGTTTGGTGGGTTGCCAGACGAGGATGCCATGTTGGCGGGCAAAGGTTTTGACTGGTGGCTCGGTGAGCTTATGGCCGCGGCCGCTACGCATATCGGGTTTGGTAATAACGGCGCGAATGGCAAATCCTGCCTCGTAGAGTGCCTTAAGGGCGATTAGACTGTACGCTTCGGTGCCGAAAAAGATGATTGGTGGCATGTTAGTCCCACAGCTGAGAATTATCTTTGATGTCGACTTCGTAATCAAGCGGCTGTAATTCACCAGAATCATCAAGCGTGTAAAAAGCATCGTGCTGGTCGCGGATATGGTCGATAAAAACGATGCCATTGGTGTGATCAATCTCGTGCTGGATAACACGGGCCAGGAAGCCTTCGGCCTTGAGGCGAATTTCGTTGCCATCGAGGTCAAGAGCTTTGACGCGGATTTTGGAGTGGCGGGGAACTTTGCCGTAGACGTGCTTGACGCTGAGGCAACCTTCGAAATCGGCGACAATTTCTCCCTCGTATTTGACAATCTCGGGGTTGATCAGGGTGGTGAATTCGCGAGTAGCTTTGTCGTCAAAGTCGCTGCGGACGATGATGACGCGCTCGAGATGATCAACCTGGATGGCGGCGAGGGCAGCACTGATCTCGTGGGGGCGAGAATCCTCCCAGTCAAGAGCGGCCGCGATCATATTGGCTGATAACTGGCGCACCTCGTCGGTGATGACGTGAATTTTAGCTGATTTTTGGCGGAGATGCGGATTTGGTAGGGCAATGATATCGTCTTTAGTCATTGTGATTATTATACCACAGGTGACTAGAGGAGGCTGGTCGGGTCGAGCTCAGCCTGCCAATGAGCGGGTGGTACGAGATCAAGGAGGCTGACAAGGTCGCTGCGGCGGGGACTTTTAATAATGAGCTGCCAGCGGTACGTGTCGCGGATGCGCTCATAAAATGCCGGTGTTGGGCCAAGGATGCGTACATCGGCCGGGGCAGCCGCTTGCAGTGTCTGGGCGAGCTTTTTGGCGTTACGGATAGCGGCGGCTTCGGTTTTGTAGACGCAGGTTAATTTGAGCAGATAGGCAAATGGCGGAAAGTCGGTGGCGCGTCGCCGCGCGATAGTGCGGGTGTAAAAATCGGTGTAGTTTTGAGCGAGTCCGTCGCGGATGGCAGGATGATCCGGCTGAAAGGTCTGGACGATGACGTCGGTGGCGTGATGAGAGCGGCCAACGCGGCCAACGACTTGGGCCAGCAGTTGAAAGGTGCGCTCGCTTGAGGAAAAGTCAGGCAATGTCAACCCGGCGTCGGCTTGGACGACACCAACAGTGCGTAGGTGTGGTAGGTCGAGGCCCTTGGCGATAACCTGGGTGCCGATGATGATGTCAATTGAACCGTTTTTGAGCTCGTTGTAGCGCTTGTCGGCCGCATCGTCGGCGGTCGTGTCGGCATCAAAGCGGGCGATGGTGCTTGTGGGAAAGAGCTTGCGTAATTCCGCTTCGATGCGCTTGGTGCCGAGGCCTTTATGAATGATATCGGCATGATGACACTCGGGACAGCTGGTAGGGACGGACGCCCTGAAGCCGCAGATATGACAGAGGAGCTGGTGCTGGTCGGCGTGGAGGGTGAGTGGCACAAAACAGCGCGGACAGCCGGCGTTCCAGCCGCATTGTTCGCATAGGGTGATAGCGGCGGTGCCGCGGCGATTGTGAAAAACGAGGGCTTGATTACCATCATTCAGCGAGCCAGTGATAGCCGAGAGTAGTTGATCAGAGAGAAAAAAATGCTGAGTAAAGTTCGCACGCTTGGTCATGTCGATCAGCGAGACGCGCGGTTTAACGGCGTCTGAACGGGCGGGTGTGGGCATGGTTATGATGGGCCGGCCAGCGGTTTTTGCCAGAAAATAATCGCTGATCGTAGGGGTGGCACTGCCGAGGACGAGCTTGGCTTCATGCTGGCGAGCGAGAATGGCCGCAGTACGCAGCGCCGAGTAGCGGGGCGACTGCTCCTGTTTGAAGCTGGGTTCGTGACATTCATCAATGACGACGAGGCCCAGCTGCTGGACGGGCATGAACAGGGCCGATCGAGGGCCGATGACGATGAGCGGGTCGCGTGAATTGATAACATGTTGCCAAGTCACGTGCCGCTCGGCTTCGGTCTGGCGCGAGTGGGTGAGGACGATATTGTCGAAATACCTCGCAAATTCGGTAACGAGCTGTGAGGTAAGGGCAATTTCTGGCACGAGAATAATTGATGATAAGCCCTCGTCCATCAGCCGCCGGGCGAGTTCAATATAGACACGCGTCTTGCCAGATCCGGTCACGCCATGTAGCAGCGCGCTACCAGGGAGCATGTCGTCAATGGCGGTGATGGCGGCTCTCTGGTCGGGCGTGAGTGCTGTTGTCGGTGGTTGTGAGGCCTGCGGACTGGCGGCGCGTGCGGGTATGTGGCGGCGCTTCTTCGTTAAACCGCGTGGCAGGATGGTTTGCCAGACGGTTGCGAGATGCGTATGATAATAGCTGCTCATCCACAGAGCCGTCTGGATGAGCGGTAGCGGCACGGGAGCGTCATCTAAAATCTGGACAATTTCTTTAACCGTAAACTCGGGCTTGACGACTGCCGACATAATGATGCCGACGCACTGAGCTGAGCCAACTTCTATAACGACCAGCGCACCGACTGGCAGCCGCTCGGGGTGTGCATAGGTAAACGAATGCGCATCGGCACGAATGATCTTGATCGGTGATACCAAATAGTAGTACATGTCTTGCCTTATTATACCGCGCTGGCTGGTTGAATATAATCATGAGCGTTTTAGGGTGTAAGCACGTATGCTGAGGGTGTAGGGCGTATAATTGTCGAAAAAAGCTTGTCGGATGTTGTAAAATTGTGATACACTGAGCGGTAGCTAAAGGGAATATGGGGAGAGAATGCTTGACATTTTTATTACATCACGAGTGAGACGCAAAATCGTAGTTGTGTATGCCAAGTATCCTGATTTTCATACGCATGTCCGTGGTCTGGCGAAGTTGATCAAGGAAGATCCCGGTAACATTCAGCGCGAGCTCAAGCGGCTAGAGAAGGTTGGTTTCCTGAGGAGTGAGAAGCAGGGTAATTCGCGGGCATACTTTACGAACAAGCAGTTCCCGATTTTCAAGGAATTACAGAGTATGGTGATTAAGTCGCAGCAACATGCGGCCCGGCCGAAGCGCGGCTCGGTTGATAGAGATTGATGACCTTATTTGAGCGGATTTTGACGGCGCGGGGTCTCGCGACGCGGTCAGCACGCGAGGCTTTTTTGCAGCCGGATTATGCAGCGGTGAAACATGATCCATTTTTGCTGCCGGACATGAAAAAGGCGGTAGCGCGTCTGAAACAAGCGCGGGAGCAGGGCGAAAAAATTGTCATTTACGGTGATTATGATATTGACGGACTGAGCGCCACAGCGCTGCTCCTGGATGCGTTTGGTAAGTTTGGTTTTGAGGGCGTTGACGCTTTCATCCCGAACCGGTTTGTTGAGGGTTATGGCATGACCATGGGTGCGGTGGACAAGGTGTGCGATATGGGCGCGGATTTGATCGTGACGGTAGATACCGGTAGCTTGTGCCATGCGGAGATTGCATATGCTGCTAGCTTGGGGATTGATACGGTGGTGACGGATCATCATAATGTGGCCGAGACGCCGCCGCCGAGCGTGGCAGCGGTGAATCCGAAGTTTCCTGGCCATACGTATCCGTTTCGTGATTTGTGTGGGGCGGGCGTGGCGTTTAAGTTGGTGCAGGCGCTGCAGACTGAATTGGACGGGCTGCCTGATGGCTATGAAAAATGGCTGCTCGATTTGGTGGCGCTGGGGACAGTCTGCGACATTGTGACGTTGGCTGATGAAAATCGGGCGAATGTCTATTGGGGCTTAGAAGTGTTGAAAAAACAACAACGTCCAGGATTGAAAGCGTTGATGGCGGTGGCGGGTATTGAGCCAGAGCAGGTTAATGCCAGGCATTTGGGGTTCGGTTTGGGACCGCGAATGAATGCAGCGGGTCGGCTGGAGACGGCGCAGCACGCGTTGGACATGTTGGTGGCGCGTGATGGGCTGGCGGCACTGGAGGCGAGTGAGAAGTTAGAGGAGTTAAATACTAAGCGGCGCGGTATTCAGGATACGATCTTTGAGGAAGCGTGCATGCAGGCTGAGGAGTTGGCGAATGATCGTGTGCTGGTGGTCAGTAGTGGTGGCTGGAATCACGGCGTCATCGGCATTGTGGCGTCGAAATTGGTGGAGAAATATAACAAGCCGGTGTTTATCATCGGTGAGCGTGGCGAGGAGGCAACGGGTTCGGCGCGCAGCTTTGGTGATTTTTCAGCGGCGGATGCCGTACGGGCAGCGGATGATATTATCATCAAAGGCGGCGGGCATGGGGCGGCGGCTGGCGTGACGCTGGCGACCGAAAAAATTAGCGATTTTCGCCGGCGGGTGAATGAGTTTTATGATTCATTACAGCTCACACACCAAGAGCGATATTTGTTGCCGCGAGCTGACGTGGAAATCGATGATTTTTCGGAAATTGATGAGGAGTTAGTGGCAAATCTGGCGAAAATGGAGCCATTTGGTAACGGTAATCCCGATCCTGTGGTAAAAATCACTACAGCGAGCGTGTTGAGCGCGCGACGGATGGGCGCGGATGGGCAGCACGTTAAACTGACTTTGCGCGACCAAAATGGCAAGGCGCTGCAAATGCTGGCGTTCAATGCGCCCGAGGCGTTTTTCTGCGAGCCAGGCGACGAGGTGGTAGCGTGGTTTCAGCCAACTATCAACGAATGGCAGGGGGTGCGGACGGTTGAGGGGCGGCTCGTTCACATGGCTTTGTTGGATTGATGTGGTAATTACAACTTTTGTTTGAGGGTGATCACCAGTTGCTTGGGCGCAGCAGTTTTTTGTTGTTAAATTAGCAACGACGTTATGCATTGAGGCCGTGTATCCCCTTCGGGCAATGTCAGTAACTTGACAAATCACAAAAAAGAGAGTAGCATGAACTCATAATATAAAATTGCTAAATGCAAGAAGGAAACAAACATGACACAAAGTTATGAACATAATGGCAATGGAAGTCCAAATCCAAACGCTGCTAATTGGGCCGAGATCGGTAGGGAGGATGGACCAGTTTATCTGGACCTATCTACATTAGATTTTTCTAAAGTAGAAGAGACTTACAGTAAGATCAAAGATCCCAATAAGGCTATTGAGGTTGAGATTTCAGAAACCACTCAGAAGGTAGAAACAGTTATCACAGAAGAAGACGGAACAGAGCGAGTTGAGACGGTTAATACAGCGAATCCTGGTGATGCAATCGTTACGGGCAAGAAAGGCGAGCGTTATGTCATAAATGCCGAAGATTTTCGTAACCTCTATGAGCCACTTACGGAAGAGAATGGTGTAGCCGCTAATGGCAAGTATTTGCCTAAAAATGTTGTGAAGTGCATGGAGAACCCAGAGGGTAAAGAGATTGTCATTGATGCGCCGTGGGGTGGTAGACAGACAGGTGGGGCTAATTGCATAATTGTAGAAAGTCAAATTGAGAACAGTGATGGTAAAAAAGAGAGATATATTATTGAAAGAGGTGCGTTTGAGGCAACATACAAAAAAGATAGCCAAACCGCTGGAGAAGAGTAGCTTTAGTTGGCTGGGCTAAAATATAGTTGCCGGACGCCGCATGGATAAATATCGGGTGGCGTCTTTTCGTGCTCAGTCTAACCGATCTTAGATGCTAATTTGTCAAATATTTTCTCATCTGTTATAATGCAGGAAGTATGGTACAAGTAACACGTAAAGATCAGAAGGAAGCGAACGAGAATGTGATTCGTCGCTTTAATCGCAAGGTGCTGCAGAGCGGTGTCCTTGCACGGGCAAAATCGGTGATGCGATTTGCCAAGCCGATTTCCAAGGTTGAGCGCCGCAAGAAAGCGATTATTCGCCGCGAGCGCCGGGCCGAGAAAACAGCCAGGATGCGTATGGGAGCAACGCGTTAATGTCGGCGCTAAAAGCGCGTATTGCTGATGAGATGAAAGCCGCTCTTCTAGGGCGGCATCGTTTTCGGGGTGACGTCCTACGTAGTTTGAAGGCGGCAATTCTTAATGAGGAGGTATCGCTCGGTAAGCGCGACGAGGGCCTAAACGATACAGAAGTCGAGAAGGTTATTGCCCGCGAAGTTAAAAAACGCAAAGAAAGTGCCGAATTATACCGGGCAAATGGCCGAGCGGAACTAGCTGAGCCAGAGGAGAAGGAGGCAGCTATTTTACAGGAGTATCTGCCCAAACAGCTGAGCGAGGATGAGATTCGGGTAATGGTCGAGGCAGCGGTTGCTGATTTGGGTGCGACGATGCAGCAGATGGGTCAGGTGATCGGTGCGGTGAAGGCTAAGGCTGGCAATGCGGCTGACGGCGCCTTGATTGCGAAAATTACCAAAGAAACGCTAGCAAAACAATAACAACACAGAAAAAGGAGCAAAGGATGATCTTATTGTTTGGGCCGCCGGGGGCTGGTAAAAGTATGCAGGGGCAGATGTTGGCAGCGCGCCAGGGTTGGAAATGGCTATCGACCGGCGAGATGTTGCGCCGAAGTAATGATCCGGCGGTGATTGATATTTTACGCTCGGGCGAGCTGGTGAGCGATGCGTTGATTTACCAAGTGTTTGAGCAGGCGGTGCAGGATGCGCGCGATAAAAAATATCCAAATATCATTGTGGATGGCTTTCCGCGGACGAAAGAACAGGCGGCATGGCTGGATGAGTATATGGCACGGATGAGTGAGAAGATTGATACGGTGATTTCACTGGAAGTGCCGGAGGCGGAAATTATGCGGCGGCTAGAAAAGCGTGGCCGGTTGGAGGATACGCCAGAGGCGATTGCCCGGCGAATGACGATTTATCGGCAAAAAATGTATCCGGTGTTGGGGATTTTTGCTGAGGCAGGCGTTAGGATTGTCCATCTGGACGGCGTCGGGACGGCTGGTGAAGTACATGACCGGATTTATGAAGAGGTGGCGTACGCATGCCAACTTTAATTACGGGTGAGAAAACGCCGCAGCAGATGAAGGATATGCGCGAATGCGGGCGGATGTTGGCGACGATTTATGACGAGTTGCGCCAGCGGGTAACGGCTGGTATGAGTGAATTGGATGTCAATGAGTTTGCGGCCGGGCGAATCAAGGATTTTGGTGCGGAAGCAACGTATTTGACGGATGAAGTGAAATTTCCAGGAGTGATCTGCGTATCGACTAATGAGCAATTGGTGCACTCGTTCCCGACAGACTATGTGTTTGAGAAAGGCGACGTGGTGAGTTTTGACCTGGTGATCGGCTACCGCGGTATGAAAACCGATAGCGCGTTTACTATGGTGATTGACGAAGAGCCGCGCGGCGCTAAGAAGCATTTGCTGCACGCAACGGAACAGAGTTTGTATGCGGGAATTGATGCGATTTCTGGCGAGGGAACGCGCGTTGGCGATATCTCGGCAGCCGTGGAAGCGGTGTTGAAGAAAGCCAAATTGGGTATCATTCGCGAGCTGGTTGGCCACGGTGTGGGGCTAGAAATGCACATGAGTCCAGAGATTCCAAATTATGGTCGGCGCGGTACCGGGCTGGTGCTGCACGCAGGCGACACAATTGCCATCGAGCCGATGGCTAGCCTCGGCAGCGAGAAAATTGTGACCGAGGACGACGGCTGGACGATTAGCATGAAAGACGGCAGTTTGGGTGCACATTTTGAACACACCGTATTGATTACTGAGACGGGTGCGGAGATTTTGACGATACTCTAGGCTATCTGGTATACTAAGCATATGCAAGAACAATCTCGATATGTGGTAGGAATTGATGTTGGTACGAAGACCGTGCGCTGCGTGGTTGGACATATCGGGGAGTCGGGACTGCCGAACATCGTTGGTGTTGGTGTGAGTGAGAATAGCGGCATGCGTAAAGGTGCGGTATCGAACTTGACGGGGCCGGCGGCGGCGATTGACAAGGCGCTCGAGGCGGCCGAACGCATGAGCGGCCATCATATCAATGCAGCGGCACTGAGCGTCAATGGGTCACATATCTTGAGCACCAAGGCCGATGGCATGATCGCGGTGGGGATGAGCGGCGGCGAAGTGACAGACGAGGACGTGCTGCGGATCGAGGAAGTGGCGACGACCGGGAAGGTGCCGGCTAATCGAGAGATTTTGGAGATTGTGCCGCATGCCTATCGGCTGGATGGGCAGGACAACATCAAGGATCCGGTGGGGATGAGTGGGACGCGCCTGGAGCTACGAGCCAATGTGGTCTCGGGCTTGACGCCGTATGTGGCGAATTTACGCCGGTCGGCCGAGATGGCGAATGTCACTGCCTCGAGCCTAACACCAAGCGTGTTGGCGGCAGCGCGAGCGGTGCTCAGCGAGTCGCAGATTGAGAACGGCGTGGCGGTTATCGACATTGGCGGCAGTACAACGGGAGTGGCGGTATTTGAAGAGGGCGATTTGCAGCATGTGGCGGTGATCCCTATGGGGGCGCAGAACGTGACAAATGATGTGGCGATTGGGCTCAAGACCGACCCGGAGATCGCTGAGGCGGTTAAATTGGCGCATGCCCGGCTGGGCGGCGGCAAGGCTGGTCGCGTTGATACCAAATACGACAAACAGGTGTATACGTTTGAACAAAGCGAGATTGATGAGATTGTTGAGGCGCGCTATGAGGAGATTTTCGAGCTCGTTGCCAAAGAGTTGAAGCGGGCCGGTGGCATCGGACGGCTGCCGAGCGGTGTGGTGCTGGTTGGTGGTGGCGCCAAGGCTAAGGATCTGGTCGAATTTGCCAAAAATAGCCTCGGCGTGGCGGCTAAACTAGGCGTGCCAGCAGGGTATGCGGGCGTGAGTGACGAGGCGAATGGGCCGGAGTTTGCGGCGGCAATTGGTCTGATGCTTATTGATGGGGCGGGAGCTGAGCGGGCCGAGCACGCGCAGAGCAAGGTAGGTTCGGTGACCAAGAAAGCCGGCGGAATGATTAGTCGATTGCTAGCGAGGTTTAAGTAGAAGCTAGTAGACAAAGATGGTATACTTGATAAGAGAAAGATAGGGAGAGGAAAATGCCGCAGATTACACCAAGTGAAGTTCAAACGTTTGCCAGTATCAAAGTTGTCGGTGTCGGTGGAGCTGGTGGTTCGGCCATCAATCGGATGAAAGATGCGGGGCTCGCTGGCGTGCAGTTTATCGCTATGAATACTGATGCTCAGGCGCTGCATAATTCCAAGGCGGATGTCAAGATTCACCTTGGGCATACCACGACTAATGGGCTGGGTGCCGGTGCTGATCCGATGGTTGGTGAGGCGGCGGCTAATGAGTCGCGCGAGGAGATTCGCCAGGCACTCGAGGGTGCGGACATGGTGTTTGTGACGATTGGTGCTGGTGGTGGCACTGGATCGGGCGCTGGGCATATCGTGGCGGAAATTGCTCGCGAGATGGACATCTTGGTGGTTGGTGTGGCGACGCGACCATTTAGTTTTGAAGGCGAAAAGCGTCGAGTGAATGCTGATTGGGCAATTACTCACTTGGGCCGACAGGTTGATACTTTGATTACTATTCCGAATGACCGATTGCTGCAGACGATTGATCGGCGGACGCCGCTGCTCGAGACGTTCAAAATCGCTGATGACGTGCTGCGCCAAGGTGTGCAGGGTATTTCTGAGCTGATTACCGAGCATGGTTTGATTAATCTCGACTTTGCTGACGTCAAGGCGGTGATGAGTCGGGCTGGTTCGGCGCTGATGGGGATCGGTCGAGCTGATGGCGAGAATCGGGCGGTGCAGGCCGCTCAGCAAGCGATCGAGAGTCCACTGATCGAGGTGTCGATTGATGGCGCGAAGGGTGTGCTGTTTAACGTGACTGGTGGCTATGACATGAGCATGGCGGAGATTCAGGAGGCGGCTGAGGTAATTACCAGCGCGGTCAGTCCTGATGCCAATATTATCTTTGGAGCGACGCTCAAGCCAGAACTTGAAGACGAGGTGATCATCACGGTTATCGCCACTGGGTTCGATAGTGAGACCTATCATGATCACGAGGTGAGTTTGACGGGTGAAACGTCGCATGAATCAGAGACTGAAGTTGATGATGAGGTGGTTGAAGGGATTGATCTGGAGCTCAGTGAGCAGAGCGGAGCGACGGACTTTACGTCTGAGCAGGAAAATAACATCTGGGATCAGCCAGCTGAGGATGAGGCGGACGAAGATGATACGCCAGCCTTCCTTCGCCGCCGCAAAAAGAACAAGGAGGAATAAATGAGCGGATTTAACATTGGTGATAGCCGCGTGATTGAGTCGCGAGAGGTTTCTGATGGTGTAGCGATTCGCCGCCGCCGCGAGACACCAGATGGACGGCGTTTTACTACGTATGAACGAGTAGAAAAGCCAAACCTCATTGTGATTAAAAAAAACGGCAGTCGTGAATTATTTGATAGGGTCAAGCTAGCGCATGCGGTGCGCCAGTCGGTCGGCAAATTCCTTAAATCTGACGAGGAAGTCGAGTCGATTATCACGGCGGTTGAAGATAAATTATATGCGCTGGGTGCCTCAGAAGTGCCGTCGCGGCAGATCGGCGAGTTCGTGCTGGATGAATTAGCCAAGCGTAACGAAGTGGCGTACGTACGTTTTGCCAGCGTATTTCAGAAGTTTGAAACGCTGGATGATTTCGTCAAGATACTAGAACAACGTCGCCAGAAAGGACAAGAATAATGCGAGTCGTTGTCGTATATCGGGCAGAAAGTGATTACGCACGCCAAGTCACTAGTTTTCTGCATGACTTTAGTCGGCAGACGGGGCACACGATTGAGGAGCTTGACCCAGATTCGGCCGAGGGCAGCGATTTTTGCCGGACATACGACATCGTTGAATACCCGACCGTTATCGCATTGAGCGCTGATAGTCAGATGCAGAATATGTGGCGCGGATTACCGCTACCGACGATTAGTGAGGTGAGTTTTTATGTTTGATATGCTGCGCAAGTGGCTCTCAAACAAAGATTCAAAACGCCGGCAGTTCGCAGCATTAGCGCTGCTGCTCGGCAGCGGTTTGGGCTTGTTGGCCTCGTTTGTGCTGTCGATCGAGGCACTGACGCTTGCTAAAAATTCGTATGCTGCATTGAACTGCGACTTGAATTCGGTGATAAGCTGTTCGGCGGTGGCAAACCATTGGTCGGCGACACTCCTCGGCTTTCCTAATAGTTTTATCGGCATGATAACGCTACCAGTGATGGTGACAATTGCGGTGGCGTTGCTAGCGGGTGCGAAGTTTCCGAAATGGTTTATGTGGGGTGCGCAGCTGGGTGCGGTGGCGGGCCTGCTGTTTGCTGGTTGGATGTTTTATATGAGTTATGTCGAGATCGGTGCGTTGTGTCCGTGGTGTTTGACGCTGGACGCGGGTATGCTGCTGGTCTGTTACGGACTGACGAGATATAATGTGGTGACTGGCGCGGTTGGCGGTAGGCGTATGAGGAAATTTGTCGATCGAGGATTTGATACATTCCTCTTGGCGCTGGTAGCTGTTGTGATAGTTGTTGTTATCCTAGCAACATTTGGGCGTGAGCTATTTGCATAAATTAAGAGTAGGCGTATTGAATAATGGTGCTGGTATCCGTATACTGGGCATATGAAGAAAAATTTTCTCATTAGAGCGTTTTTGGGTGTTACCATTGTGTCGCTCGGCGGGATTTTGCTGCTGCGGAATCTCGGAGTTATTACCTTTAATAGCTGGCCCCTGTTTTGGGGCGCTTTTTGGGCCTTTGCTGGCTTATTGATACTATTATTCAGTTATCGCAGACCGATAGACTGGGTGTGGGGGCTGTTATTGATAGCTGTTGGCGTGTTGATCGGGCTGAGTGCTTATGGTGTAATTAATATTGGTACGTGGAAATCATTCTGGCCGGTAATACTGATTGCTATTGGTTTGTCGGTCGTGTTTGGTATTGGTTCAGGCCGTCGGCAGCCTAAAAAGCGGGTGGCTGATGATGGTGATAGTGAAAAAGTTGCAATTTTTTACGGTGAAGAATCGCGGGTGAAAGGCGATTATACTGGCGGCTCGGTGACAGCGGTATTTGGCGGCGTAGATTTGGATTTGCGCCAGGCGAAGATCAAGGATGGTGCAGTCATCGACGTCTTTACCTTTTGTGGCGGCGCCAGTATTAGTTTGCCTGACGACGTGATTGTCAAAAATGAGGTGCGTGGTGTTTTGGGTGGCAGTGAGAATAAAACTGCGCCGAAGTCTTCTGCCAAAAAGACAATCCACCTGAGGGGTGAGTGTATTTTGGGCGGCTTGGAAGTTAAATAATTCCTTGGGATTTTAACGAAAACGCGCTACAATTGTCGTAGGGCGTTTTCGTGTGCTGGGTAGTAGCCTTGGCGACATCAGCGCGAAATGAGCGGCTATCAACCGCGAAGCCTGCGGGAAGAAATTGGCTTTTTATCAGCTGAGATTAGACCCCGCCGCGACTCGCTGCGACAAAGTGACGATTGAGCGCTAAAAGAGTGCGTGGATGCCGGTCAACTTGGCAAAACCCACGGAAGAATCACTTCTTTTGGAATCGAGATGGTACCGTCCGCTTGAAGCACCTCCAGCGGATTCTCGAAGTCAGAAGAGGTGATTTTTGTTTGTATAAGGAGTAGCCATGCCAATACCAGCCCACAAGTCAGCCTTGCAGCACGCCATTCGCCACGAGTGTGCGGCGCTGTGGCCACTGCTCGAGGCAGCCGCTCCCTGGGCGGATGAGCTGGTGCTTCCGGGGCAGATAAAAGGCACGATGATGAATCCTCACCAGCTAGCCAGCTACCTACTAGGGTGGGCTACCACGGTGCTAGAGTGGGGCAGTGCATATCATCAGACTCATATGGTGCCGACGATTATTACCACTGGCTATGGTGCGGTAGCGCAAAAGTTCTATATGCAATATGCTGATATAGCGTATAGTGCCGTACTGACAAAGCTTGATGAAACGGTGGCAGCGATTGACCAACTGATCGAGCAGACATCAGAAGACGACCTCTACCGCGTCGTATGGTATCGGACGAAGACGAGCGGACGAGAGTATACTATGGCACGGATAATTGAGCTCAACACAGTCGCGCCATTGCGAAATGCACACGGTAGGTTGCGCAAGGCTATGGAGGAGAGAGGATGAGCATTATACCGCAGGATAATCGCATTACGAGTTTTGTCATTGATCGGACGCATGATTATATCATGTATGATACGACTGATTTGGTGCGTGCGATAGACTTTCCGCGTCAAGTGGCGGGGTTGTTGCTCAAAGATGATGAATTCCATTCGTCGTTATTTGCGGTGCGTGAGGAGTACGGGTTCGATGAGGCCGGCTATGGACGACTGGAACAGGTGTCGTGTCAAGCTGGTGCAGCAATGACCACAGAGCCAGAATTGACCGGTGATTTTCTTAAGCTAAAGGATGATACGACTGACCGTGAAACGATTATCGCGCTTGCTCAATGGGATGAACTAGAAACTTGGCGTGATGCAATTCGTGAGCTGATCCCGCAGGCGGAGTTTATCATTCCACATATAACACTCTATACAAATCAGAAGGGTGCGCTTGGGTATAGTGATCGGCATAGGGATCGAGTGCGAGTGCTGGATGATGCAGTGGTGATGACACTAAGAAATATATTGTTAAGGAGTAAATTGTGACCAACCAACAACAAGAATGGCTTGATTTTGCAAAAAGTGTAGCGCACGAAGCGGGCGATATTATGCAAAAATATTTCGGTAAAAAACCGGACGCTCATCTCAAGGCGGACAACACAATTGTGACTATTGCTGATGAGGAAATCAACCAGCTTGTGATCAAGCGAGTAGCTGAGCGATACCCATCCCATGATATTGACGGTGAAGAAGCGAGTGCTCGCCGCGGTTCGGACTATGTGTGGGTATGTGACCCGATTGACGGTACGGCACCTTTTGCGATGGAGTTACCAGTATCGGTATTCTCGTTAGCGTTGGTGATTAATGGCCAGCCGGAAGTCGGTGTGATTTATGCGCCGTTTAGCGATCATTTGTATTGGGCGGTGCGTGGCCAGGGTGCGTTTATGAATAGTAAACAGATTTACGTGAATAAGAAGACTTTTGGTGGGATGACTGGGATGAACGTGGATTGGTGGCCGAGTGCAGAGTGGGATGTTATGCGGGTGATTCACAAGTTAGCGTATGAGAAGGGTGCATATGTCACGGCGCTAGGAAGCACGACGCACGCGGCAGCCTTAGTAGCGCGTGGTGGGTTTGTTGCGTCGGTCTTTGCTGGCACGAAGGGCAAAAATGTTGACATTGCGGCGGCGAAAGTCATCGTCGAGGAAGCTGGCGGTAAGGTGACTGACCTCTTCGGCCGGGAGCAGCGGTATGATCAGGATATTTGCGGGGCGGTATTAAGTAATGGAATCGTTCATGAGGAGATAGTGGAGGCGATGAGGGAACTATGATTGATAGCTTGAAACGGCAGCGCATGAGCTCTATTGCAAAAATCCGTAACACTCTCTCTGTTGGCTGGTCGCGCGAGACGTCCTATTTTGATAATTGGTCGCCAAATAATCCAAGTGCTGGACAGTGTGCGGTCTCAGCACTTATATTGCAAGACCATTGTGGTGGTGAGATACGAAAGTGCATGGTGGCTGGCGCGCCTCATTATTTCAATATTATTAATGACCAGGTAGTCGATAGTACGGCGGGGCAATTTGATGGGGGTGAAATTGAATATCATACATCGGCGGTACGTGAAAAGGGGCGGATTCTGAGACATGCAGATACTCTTCAGCGATATGAGTTGTTGCACATGAGGGTGGTGCAATTTCTAGCGGAATTAGATCAGGTGGCTGACGAGATAGCTAGCGTGGATTATGGATGTATGGGTGATGATTGTCTGCAGGAACAGACTATTTGGTTTGGGGACAATAATGACATTGTCATTATTGGCGAAGCACCGGCACGAACCGGCTGGGTGAAAAGTGGTGTTGCCTGGCACAATACAGACGGAAAGCTGCTGCCAAGTGGTGTGATAATGCAAAAACTCCTTTCTATCCTTGATAAGGAGCTCCTGTCGGTGACCTTTTTAGAGGCGATCAAATGCTTTCCGTCAGATCGTCGTCACCTGAAGAAGCTGGCTCAGCTTTACCAGCCGACTCTCGAGCGGCAAATTAAGATCCTACGTCCAAAACTAGTGCTAACGATGGGAGCTATCCCAACGCAGATGCTGATCGATCGGCCGTTTCAGAGACTAACCGACGTTGCAGGGAAGAGTTTTTCTGTTCATGGGACGTGAGTTATACCGATCTTTCATCCGTCACCAATATCGCCGCGTGGATACAAGGATAATGTGCCGATTTTTGAGATGATACAACGTAAAATATGGGAGGAAGTATAATGAGCAAAAACTGCTTGAAATACTGGACGAAGAGATTGTTGAGGATTCGCCAAAAGATGCTCTGTGGGGCTGGGGTGAGAACCGTGATGGTTGCAATGAGCTGGGCAAAATACGGATGAAATTACGAAACGAGCTGAATAGTGAAAAGCATGTAATGAATACAAATCAAGGAGGAAACCAATGAAATTCAAACACGGAACACGCCGCCGAGCGGCAGAATATGAAAAGGATTGGGTACAGCGCTGGAAGGACGATCAGACGTTTGAAAAGTCGGTGGCGCAACGGTCAGCGGATAACGCCTACGTCTTTTATGATGGGCCGCCGTTTATCACTGGTGTGCCGCACCACGGAACGTTACTGAGCTCAATCGTCAAGGACGCGGTGCCGCGCTACTGGACGATGAAAGGTAAGCGCGTGGAGCGCCGCTGGGGCTGGGACTGCCATGGCCTGCCGGCAGAGAATTTCGTCGAAAAGCAGCTGAATATCGTGGATCGGCGGCAGATTGTGACGAGTAGCGTTAAGCGAGTCAAGCTGGTAAATGATTTCGATAACGCAACGAAAGTTATTACTAAAGTTGCTGGCTGGATGGAGCAGCGAGGCTATGGTAGCAGCAGCTGGGATGCCGACAACCTAACGCCAGATAAATTAAAAGAGGAATTTGGGAGAGATAATTTTTATGTAGCTTACGATGACGATAAGTTAGTGGGGGGTGTCGTTATAAGTAATAAGGATATTTATAAGTTTTTTGCTGGCAAAAAGGATAATGACACGTCGGTTGGTTATCTTTATAAAATGGCGGTACTACCGGAATTCCAAGGGCAAGGTTATGCGGATGCAGTGTTAAAAGAAGCTTTTCGCTTAAGTAAGCAGGAAGGGGTCAAAGAGATTCGCATAGAGGTTGGCGAGCATCAACCTAAATTGGTGAATTTGTATGAGCGCAATGGATTTCAAAGAGTTGGTGAGCATATGTCTACCGAAACAGGGGCCAACTGGTTGCTATATAGTCTCGAAGTGAGTAGTTCTCCGGATCCTATGTATGGTCAACCATTACTGCCGGACAAAGACGGTAATCCTTTGCCAACCATCAGCCTGGAAAAATACATCACCAAGGCACGTGAAAGCATGGTGGCAAACAGTGAAACCTGGCAGGGCGTGATCGACCGCATCGGCCGCTGGGTGGACTTTGCGGGCGCTTATCGCACCATGGATAAGGACTTTATGGAGAGCGTGTGGTGGGCCTTTAAGCAGCTGTACGAAGCGGGCAAGATCTACGAAGGCGAAAAGGTGCTGATGTACGACACCAAGTTTGCCACCCCCGTGAGTAAGGCCGAAGTGACCATGGACAACGACGCCTACCAAACGGTGACTGACCCGAGTGTGTATGTGAAGTTTCAGCTGTCTGATGAAGACGTTGCTGTTTTGGCTTGGACGACCACCCCATGGACACTGCCAGCCAACCTAATGCTAGCCGTCAACCCAGATATGACCTACTGCGAAGTATTGGTCGACGGCGAAAAACTGATCATTGCGGAAGAAGCGCTGGAGCGCACCTTGCAGGACGACAAGCACCAGCCACTGGATTACGAAGTTTTACGGAAATTTCCTGGCGGCGAATTGGTCGGCAAAGCATACCAGCCGCTGGATACCGGCTCGGACTGGCCAGAAAATGACAAGATTCACACCATTTACGCGGCGGATTTCGTCTCGCACGAGTCGGGTACGGGCATCGTGCACATTGCGCCGGCCTATGGTGAGGACGACTTTGAGTTAGCTAAACGCTATGGCGTTAGCGCCTTCCATGTGATTGACGACAACGGTTACTACACCGATAGCAATTACAAGGGCCTGGAGGTGTGGGACAATAACAAGTTCATCGCCAAAGACCTGAAAGAAAAGGGTGTGGTGTGGAAGATTGAGTACATTCGCCACGAATATCCATTCAATCCGCGCAGCAAGCAGCGCATCATGTACCGGGCGATTCCAAGCTGGTTCTTTGACATCCAGGGGCAAAAGCCGCTGATGCTGGAGCAAAATGAGCATATCAATTGGTTCCCAGCCCACCTGAAGCATGGCCGCTTTGCCAAGAATATCGAGCAAGCACCAGATTGGAATCTCAGCCGCGACCGCTTCTGGGCGACGGCCATGCCGGTGTGGAAGGGCGACCGGGGTACGGTCAAAGTGGTCGGGTCGTATGCGGAGCTGAAGGAGCTCAGCGGCGTGGAGCTGGATGATTATCATCGTCCGTGGGTGGATGACATCACCTTTGAAATTGACGGTGAGACATTTACCCGCATCGATAAGGTGCTCGACTGCTGGTTTGAGAGCGGCAGTATGCCGTTTGCACAACTGCATTATCCGTTTGAAAACCAGGCTAAGTTTGAGCAGAATTATCCGGCGGACTTCATCGTTGAGTACATCGGCCAGGTGCGGGCGTGGTTCTACTATGTGCATGCCGTCAACACTGCTTTGGCGGAGATTGGTGCCTTTGGCGAGGCGGGTGAGCAGCATAAAAACGCCTACAGCAACGTCATCACCACCGGTGTGGTGGCGGGTAATGACGGCCGCAAGATGAGTAAATCCCTCGGTAACTTTACCGACCCGAACGAGCTGATGGATAAGTTTAGTGCGGATTCCTTACGCTTCCTGCTGCTGAGTAGTCCGCTATTGAACGGTGAAGACTTTGCTTTGCACGATAAGGACGTTGGTGACGTGGCACGCAAGCTCAGTATGATTTGGAATATGTATGATTTCTTCACCATGTATGCAGAAGTTGACGAGTTCACATTTCCGTACGATACGGCGTCTTCGGATGCGTTTCTCGTTCACCGTATCACCAATACGGCTCACTCCGATACTCCCGAATCCTTGTCTCGCACTGGAACTGAGAACTCGTTCCAGATTAGCGTCGATATTGATAAATTATCTAACCCTCTCGATATCTGGATTATCAGTCGCTTGCATGAGCTGGTGGCAGAAGTCGAGCGTCACATGGATACCTACAATATCCCTGATGTGCTGAGCCCGATTTTGCCATTCCTTGATGACGCGTCCAACTGGTATGTTCGTCGCAGTCGCCGCCGCTTCTGGAAGTCGGAAGACGATGGCGACAAGAACGATGCTTATCGCACGCTACATTATGTGCTGGTGCGCCTGAGCTATATTTTGGCACCGTTTACACCGTTTTTGGCTGAGGAATTGTATCATAATTTGACGGGTGATGATGAGTCGATTCATTTGAAGGATTGGTTGCCAGCGGGTGCGGTGAACGAGCAGGTTCTAGCCGATATGTCCCGGACACGTGAATTGATCAACAACGGCCTTAGTTTGCGGATGAAGCAGGATGAGCATCAGGTGTCGATCAAGGTTCGCCAACCGCTGCAATGTGCGGCGTATGCGGGTGCAAAGCTGGCTGAGTACTACGAGCAGATCATGGCTGAGGAGCTAAATGTTAAGGAAATTCGCTGGATTGAGAATCTAGACGAACACCTGGCGGACTATGATGTAACCGAGGGCGTGATCAAGCCAGAGAATTGGATCGAAATTAGCAAGCACTTGACGCCCGAACTCAAACGCGAGGGCCTGATGCGTGAGGTCATTCGTCACGTGCAGAGTGCGCGCAAGAAGGCGGGATTGCAAGTGGACGATCGAATTACGCTGCAGCTGACGACGAATGACGAGCAGCTCCGCCAAGCGATCGATGAGCATGCTGAGGCGATTGCTACTGAGACGCTGGCGGTGTTTGGCGAGGTACATGACAATCAGTCGACAGTGACGGTTGAAGGGGCTGAGCTCGAGATTGCCCTTGCTGTTGTAAAATAGTCATCATGATAAAAGTTGCGACCTCAAAATTGATGCGTGGCAAGCGTTTGCTCGGCTGCGCGCCGATCGGACACTCATGACCTTGGCGATCGCCATACAACGCGGTACAATGGGTCTATGTATGGTTTAGCAGCTCTCAGTCCATTACTCTTTTTCGCGCGAGCTGGTGGCGGCGGGTCAAGTTCTGGCGGTGGTGGTGGCGTTGTCCTTTTCGGGATACCGATGGTAATTGCAATTTCGGCAAGTGGTTTTGTGAAAAAAACTACCCAGTCAAAGATGGCCGCCATAGCGGTCGGGTTTTTGGCCGGCCTACTTGCCAGCTTGTTCTACCTACTCGGCGGTGTTGTTATTTTTATCCTGGTGGCCATCTCGGCATTGGTCGGTGCGATTATCGGGGCATTTACAGATAAGATCAGCCGTTTTCGCAAAGGCAGTGAGGCTGCGCAGCAAGCCGTCCGGCAAGCGGCGGCTCAGGACAGCGCCTGGAACGAACAGGGTATTGTCAATTATGCAACAACGGTGTTCAATCGGTTTCAATATGATTGGGAGCGGATGGATTTGCCGTCAATTCAGCAGTACGTCACGCCGAATTATGCGCGGCACATCGGACTAATGTTGTATGCCCTACAACAGATGGGGCGAGTCAATCGCATGAAGAATGTGGCGATCAGTGAAGCGATTATCACCCGGGCGTATGATGATGCGAATGATCAGAATGACCGAGTAAGTGTGAGTTTTGTTGCCTCGGCAAATGATGAGCTGGTTGACACGGCGAGCGGTGTGGTGCTGCATCGTGACACAGACGAGTTTGGTGAGCAGTGGAACTTTGTGCGCTCGGGTGATGGCTGGTTACTTGATAGTATTGATCAGGAAACAGAAGATCCCGCCCAGCTTGTTGCCTCTATGCAGCAGTTTGCAGCGCAATACGACATGTATTTCAGTCCGGATTGGGGGCGGTTACTGCTACCAACTCGCGGTGAATTATTCAAGGGCGGCTTTAAGGGTACCGACATCAATAATCATATCATTGGATTCTGGACGGGCAATTTATTGGTGCAGCTATATACCTATGTGGCTGACGCCTCAAATACCGATTCGGCGGCTACGTATATCATTGGACAGGTCAATCTGCCAAAGTCGTATGGCGGGATTTTGGTGGAGCGTCGGGATTCGCGCTTCCTGAAGCGGTTCAGAGCGCCGTCGGGTTATAAAAAAGTAGAACTGGAGTGGGGTGACTTTAACAAGCGCTACCAAGTCTACGCCACCGATGAGAACCAGGTGACGAGCTTTGAGCTGCTCAATCCAAGTTTCATGGCCTGGTTGTACGATCAAGACATTAAGGTTAATATTGAGGTGGTAGATAATATTGTTTATCTCTATGCCAAAATTTCCACTGGCGAGATGCGCTACGGGGAGATGATGGATATTTTGCAGAAATCACATAAAGAACTCAAGATGTAAGGAGGAAATATGATTACCAAAGCTATTATTCCGGTCGCTGGTTGGGGTACACGGATGCTGCCAATCACTAAATCGATTGAAAAATGTATGCTGCCGATTGGTAATCGACCGCTGATTGATTACGTGGTGCAGGACTGTTTGGCGGCCGGCGTGCGCGAGCTGATTTTTGTGGTTGGCGAGCAGAGTTCACAGCTGGAGAGCTATTATCGGAGCAATATTTTGCTCAACGATTATTTGCGGAGCAAGGGTAAGGACGACAAGTTGGCTCTGGTGGCGCCGATTGATGCGAAGCTTCATTTTGTGACGCAACCGAGCTACGGCAAGTATGGATCAGCGGTGCCGGTGGCTTTGGCGGCTGATTATCTCGAGGATGGTGAGTCGGCAGTGGTGCTGATGGGTGATGACTTTATGTATAATGCTGATGGCTCAAGCGAAGTGGCGCGGCTGTTGGCGGCGACGCCAGACGGTCAATGTAGCCTGCTGGCCCAGGAAGTGCCGGGCGATGACATTAGTCGGTACGGGGCGATTGTGATAGACGAGGCTGGTAATTTTGTAGAGATTGTTGAAAAACCGAAGCCAGAAGAGGCGCCGAGTCACTTTGCCAACATCGGTAAATACGTCCTCACCAAACAAGTTATCCAGTCCTGTGCTGATGTTGCAATATCGCCGCGCGGCGAGTATGAGTTGACCGATGCGATCAGTAATTATGCTCGAGCTGGTGGCGTCGTCAAGGTTGTGCCGGCGGTGGGTATGCACTTGGACGGCGGTAATGTCGATGGTTGGCTGCACGCAAACAATGTGGTGTGCGGTCGGTCGGGGTCGTGTTCGAGTTGACATTGATACTCCGGACGGTGTAGTTGTCGGTGGGGTAATTGAAACTGGCGGTAGCCTTGATTTACCACTGTGTCTCTGGTACAATGGAACGGATTGAAAACTAATTTTTAAGGAACGAAATGAAAGCAGTCGTAAAAATCTCTGGCAAGCAATACATTGTCAGCGAAAAAGAGTCCCTCTTGGTGGATCTCCTCCCTGAAGGCACAAAAGAACTCACTCTCGACGCACTTTTAGTGATTGATGGTGATAAAACAACAGTTGGCACACCAACCGTAAAAGGTGTGGTAGTGAAGGCAAAAGTTGCTGAAGCAGAAGTCAAGGGCGACAAAATTCGCGTCATCCGCTACAAGAGCAAAAAACGCGTTCACAAAGAAACTGGTCATCGCCAGAAGTACACTAGGATTGAGATTACCTCGATCAAATAACCGATGAATTAGCATACCGCCCCGTGATGAGGGCGGTATTTTTATGGCCGAAACTATGGTACAATGAGGTAAGCAGAAGGGGTATCGATGACGAAGATTATTGCGGTGACAAATCAAAAGGGCGGCGTCGGCAAGACGACGACTTCAATCAATGTGGCATATTTTTTGGCAAAAGCCGGTAAGCGGACGCTGATCGTTGACTTTGATCCGCAGGGTAATGCCACCAGCGGCCTTGGCATTGATAAGCAAGAGTTGGGCATAACGATGACTGAGGTGGTGACTGGTCAGGCAGCCTTGAATAATATAATTATTCAGACCGACATCAAGAATCTATCGATCGCACCGGCCACGTCGCACCTAGCAAATACCGAGGTTGAGTTGGCCCAAGCCGAGGGGCGGTTTGTGCGGCTGCGCCAGGCGCTGGCGAGCCTCGCTGGGTATGATTATGTGATCATTGATAGTCCGCCGAGTCTGAGTCTGCTGACCGTGAATGGGCTGATCGCAGCGCAGTACGTCCTATTGCCGGTGCAGGCAGAGTTTTATGCACTCGAGGGGCTGGGGCAACTGATGGAGACGATGAAGTTGGTTCGCAAGGGGCTCAATCCGCACCTGCGCTTGCTCGGCGTGGTGACCACCATGGTTGATTCGCGAACGACTCTATCAAGCCAGGTGTACGATGAAATTAAAAAGCATTTTGCCGATACGATTTTCAAGACGACGATCCCGCGCAATATTCGCCTCGCTGAGGCGCCAAGCCACGGCGTGCCGGTTGGTGTGTACGATCGTTTCTCGAAGGGTTCACGGGCTTACCATGCGCTGACCAAAGAAATTATCGAGAGGATTGAAGGATGAAAAAGGGACTTGGGCGGGGGTTTGATTCGCTGATACCGACAAATTTGTTTGACGAGGCTTTTGACCCGACGGCTGGTCAAGATGCGACAATGTCGCAATTACGCCAGATACCGATTACCGATATTACTCCAGATCCAGACCAGCCGCGGCGGTTCTTTGATGAGGAGGCACTGCGTGAACTGGCCGATTCGATTCGTCGGCATGGCGTGGTGCAGCCGATCGTCGTGACGCCACGCGGGGCACAATTCATGATCGTGGCTGGCGAGCGGCGCTGGCGAGCGGCGCAGTTGGCTGGATTAGTAGAAATACCAAGCATTATTCGTAGCCTGAGCGATCAGCATCGATTGGAGGTGTCACTGATCGAGAACCTGCAGCGACGCGACCTCAATCCACTCGAGACGGCGACGGCCTACATGAAGCTACGCGACCAGTTCAATATGACACTGGAGCAAATCGGTCAGCACGTTGGTGGTAAATCGGTCAGCGCCATTAGTAATACGCTGCGCCTCTTGAAATTACCGAGCGTGGTGCGGACGGCGCTGTTTGAAAATAAGATTTCTGAAGGGCAAGCGCGAACATTGGTGGGGCTGCCAGATGACGTGGCGGAGGATTTGCTGCGGCAGACGATTCATCAGGGCTGGAGTGTGCGCAAGCTCGAGCAGATGATCGCCGCCTGGAAGCGGTCGCAGCAGTCGTCGGGCCTCGCGTCAACTCCAAAGTCAGCCCGCTCGCCGCACGCCTCGTCGGTGGCGCGCCTGTCGAAAAAACTCCGTGCTGACATCACGGTTCGCACCAGTAAGCGCGGTGCCGGTCAGATTATCATCCCGTTCAAAGACCAAGCGGATTTTGAGCGGATCCGCGACTTGATTGGCTGATTATTAAAATCCTCTGATCTGTGTGAAGGGAAAAATGCGGACGATGACCGGCCCAACAATGTCGTATAGCGGAATGTTGCCCATGCAGTTACGCGAGTCACACGAAAAATTACCCTCACGATTATCACCCATCACGAAAACCGTCCCCTCAGATACTTTGGTATCGACATCGCCGGAGGTGGGTGACTTTGGTTCGTTTTTATTGACGGTTGTATCGGGGTTAAAGCCGTTTGGATGCTCGGTGTTATAAACGGTGACGACGCCATCCTTGACGGTGACGCGCTCACCCGCGAAAGCGATGACCCGTTTAACGATATATTCATCGTGACCGAGGGTTGGATTGTAATTAGGATTTTTAAAGACGATGATCTGGCCGCGCTTGGGGATATACTGCTGATTTTGAAGCTGTTTAATCGTGACCGACAGTCGGTCAACGATCAAGCGGTCATTGGTGTGCATGGTGTTTTCCATACTTGGTCCCTGCACACCAAAGCTACGAAAAACAAAGGTATTGATCAAAATTGTTCCGATGATTACCCCGATTACAAAAATAATCAGTCCCAGACTGTCCCTCAGGCGCGGGTGTCGATCGAGAAAGTGAGCATCCATCCGCCTTATTATACATGGTTTGGCGGCGAAAACCAAAAGCTTGATCGATAGAGAAGTGTGCTATAATAAGGAGCAGTGAAAATTTCAAATAGGAATTCGGTCGATGGATTTGTACCGCGGAGGGCTCAGCGGTCTCGTTTGGGTGGTGTATCGCCGGAGCAGGTAGCTGCTCATCCTCGTCAGGCGGAGCAGCCTACCCCGCAGATACTTGGCCGGCAGCCGATCCAATTACCGCGCCAGTCACTGTCACAAGCTGATCGGGTACGCCTCGCGGCTTCGTCAACTGCTGATATCGACGAAGATATTAGCAATTCGCTCAAAGATCTTGACATCCAAAAGCCCGAAGCACCCCGTGAAAAGCGCAAGAAATCGCATAAAAAACGTCGCAAGCTGAAGATTGTTATTCTGGTGATTGTGGCGCTGATAATTCTGGTGGGTGGATTTTTGCTGTACAAGGCGTGGGTCAATGCGGGGCGAGTGTTTGGTAGCGGTAATCTGATTGACTTGTTTCAGAATCAACCGCTGAAAATGGATGCACACGGGCGGAGCAATATGCTGATCCTCGGTACGACGGATGATGATCCAGACCATCCGGGCGCAACATTAACCGACTCGATGATGGTACTGAGTGTTGATCAAAAGAAGCACGATGCCTACATGTTTAGTATTCCGCGCGACTTATACGTGCAGTTTGGGCGAGTTTGTAATTCTGGTCGTGCCGGCAAGATTAACGAATATTTTGACTGTGTTGCCAAGGGTAATGATGAACAGGCTGAAAAGAAGCGGATAGATGCCAGCCGCGAGTTTGTTGGCAAGATTTTTGATATGGATATACAGTACGTAGCACACGTTAATGCTCAGGTAATCAAGGACGCGGTTAATGCGGTTGGTGGTGTGACGGTGAATGTTCAGAGCGACGATCCACGAGGTGTGTTTGACCCGAGCGTCGACTGGATGTGTCGGGAGAAGGGACTGTCAGCGGAGCAGCGGAAACGGCGCTGCCCAACGGGACACTACATCCATTTCAAGAATGGGCCAAATGAGATGGACGGCGACAAGGCGCTGTATTTCTCGCGAGCGCGTGGCGCGCTGGGTGGTTCATATGGGCTGGATAAGTCGAATTTTGACCGCGAGAAAAATCAACAGTTGGTATTGATGGCGCTCAAGAATAAGGCAGCCTCGACCGGTACGCTGACTGATCTTGGCAAGGTGACGGCGCTGATGGACGCCATGGGCAAGAATCTGCGCACTAACGTTGATGCCAAGGAAGTCCGTACGGTGATGGATGTTGCTTCCAAGATCAAGGATACGGACATTCACCGCCTCAGCTTTATTGAAAAAGATAATGTCCTGCTTGGCACGAGTAGTGTTGGTGGCGCCAGTGTGGTCGTGCCGACAGCTGGCCAGTTTGATTATTCGCAAATTCGATCGTTTATCAAGGTGGAAATATACGGTGATGCACTTGCCAAGGAAAAGGCGCGCGTCCTGGTGCTCAATGGCAGTGGCGTGGTCGGAGCCGCCAAATCCGAAGCTGATCGCCTAAAGGCGGCATCACTCAACGTGGTGAGCGTTGGCAATTCACCACAGAAAATTACCGAAAAGTACAGGGTTTATCAGCTGGAGTCAGGCAAGTCCAAGCAGGCTTCTGCCAACAAGATTAAAGAACTGTATGGTGTAACATTAACCGAAGGCAAACCGCCATTCAACCTGCCAGCTGAGGCTGACTTCGTGGTGATAATCGGGCCGTAATTTGGTATAATAGGGTGGCAATGGAGTTTCTGAAAAAAACAGCCAGGCGACGGTCGCTTCTCAGTAATATCGCTTATTATGCACTCAATTTAGGGATGGTGGCAGTCTTGTTCTGGATGTCGCAGGAGATTCATTATCCGTTGGCGGCGATTGTGCTGGTACTCTTAAGCAAGTGGCGGACATTGTCGGTGCGCCCTAAGTTTTGGCTAACGAATATTCAAGGAAGCCTGGTTGACGTGGTGGTTGGTCTCGGTGTGGTGGCGCTGATGTATGCGCCGCAGGCGACGCTGGTGCTACGAATTGCGCTAGCGGTATTTTATGCGATATGGCTTGTCGCTATCAAGCCGCTATCAAAGCGCTGGCAGATGACATTGCAGGCGGGTCTCGCGGTATTTATCGGCACGGCAGCACTGTTTGCAGTGTCACACGAATGGCCAGCCGCGGTGGTTGTGCTGTGTGCGCTAGTCATTGGGTATGGCACGGCTCGGCATTTCCTATCGACGTTTCGTGAGGAGCAGATTACTGTACTCAGTCTAGCCTGGGGGCTGGTATTTGCGGAGATTGGCTGGCTGGCGCATTACTGGACGTTTGGCTATGCGCTGCTTGGGGTGAATGCGCTGCAACTACCGCAGGTGACGATTATCTTTACGCTGCTATCATTCGTAGCCGAACGTATTTATACTTCTTGGCATAAGCATAAGACGATTGTTATTGCTGAAGTTGCCGGCCCGGCTATCTTGGCGTCGGCGCTTATCCTGACCATTTTACTATTCTTTAACTCGGTGACACTATAATGGAGCAAGAATCTCGTTCAGCTCAGCAACTCCAATCTCGACCGGGTGTGCCGCGTCGCAGGAAGCTAGCGCTGATTAGTGCTTGTGTCATCACGATGCTATGGCTGATGGTTGGCTCGGCAGTGCTGGGTTCGTGGCTAACGACGCAGTTTAATAAACAGTCCATCCAGTCTACTCCTGACGGCAACCTCGTCATGTCGCGCGACGAAGCAGATATCAGCGAAGTTGTGCAGCGTGTGTCTAAGAGCGTGGTTTCGATCGTAACCACTAAGAATGGCCGGACATTGTCGCGTGCGACAGTGCAGCAAGGTGCTGGTACAGGGATCATCATCAGTAAAGACGGTTATATTTTGACGAATAAACATGTCGTCAAGGACGCTGAAACCATCGAGATTATGGGTAGTGACGGTACGCAGTATACGGATGTCAAGCTTGTTGGCGTTGATCCACTCAACGATGTGGCGTTTCTCAAGATCAATGGTGTGAATGACCTGCCGGCAGCCACGCTGGGTGACTCAAGCACTGTGCATGTTGGTCAGAAAGTAATTGCTATCGGTAATTCACTGGGTCGCTACCAGAACACCGTCACAACGGGCATTATCTCGGGGAAGGGCCGACCAGTTCAGGCCTCTACTAGTGAATATAGCGACGAAGCCGAGAGTCTGACTGATCTACTTCAGACTGATGCTGCGATCAATCCGGGTAACTCTGGCGGGCCGCTCCTCAATATGTCGGGCCAAGTTATTGGTATCAACACAGCGATCGTCTCGGATGCGCAGAGTGTGGGTTTTGCAATTCCGATTGCCGCCACCAAGGGGTTGGTACGCAGTGTGCTTGGTTCTGGCAAAGTCCAGAAATCATACATCGGCGTGCAATATGTTGCGATTACCCCTGAAGTCCGTGCTGAGTATAAATTACCAGTCAAAAGCGGTGCATATGTCGGCGGCTCGCGTCGCAAATCGGCGGTCGTCGCTGGCGGGCCGGCAGATAAAGCAGGCATCAAGGACGGCGATATCATTACTAAAGTAAATGACAAGCTGATCGGCGAGCAGGGTGGCCTCGGCAGTCTCATCTCTGAGTTCTTGCCGGGCGAGACGGTAGAACTGACTATCCTGCGTGACGGCGAGGAACGGAAGGTCAAGCTAACGCTTGGCGCCTACAAGGCGTAGGACGATGATAAAGCCGCGTGTCTCTACCTCGTGAAAGCCGTGATGCCTTGCTTGATGGAGAATTGCCTGGTGCTGCCTCGGATCAGCCTCCAAAAAGAGCAGACCATCTGCCGTCAAGCGGCGCGGCGCTTGCTCAATCAGTGTCTCAATCAACCTCAGTCCATTATCCGCTGCGAATAACGCTTCGGCGGGTTCGTGACGCAGTTCTGGCGAAACATCCCAGTCTCGGTCAACATACGGCAAATTAGCAAAGATATAATCCACCGGCTCAATCTGCCCAGAAAGGAGTGACTGTTGCTGCAATGTCACCTGTGCATGCAAATTGCCCGCGTTTTTCTCGGCGATTTTGATGGCTCGTGGACTAATATCCGACAGGATAACCCGCAGGGACGGCCGTTCTAACGCCGCTGTAATGCCGAGGCAGCCCGAACCAGTGCCAACATCAATCAGTGTCTTTGGTGTGATCTCGCTGGCTGTCAGCGCCAGGAACAGGGTAATCATCTCCTCCGACTCCGGCCGCGGCACGAGGACAGCTGGCGAAACAGTAAATTTCCGACCGTAAAATTCCTTACAGCCCAAAATATACGCCAGCGGTACTCGATCAAGCCGCAGGCTCAACCTAGCATCGGCGATATCAACCCGTCGCGGATCAATCTCCTCATCCAAATGCGCATGCAGGTACGTCCGACTTTTTCGCAGGGTGTTAGCTAGTATCAACTCCGCATCAAGTCGCGCTGACGCGATACCGATAGCCTTTAACTGTTTAGCGGCGCTCTTTAGCCAGGTCGCTATATTCATGTTGTTAATTATACCACAGGTCCAGGAATGAGTAAAGTGATTATGGTTGTAAAATAGCTATAAAGTTGTATAAAGTATTGACAAATCACGAGAGAGAGTAATATACGATTCGTGCAACAAATTATATTTTTAAACGAGAGGATGTGAACACGTGGCACATTATAATCCTGACTACTATAATGGCTATGACAGTAGTCTCTATCTTACTGACGACCCAAATGATTTTGAGCTTAAACAGGATCTTTTCTTTGAAAAAGGAGAGAAGTATCTCGAAGGAGTAGATACAGGCTTTACTGAGCTCCCCATCTCAGCCCCTCCTGGGTTTGATGGTCCCGAGTTGGACGCGAGGCGTAGGGCCCGCCTAGTGAAAGAATCAGACAGCAAAGATCATGCTGCTGCTGGTCTGCCTGAACTACCCTACTACGCTTCTCAGCAGGTACGGGAAGAGATTATAGCGGAATTGAAAGAGATTCATGATAGAGAAGATGCCGAGGGAATAATGTACCCTGAGCGGGAACGGCAGATACTCGCAAGAATTGCCCTATTACGCCGTGCAGATGACAATCAATAATTAACGGGTAGGCGGGTCATGCTAGGTAGTGTTCTTCGCCTTCAACTCCCGCTCATACCGCTGTAATTGTTCAATCAAATCGTCAATATCCCCGTTCATCGCAGCGGGGATATTGCTGCGGCTATAATGAATGCGGTGGTCGGTGATGCGGTCCTGTGGGAAGTTGTAGGTGCGGATTTTTTCGGAGCGGTCGCCAGTGCCGACTAGCGAACGCCGTTCAGCGCTTAATTTGGCGTTTTCTTCGTCAATTTTCATTTGCAGCAGCCGCGAGCGCAGCACGCTCATGGCTTTTTCGCGGTTCTTAATCTGTGATTTCTCGTCTTGGTTAGTGACGACGATACCAGTTGGTAGGTGAGTGATGCGCACCGCCGAGTCGGTGGTGTTGACGCTTTGGCCGCCATGGCCGCTGGAGCGGTAGATGTCAACGCGTAGGTCGCTTGGATTAATTTCAACGTCGGCTTCCTCGGCCTCTGGCAGTACCGCCACGGTGACGGTGGAGGTGTGGATGCGGCCTTGGCTTTCGGTGACTGGCACACGCTGGACGCGGTGGACGCCGCCTTCAAATTTCAATTTGGCGTATGGCGCGTCGCCCTTGACCATGAAAATGACTTCTTTGTACCCGCCGGAGTCGTTGGCAGATTCACTGATGAGCTCAGTTTTGTAGCCATTTGCTTCACACCAACGTAAATACATGCGGTACAGTTCCGCTGCAAACAGCGAGGCTTCGTCGCCGCCAGCGCCAGCCCGGATTTCTATGATGATATTCTTCTCATCATTCGGGTCTTTTGGTGTTAGTAGGATAAATAATTCTTCCTCCAGCTCTGACAGGCGCGCTTCAGTTTCAGTGATTTCGGCTTTTGCTAATTCTGCCAATTCGCCGCCGTCATTCGCTAATTCTTTGGCGTCACGCAGATTTTGCTCTAATGCCACTCGCTCGTCGCCCTTGATAATAAGCGTCTCCAGTTCTGAGAACCGCTTATTTTTACTTGTGAAATCCGGCGAGCCATACGCGTCGGGATGCGCCAAAAAATCACCCAGCGCCGCCCGCTCCGCCTTCAACGCCTCGAGGTCGAGAGAGATTTTTGTCATATGGATTATTATAGCATATTGGTGGGGGTGGCGGGCCTACTAGTAAAATACTGATAATGGCGTAGGGATACTTGACAAATAAAGAAAAATAAAATAAAATAAAGTAAAGTAAAGTAAAGTAAAGTAAAGTGTAGACTATTAAATACATTACATATTGCAGTAGCAAAGAGAAGGAAAATAAAAAGTATGGGCAAATTATTACAAGCAACACGACGTATGGTCAACGAAGCTTTCGGGACAAACTTTGGGCGGGTTCGTAATGTCGAGAAGGCCTGGGAGATGGCACAAGAAGAAAATGCTGAACATGCACGCCGGCAGACAGAAAGGAAGTTAGCGAGTTTAGCCCTTGACGAGCCGCGCATAGCAGAACTAAAAAATGGCTCAGGTCTCCCGGAGACAAAGGTGGGGTCTCCTGAGTTCATTGCTAAGATGTTTGAAAAGGCCGGTGAGTACATGTCAGACAAGGAGGGTGGTACCTCGACAGAGAAGTGGCTACCAATGATGTACGACCTTCCGTCTCTAGCTGAAGAGATGACAGTGAATCAGGTTTCGTGTTACGGTGATTTTATTGCTAGGGGACCCAACGGTGGACCGATTATCGGTATGGTTGAGGAGCGTAGCGTTGGGGGTACGGATCATGATGCTCGGCGCGTTCGCACCTCAACCGCTTATGATCCTACGACGGGCTTGATAAAGGAAGTTGAACTCACAAATCACCTAAAAAGGGAAAAGAATGGTCGCAGGTATACCGGTGATTATGAGGTGATAAAAACTGACGGTAAGATACGATGGATTTTGCCCGATGGTACCGTCGAATGTGTTGATACTGATGAAAATGGCGTGCGGCAACCAGGTACGTTGTATCGGAGGGATGTGGGAGAGCTGGCGTATCTACGGAGACTCGAGTGCATGATGGAGCATTTTGATACCAAACCCGAAGCACCTAGTAAGGGTTAGTGTAAAATTCAATGTAGTCTCATCGTAATAGCTCCGCCTCGACGGAGCTATTACGTTAATGTCAAAAATATTGATAAGTTGGGGCTATTTCTTAACCTTCTTAGTTTTTGCCTTAGGCGTAGCCGCTTTCTTCTTTGTGTCGTCTGCGTCATCGTCTGTTGCCTTGGTGGCTTTTTTGGCGGTAGCTTTCTTGGCTTTGTTGGCTAGGGCTGCCTTGCGAGCCTGGGCGGCTGCTTGGCGTGCCTTGAACCGGTCAACGCGACCCTCGGTGTCGATGATCTTTTCTTCGCCGGTGAAGAATGGGTGCGAGGCACTAGAGATGTGCACCTTGACGAGTGGATAAGTTTTGCCATCCTCCCAGACGATGGTGTCTGTGGTTTGCGCCGTTGACTGAGTCAAGAACGCGAAGCCCGCTTGATCGTCGCTAAATACGACCGGGCGATAGTTCTGTGGGTGAATACTGCTTTTCATAACCTTGGTATTTTAGCAAAAAAGTATAGGTATTGCAAATACCGCCGTCAGCGTAGTCGCATGATGGAGCTGCCCCCCGCTGTTTGGTAAGGGCCGTTCAACAATTATGCTTGTAAATTATTAAAAAATATTGTTATGTACTTGACAAATCAAGAGAGAGAGAGAGTATAGTTGACTCCGATAGCTAAAAACCAAGGAGTTACACGACATGGATAAGGAAAGGCAGCCAAATATTTGGGGTGGGCATAATCTCAACCGGTTGGCAGAGGAAGCGTTTCGGCGCAATGAGGAAAAAGAGAAGGCGCAGGCTGTTGGTGAAATACTAAATTACCCCGACCGTAATGAGGCAAATACTATAGGTTTTCTATCTGAGAACACATTGTCGCGCCTTAGCTGGGCACTTAGCAAGGTTTTTGAAGTGAACTTCGCTTCTGGTTCTTGCGATACTGTGAAGGTAAAGCTGTTTAATCCCCACGAACGTGTCGTCGACAACTCTCTTGTCGTGCCAATGGAAGTAAATACTTCAGTTGTAGCACTTGATGCTTATGGGCCTGGCTCTGTTGGACGAGACGGGGCAAAGGTTGGTTCGATTTTATTATTTAAGCTGTCGGCAAACCTCATTAATGAGCCGGTGCCGGATATGACGGCAAAGGACTTAGCGTGGGGTGATAATTGTACGTATGGTGTTCTTGTGGGCGATAGCGCAATTGACTATTTTGAGATTGTTCAAACGAGTGGCGATGTCGTTCAGTCAGAGCTGCGCCGTAAGGATCCAACAGAGGAGAATGGTCAATCTGTCGAGGCGCAAGTCGTGACGCCGGGGCAGGATAGACTTATTGTTAACGAGCTTTCCTCTTCAAGTAATGAGGCACTTGAACTCGAGCAAGAGTTAGATAAGTTCATAGTGTCTCGCTCTGCTCAGTAACGGATTGCTTTTGGTGTCGACTTGTGTTAAAATGACGAGGTAACTAAATATAACGACACAGCCCGTCGCAGCTCCAAAAGTGGCGGGCGAGGAAAAAGGAGTAATCTAATGTCTGTAACAGTAGACATGAAAGCTTTGTTTGAAGCTGGTGTTCATTTCGGACACAAAACCAGCCGCTGGCACCCAAAGATGGCGCCATACATCCATTCAAAACGCCAGGATAGCCATATCATTGATTTGGCAAAGACAGCTGAGGCGCTAGAGAAGGCGCTGCCGGAGCTGACAAAAATCGCCGCTAGCGGTAAGAAGGTACTGTTCGTCGGTACGAAAAAGCAAGCTAAGGACGTGGTGCGCCAGGCGGCCGAGAGCATCAATCAGCCGTACGTGGTTGAGCGCTGGATCGGCGGTATGCTGACCAACGGCGCAACAATCGCTCAGCAGATCAAGAAACTGAAGAACCTCGAGAAGCGGATGGCGTCGGGCGATCTGGAGAAGCGCTACAACAAGCTAGAGGTGCAGCGTTTCCAGGAGGAAATTGACAACCTGAATTTCAAATACGGCGGTATTAAGAACTTGATGGGCAAGCCAGGCGCAGTGGTCGTGGTTGACGCGCTGACTGATGCGAATGCGGTACGCGAAGCGGAATCTCTGGGTATACCAGTGTTTGCGGTGGTTGATACTAATGTCAATCCAACTGGCATCAATTACGTTATCCCAGGCAATGACGATGCAATTAAGAGCATCCAATTGCTATTAAGCTACTTTACTAAAGCAGTAGCCGAGGGAGCTGGCGCAGCAAAAAAGGAAGACAAGTCAGTAAAAAAGGGAGATAAATAGGATGAACGTTTCTGTTGACGATATTAAAAAACTGCGCGAATTAACTGGCGTGGGCTTGACTGACGCAAAGAAGGCGCTAGTCGAAACTGATGGCGATTTTGACAAGGCGCTGGAGGCGATGCGTAAAAAAGGCTTGACCAAGGCTGAGAAAAAGGGTGACCGCGAAGCGCGTGAAGGCCTGATCGAGGGTTATGTACACTCGGGCCGAATTGGCGTGGTGGTTGAAGTGAACTGTGAGACCGACTTCGTGGCGCGGCTGGATGATTTCAAGACGTTGGCGCATGAAATTGCCATGCAAATTGCAGCCATGAGTCCGAAGTATGTTTCTGAGGCGGACATTCCGGCTGAGGAAATGGAGCGGGTTAGGACAGAACTAATGGCTAGCGAGGCATTGGCAAGCAAGCCTGAAGAAATGCGCGAAAAAATCGTTGAAGGTCAATTGAAAAAGCATTTTGTTGAGCAAGTGTTGATGAGCCAGGCATACATTTTGGACGATTCTAAGACAGTTGAGCAGCATATTAAGGAGGCGATCGCTAAGCTTGGCGAGAATATCGTGGTGCGCCAGTTTAGGCGAATTGAGCTGGGTGTGAGCGAGTAGCTCTGAGCTTATTCGGGTGTCGTTCATATCTAGCTAGACCCCCCGGTGCTAGCATATTGATCCGTAAGGGTGTTAAGATTTTATGTGTTGACAATATATTAAATCTGTGATAGTATAGAGCATAAGATTAACTACAGTGATATTAAAATATATGAAGAATATGAGGTCTGTATGCATAAAATGAGCCCCGAATCAAGTGTAAGAACATCCTACACTGGCCACATGATTGATGGGTGGGGGAGCCTCTCTGAAAAAGGGGCAGACTCTACTACTCCTGAACAGGATGGCCGTAATGGGGTGATGGCTATCGAGACAACCACCGATAAAAATAATCGAAAGTTTGCAGAAATTCCTGGGTATGAAGAGATCCGCCGACAGATTATTGATAGTAATGTATCTCATTCAGGGGAAACGGACGGCTGGAGCGCTGCTGTGTCACCAGAGAACGAGACTCAAGGATGGGTTGATCCGTTTGAGCAAACACCAGGTGGTCGTCGAGAGTCTTTGGCAAAACGAATTGTTGGTGGCCTGAAAGGCTTAGGAGAAAAACTATCAAGTCATGGCGGAGCGGCAAAGAGAAAGATTGGTGAAGTATTCAATAAGGCAGCTGAGACTGGGAAGAGTCTAAAAGAGACTATCGGTCAGGCTGCTCAGAGTGCTAAGGAGCGTCGTGCTGAGCGCCGCCAGCAACGCGAGGAGGCTCGCGAGAACCGTGAAAGTAAGTTAGCTGCAAAAAGGCAGGAGCGTCAGGAGAGGGCCCAGAAGCGCAAGGATGCAGCAGGCGAACGCCGCAAGGCAGCCAGGAATGACAGAAATGCTGAAGTTGAGGATTTGCGAAAAAGGGCTGGACTCAGAGAAGAGACCGTGGCCGTAGAAGGTAAGCAGAGGGGTACTGATACAGAAATCGCTGGAACAAAGGCAGAGATTGAGGCAATGTCGAGTGGCGAACTGGCGGCTGCGTTTGAGCAACTGACAACGGCGCGTGAAGCGTATAGGGATAGCGAACACCCGGCTGATTCTACTGAAGGTCAACGACTGGCGTTAGCAGTGAGTATAGCGGAAGGTGCATGGCAAGTCGCCAGCGGTCAAGTCGAGATGCTCAAGCTTGGCTTGCAAGAACTTGAGATGAAACGTCAAGGTCTTGAGCGTCAGCGCCAAGAGGCTCTCGATAAGATTCGTGAGATAAATGAGCGGCGAGGTGAGCGTATAACGACTGCCAAAGCAAGGCGGGAAGCACGCCGCGAGGCGCGCCAGGAAAAGCTGGCGGGTGTAAAGGAGGCGATCGGTGATGGTTTTCAGTCCGCTAGCGAGCGGGTCAGCGCCACTGCCGATCGGTTAGGTAGGGCGGCTGGCCGTGCAACCGAGCGAATCGGTGAGATGCGCACTACCGTAGCGCAGCGACTGCGGGATATCGGTAGCTACCTATCACGTCCGGTTGCTTTCATGGGGCGTAAGACAAAAGAAACGCTCACGGCAACAGGTGACTTCACCCGACGGTTCGGCAGGGCAGCGGTTGCAGGTCATATAGCGTTCACACAGGAGATGCAAAACCCGAATTCTAATGTAGGTGATAGAGTCTAATCCTAACGAGATAAATAGTAGGCAACTTGTTGAGGAAATTGATACGACGGTTGAGATAACTAATAAAATAAAAAAAGGATAGTTTATGAATAACGACAATACACCACGGGTTAATCTTGATGAGGCGTTGATCACGGTCGATCAGCTGCGAGAGATGGGTATTAATCTGCCAGAACAGCAATTGCAAGAGTTGGCTGTTCACGTGCAAGATACGATTAATGAGCGGATTGGCGAGGAGGCTGTAGAGTCTCTAACAGGTGAACAGCTGGAAGAATTAATCACAATACAGGATAATGGTGCACCGGGCGATCAGATTAGTGAGTGGTTGCGCGCACGAGTACCGGATTATGAACAAATAGTTGAAGACAATACGATCATTGTACTTGGCGAAGTCGCCGATGACATTGATGCAATTCAACAACCAAAACCTGAAGCCGAGCGAGAGTGAATAATATCGTCACGCTTAGCTTAGCATGATACATCCCGCCAAAATGGCGGGATTTTAGCGCGTTGAGACTATCAAACAATCATCCCTCTGGTGGCGGGCGTCAGTGGTGGTGACGATGAATTGATGATGTTGGATGGTCTCTTGGAGGAGTTTTTCGCGAGTGGCATCTAGTTCAGAAAACACATCATCCAGGAGGATGAGCGGCCGTGATTGACTGATTTTCGTTTGCAGTTCCAGCTCGAGCAGCTTGAAAGCCAGCATAATGGTGCGCATTTCGCCGCGCGAGGCGACTTTGATGGCCGGCTGGCTGTGGAGGAAAATCGTAAAATCCTCGCGGTGTGGGCCGGCCGAAGTATGGCCTGTAGCGATCTCATAGTCGCGAGCACGCTGTAGGCGGTCGAGAAGTGCTTGTTCGTATCGATCAAGCGATGTACTGGCTTGATAGGTGGCTGCAAAAGCTGTTTCGTGTCCCGCCAGCGCTGCATATAAACTACTCAGCGCCACCTCGTGCTTAGCCAAGAATTCAGCGCGGGCTTGGGCGATGTGAGTCGCTAGCTGGACGAACTTAATATCCCAGGCAAAGAGATGATCGCGCCAGTTTTGGGTCGTCTCGTGGGGATGTTTGAGCAGTTCATTGCGCTGGAGCAAGGTTCGGTGAAAGGCACGGAGTGTGGCTTCGTATTGAGCATTCAGCCGAGATAATATACCGTCCAGAAAATCCCGTCGCCGCGATGGTGAGGAAGAGATGAGTCGTAGCTCGCTTGGCTCAAACAGAACGACCGGCAGGCGATGTTTACGGGGAAGGAGTTTGCTGTGGCTATCGTTAATCGTAAATTCTTTGGTTATCGTGCCGTCGGCTGTGCGGAGCAGCTGGAGGCGTCGAGAGGTGTTGTCGGTTTCGAGGTGGATGATGGTTTGCGTTTGGTCGTGCTGCATGCAATCAGCAAGGCTGCCGCGAAAGCTACTGCCGCGGAGGGCGACGTATATCGCTTCGAGCAAGTTTGTCTTGCCCGTACCGTTTGGTCCAACGATGACGGTGCCGCCTGGCGCCAGTGTCGTCTCATAAAGGCCGTAGGAGCGAAAATGATATAGTTTAATGTGTGTTATCACTGATGATAATTATATCACGCGGCTTCTTCTGGCGAGGTTAGTTCTGCATAAGGATCGGCGACCCGTCGGAGATTTTTTTGGTCTTCTGGATCGATGAGTTCTGGATGAGAGAGAATGCTATGTTTGATGTGGGTTTCACGCAGCGAAAGGGGACGTTGCATGTCTCTATATTCGGGCGGTAGGTCTTGCTCGCTGCCACTAGTAATATCGTTTTTGATGACACATTCCCATGTGTCGGGCGCGCTCTCGATGAGCTTGACATGGTGAGTGCCGGTGACGCCCAGGTAATCAATAGGCATTGGCGGAAATTCAATGGTTGCTCGTGGTGTTTCGGGGTGCTCCTCCATATACCAGACTTCCGCACGGCGGATGGTGAATTCCTGTCCCTCGTATCTAACTTTTACGGTCTTGAAGCCGTCGGAGCGTTCTTTGTCGGCATCAAGAGTGTCGTTGTTTTCAGCGGCGATCGCGGTAGCCTCATCAAAGAATTGATTACTCTCGTCTTGGTCGCCTGGTGTTTTCACGTCGCCAGTAGGCTCGTTGATACCATCCGGGAGATTACCGTAAAGGTCTGCATTATAGCCACTGTTGCGTGCTGCAATTTCCTCGGGGTTAAGCGGCGGCTCTTTCGTCTCTCAGTTCGCTTTAGTCGCTCAATATCGTAGGCCATCTTCTAAGTTTCTGTTTAATTATACGTTAACGTTTTGATTTTAGCATGAATATTTGGATAAGTCAAGCAGACAACCCCGTCAACAGTCTGCTATAATGGATGACAGATAACGGGAGGAAATATGTTTGACACACAACCATATGAGGATAAAATGGCGCAGGCGTTTAGTCATTTTCAGGACGAGCTGAAAAAGGTGCGGACAGGCCGGGCGCACGCCGGGATGCTGGACGGCGTGATGGTGGAGGCGTACGGGACGCGGATGCCGCTGAACCAGGTGGCGAATGTGACGGCACCGGAGGCACAGATGCTGCTGGTGACGCCATTTGATCCGAGTAATATTACGGCAATTTCGGCAGCGATTCGCGATAATCAGAGCTTGGGCTTTAATCCGTCCGATGACGGCCGGGTGGTGCGCGTGCCGGTGCCAGCATTGACTGAGGAGCGCCGTAAGCAACTAGTCAAGCAAGTGAGCGAAAAGGTCGAAGAGGCGCGGATCGCTATGCGAACGATTCGCCAGGATGCCCTGAAGGAGGCCAAGCGGATGAAGGACGCCAAGGATCTCGGTGAGGATGATTATAAGCGAGTCGAGAAGGAAATTGATGCGCTGATGAGTAAGGTGCAGGCACAAATTGACGAGGCGTTTAAAGCTAAAGAAAAGGATGTGTTAACGGTTTGATGAATCAGACGTTTGCTGAGCGCGTGAAAGAATTAGGGCTGCCACTGGATCAGATTATTATCATTGGCAGTGGTATTTTGGATCAATTAGGAATTCGTCAGTCCACTGATATTGATGTGGCGGCTGGTCGAGTGGTATTAGAAGAAATTGCTCGTAACAATGGCTGGGTCAGAAAGCTTGATACAAACCAACGCCAGTATTTGGTGAAGAATGACGGATCGGTGGAAGTTTGGGATGGCTGGGAAATTGACGGGCGAATTGTTGAGTATGACGAGCTGCTGGACTACGCGGTGGAATATGACGGTGTGAAGTTCGTCAATCTAGATTTTCTGCGGCGCTGGAAAAACTGGCGCGGGCGCGAAAAAGATATCCAGGATGTGAGGTTGATTAATGAGTGGAGGGCGAAACATGAGTGAAAAAACAGAATTGCCGAGGCACGTTGGCTTTATCGTTGACGGTAATCGTCGCTGGGCAAAGCAGCACGGACTGCCGGCCTATGAGGGACATTTGGCGGGATACAATAGTCTGAAGGATGTGCTACTGGAGACGTTACGTCGCGGCGTGAAGTATGCGAGTGCGTATGTGTTCAGTACAGAAAATTGGAAGCGTTCCGAGGAAGAGGTCGGACATCTGATGGGCCTGCTGCTCAAGGTGCTGGAGTCGGACGTGCCGATATTTTTGGAGCACAATGTACGGATGCGGGTGATCGGTTCGCGCGAGGGGTTGTCAGAGACCTTACGAAAAGCGATTGAGCGGGCCGAGGAGCGAACGCGGAATTTGACGGGCGGCGAGCTGCTTTTGTGTCTCAATTATGGCGGACATTTGGAAATTGCCGACGCGGTTAAAAAAATTGTTCAGTCGGGTGTGGCGGCCGAAGCCGTGACGCCAGAACTGATCGCTCAGAACTTATATGCGCCAGAAGTGCCGCCGTGTGACCTCATTGTGCGAACAAGCGGCGAACAGCGATTGAGTAATTTCATGTTGTGGCGAGCGGCATATAGCGAGCTAATGTTCATCGAGAAAAACTGGCCAGATATGACAACAAAAGATGTGGAGTTCATTCTGGAGGAGTACAAAAAACGTAATCGGCGCTTTGGAGGGTAATAATGGTGTTCATTGGAATTTTGGTTGGGCTGATCATATTAGTTTTGCTGGTGGTGGTGCACGAATTGGGTCACGCGATCGTGGCGCGGCGTAACGGTGTGGTGGTTGAAGAATTTGGTATCGGCTTTCCGCCAGCTGCAAAAAAATGGCGGCCTAAAACGAGCTTTCTCGGCAAGAATGTGGTGTTTAGTCTAAACTGGCTGCCGCTCGGCGGGTTCGTCAAGCTGAAGGGCGAATACGATTCGGCCGAAGGTGCGGGGACGTATGGCGGCGCTACCTTTTGGGTAAAGACCAAGATTTTGCTAGCCGGCGTGATGATGAATTGGCTGACGGCCGTCCTGCTGTTTATGATATTGGCGTTGGTGGGGATGCCAAAAATTTTACCACAGCAAGCGGTGCTGCCATTTGATTCACGGGTGGAGCGTTCAGCACTGACGGTGGCGCGAGTGACGCCAGGTTCGCCAGCGGAGAAAGTTGGCCTTCAGCGTGGTGATGAGGTGCGAAAGATCGGCGACCACGGCGTGACAACGCCGGCGGAGCTGTCGGCAGCCACGAAAGCGCAGGCTGGCCGCGAGGTGACGATTGAGCTGGCGCGCGGCGGTCAGACGCTCACCAAGCAAGTCCGGCTACAAACTGCTGAGCAAGCAAAAAATGGCGGCTACCTCGGTGTTGGCCCGCAACAGACAGAAACAATTCACAGTACCTGGTCGGCGCCAATCGCAGCAGTGGTGACCACGGGGCAATTGACATACGAGACGGTGGCAGGTGTCGGCTCGATCCTCATAAAAACGGTCAACGGGACGATCGGACAATTAGTTGGCTCATCAGAATCTCGCCAGGCGGCCAAGGCTGATCTGGCGGCAGTTGGCGAAAGCGTGGCCGGGCCGGTCGGCATCTTGGGTGTGCTGTTTCCGTCAGTGCTGAGTTCTGGCTTGACGCAAATTTTACTACTGGCGGCAATCATTTCACTGACGCTGGCGGTGATGAACGTACTGCCAATTCCAGCGCTGGACGGCGGGCGGTGGTTTACGATGGCGGGCTTTAAATTATTCAAGAAAAAATTGACCAAAGAGCGCGAGGAAACGATTCAGGGCATCGGTTTCTTGGTGCTAATGGCGCTGACGGTTTTAGTGACGTGGAGTGATATTGCGAAGGTATTAAGGGGATAAAATATGAGAAAGCGGGCGAGAAGTGAAAAAACCCAGTCGACAAAGGGGCGGTTGAATAAACATAATTGGTGGCTGCTTATTGTGCTGCCAGTGTGGACGTATGCGGCGTTCTGGATGGCGCAGTTAATTGTGCTCGGCCTAGTGTGGGCGCTTAGTCATGTTGGCGTGCCGCTTGGTTCGGTGAATGAGGTGCTGCTGAACGCGACGGGATCGGTTGTTGTGTATGTACTGGCGGTGACCTTGGTGGTGGGCCTGCCGTTTTATATTCGTCGTCGCCGGACGACGCTGAAGGAAATGGGAGTGACCGATTGGCCGTCGTGGTGGGACGTGGTGATTACACCGGCAGCCTTTATTGTATACACGATTTGTTCAGCGGTGTTTTTAACAGTGGTGACTAAACTGATAGCAATTGATATTCATCAGCCGCAGGCACTGCCATTCTCGCAGTCAATGCTTGGTACTCAGTGGCAATATATCGCGGCATTTATGACGATAGCAGTGTTGGCGCCAGTGGCGGAGGAGCTACTATTTCGCGGTTATTTGTATGGTAAATTACGACGGACGGCACCAGTTTGGATGGCGGTTTTGATCACCAGCCTGACGTTTGGGGCGGCGCATTTGTGGGGAGGCAGCGGGTCACTGCAGTGGGCGGTCGCGGCAGACACCTTTGTACTGAGTATCGTGATGAGCCTGGCACGTGAGTATACCGGCGCGATCTGGGTGCCAGTTTTGATGCATATTGCGAAGAATAGCGTCGCCTTTTATGCGCTGTACGTTAATCCAAATCTTTTAGAGCAACTAAAGTCAGCGCTACTGCCGCTCATCGGAGGAATATAAGATGCGAATGAGTCAACTATTTACGAGGACAGCCAAGACCGCACCAGCGGACGAAGTCTCGAAAAATGCCCAGCTCCTCATCCGGGCGGGATTTGTGTATAAGGTGATGGCTGGGGTGTACGCCTATACGCCGCTGGGGCTGCGTGTGCTGGAAAACATCAAACAAATTGTCCGCGAGGAAATGAATGCGATTGGTGGCCAAGAGCTGATCATGACGAATTTGCAGCGCCGCGAGACTTGGGAGGCGACTGGTCGCTGGAGTGATGAGGTGGTCGATGTGTGGTTTAAAACTCGCTTGCAAGACGATACTGAGCTGGGGTTGGCATGGAGTCACGAAGAAGCGATTATGGAAATGATGCAGCAATATGTCAAAAGCTATAAGGATCTACCGGTCAGCGTGTATCAGTTTCAGACCAAGCTGCGCAATGAACTCCGATCAAAGAGTGGTATTATGCGTGGCCGCGAATTTGTCATGAAGGATATGTACAGTCTGCACGCCACACAGGAGGACATGGATCAGTATTATGAGCGGGTTATCGAGGCGTATAAGCGCTGTTATGCACGGTTTGGCATTGGTGACAGTACATTTGTGACGTTTGCTGGTGGCGGGGCGTTCACCAAGTTTAGTCACGAGTTCCAGACGATATGTGAAGCTGGTGAGGATACACTGTACGTCAATACTGACCAGACGGTAGCTGTTAACGAAGAAGTGCTAGATGATGCTACTAAGGAATTGGGTATCAGTAGAGATGATCTGCTGCCAGTTGTCAGTGCGGAGGTGGGTAATATCTTTAAATTTGGTACCGAAAAAGCTGAACAAATGGGCATCATGTACACCGGTGAAGATGGCAGGCAGCATCCGATTTACCTTGCAAGCTATGGCATTGGCATCACGCGGGTGATGGGTGTGATTGCCGAGAAAATGTCGGATGATAAGGGGCTGGTCTGGCCGGAGAATATCGCGCCGTTCAAGATCCATGTGGTAGCAATTGGTGACAAGGGTCAGGAGCTAGCGAGTACATTATATACCGAGCTAGCGGAAAAGGGTGTGGAGGTGCTACTGGATGATCGGGCTGAGCGGCCGGGCGTCAAGTTCGCCGATGCGGAGTTGATGGGGCTGCCGTGGCGGATTACGATTGGTGAGCGGGCAATTGATGGTGACGGACTGTTCGAATTAACTGAGCGGGCGACTGGCGAGACGAAGAAGCTGGATTATCAGCAACTCGTCGCCTTTTGTTTGGAGCGCGGGTGATCACGTTGTCTGGCATATGCGACGGAGGCCAGATTACACCAGGGGCTCCGTCACGTATTGACATGGTTTGGGGTGATTGCTATACTCGTAAAGACTTAAATAACCATATGGATAAGCGCTATATATAGCACTTTTTGTTTTTGTAGACGCTATATATGGAGTGAGGAGAGTAACATGAATAAGGTATATCAGATTACCGAGAGTGGTCAACGTGAACTAGAACGAGAGCTGGAGGAGCTGAAAAGTCGGCGCGGTGAGATCGCTGATAAAATCGCGGCGGCGCGGGATTTTGGTGATTTGAGCGAAAATGCAGAGTACGATGCAGCGCGTGAGGCCCAAGGGTTGCTAGAAACGCGCATCACCGAGATTGAAACAATTTTGCAGAATGCGAGTATCATTCAGGCCGGCAGCAGTTCGACGGTGGTGCTAGGTAGTACAGTAGAACTGGAGGCCAATGGCAAGACAGTGGTCTATACCGTCGTTGGACCGGTCGAGGCAGATCCGCTAGAGGGGAAGGTCTCGAATGAATCGCCGATTGGCCAGGCGCTGATGGGCAAGGCGGTTGGTGATACGGTAACGATCAGCACGCCAAAGGGTGAGTTGGCATATACGGTCGTGGCACTGCGGTAGCTAGGTGGGACAATTGAAGGATCTGCTACTTGTCAATGTCTGTTGGTTGGTGGTAGATCGTTTGAATCGTCTTGGGATCTAGCTTGGTTTCCACAGCTTGACGCGCCTGCTGTCGTACTTCTTCCAGTGTCAGTTGCCGAGAACCACTTCCAGATAACCGTTGAAGTATGATGTCATCTCATATCGGCAAGTTCTGCTGATTGAACTGCTTCATGATTATTTCTGCTGGTGCAGCGTCGGTTTTTGGATGATAAAAGTTGTGTATTGCTAGAGTTACTCGGCCGAGACACTTTTGCATTTCTTTAGAAAGCTCACCAGGTTCAAGCTCCAATTCCTTGAGCGCATCCTCGAGAGCGTATGCTTCCTCTGGATATTCCTCACGGAGTAAATCAGTCGCATTAACCACATTCATTAGTGTACGGAGTGGATAGGCTGGGGGCTCTGTTCTGCCCCTTAGTTCTTCTATCCACGAATGAGCATTATGGTAGAGCCCCTTTGCTTGATTTGGATCGTCACAGCGATCGGGCAAGTTCATTTCCCATGAGGACGGCGTCGGGGTTTTATCCCTTGTTAGCAGCGTATCCATACCAGTTTTGAGCATCGTTCTCCATTATCCAATAAATGTTTCGTTTTTGCAAGACTATTGGATAATGTTTATTAAAAGCGCGTTGGTAATAAGTGATATAATTAACATATGAAGCGGTTTTTCTTTGGGATAGTTGCGGTGATGGCGCTGTTGGTCGGATTCGGGTCAACGGCACAGGCGACAAATAATTTTACGATTAGTAAGTATACTGTCGACATGGAGCTGGGGCGCGATAGCGAACAGCGTTCGACACTGCGTACCAAATTGACCATTACTGCGGATTTTCCGCCGCGGCAGAATCATGGCATTGCACCGGTGTTCGTCAAGCAGTATGATAAACATCCGACTCACTTTACGCTGGAATCAGTGGCAGACGAGCAGGGCACACCGCTGGAGCATACGTGGCGTGATAATGAGTTGAGAATTGGCAACAAAGACACCTACGTCAAGGGTAAAAAGACCTATGTCATTACCTATACGCAGCGGGACGTGACGAAATTATATCACGATACGGGTAAACAGGAGTTTTACTGGGATGCGATTGGCACTGCTTGGCAGGTGCCAATTCAGTCGGCATCAGTGACGCTCAAGCTGAGTCCCGAGCTGGTGGCCGCTAAACAAACGAACCTCCAGTGCTATCAGGGTCGGTTTGGTAGTAATCAGCGCTGCGAGGTACGTGAACAGGGCGATACGTTGACGGCGACAGCCCGCGCACTGCCAAAGATGGCTGGCGTGACGGTCGCGGTCGGATTTATGCCGGGGACATTTGCGGCATATCAGATGTCATTCATGGAACAGCTGATTGATTGGTGGGCGAAATTGCAATTGGTGTTGCTGGCGGTGGCGCTGATATTGGCGGGGGTGATCATCGTGGCTTATTATCGGTCGATTGGTCGCCGTAAAGAACTGGAGCCAATTCCGCCGGAGTATTTGCCACCGCGAGGTACGAGCGTGACGACGTCGGCCAAGCTGGTGCAGCCGTTTCATATGGTCAAGGGGTCGGTGATGGCGGCACAAATGATAGACCTAGCGGTGCGTCATTACATTCAGGTTATCGAAGTGAAGCCGCGTACGACATGGCGAATAGCTGAGTACGAAGTGAAAGTGATACAAGCTCCGGGTAAACTCCTGGCCGAGGAGCAAGAAATGCTGAGGAATATATTTGGCTCCTCGCTGAAAGTCGGTAAGCGGTTAAATCTAAAAACGCTGCGTAACGATGCGCGATACGCGGCGCGAGTACGCTACAGCGCAAAGCAAATGAAGGGTCGGCTCATTGACGACTATGGTTTGCAAGCGCGCGAGCCGCAGCATACCCGACGATTTCGACGGTACGCGATAATTATCAGTATTTTTGCGGTGCTATTGTTGTCGCCGGTGCTCTTGGTGCTGGCGGGGACGGTGTTTTATCTGTCGTTTGGTAAGGTGCTGACCGACAAGGGCCTGGCGCTCAGGCGGCATCTGGCGGGCCTGAAGAGGTACATTGGCGTGGCTGAGGTCGAGCGTTTGCAGATGCTTCAGAGTCCTGAGGGCGCGGAAAAAGTGAAGATTGACGCGGCTGATGAGAAACAATTAGTGAAATTGTACGAGCGGGTACTGCCGTACGCGGTGTTGTTTGGGCAGGAAAAAGAGTGGAGTGCGCAGCTGGGTAAGTACTATGAGCAGGTTGGCGAGCAGCCGGATTGGTACAGCGGCCAGGGTGCGTTTAATGCGACGGCATTTGCGACTGGAATGAACAGTTTGTCAAGCGTGGCTAGTAGCGCCAGTGATTATTCGTCGACCTCTGGCGGCTCAACTGGCGGCGGCTTTGCTGGCGGCGGCGGAGGCGGCGGCGGAGGCGGCGGCTGGTAATCGTGTCTGATGCTTTATTATTAATGATGGCGGCAGTGCTGTTGGTGCTGTCGGGGTCGTTTTCAGGTCTTAATATTGGATTAATGATGGCGCGGCCGGATGATTTGCGGCGTAAAGCTCGGCAGGGTGATGCGATCGCTGCCCGGGTATACCGCTACCGCAAGGATGGCTATTATCTGATCTTTTGTATTTTGCTGGGTAATGTTGGCGTGAATACCGCGATGTCGATTTTGCTGGGTAATATGACGAACGGCGTGATCGGCGGGCTGATTGCCACACTGCTGATCACGATGTTTGGCGAGATTTTACCGCAGGCGATTTTTACTCAGCGCGGCTATCGTTTTGTACGGCATTTCTTTTGGCTACTGGATGTGATTTATGTGCTATTTTGGCCGCTGGCTCGGCCGATGTCGAAGCTACTGAACCGCTGGCTAGGCAAGGAAACGCCGCAGCTGTATTCACATCAGGAGTTGGAACAGATTATTCACGAGCATGCCGCGCGGTCGGATAGCCCAGTCGATTACGATGAAAGCCGGATCGCGGCGGGTGCGCTACAATTTAGTAAAAAGACAGCTGGTGATTTGGTGACGCCGATGGATGAGGTATTTACCGTGGATTTGGGTGATGAGCTGGACGCAACGCTGCTGGCCCAGATCAAACACGCTGGACATTCGCGGATCCCAGTGCGGGCTGATGGGCGGCTGGCGGGGATTTTATATGTCAAAGATGTGGTGGGGCGCGAGCTGCCGCTGCCAGTTAGTCAACTGTATCGAGACAAGATTCATGATATCGACGCGCGGTCGCGTCTGGATACAGTACTCAGCCGATTTATTCAAACCCGCAATCATTTGTTTGTGGTGATGGATGACGAGAGGGAGCTGGGTATCATCACGCTAGAGGACGTGATTGAAGAGATTTTGGACCAGGAAATTGAGGACGAGTACGACGAAGTACGATAAGCTGATTTTAATTGTTTTTGCTGCCTATGCTTGACAAACGAGGGGGGTGGAATTACAACGATTTTTGACTACCGAAACCGCGGTAGTATGTGGATTGAGAATACATCCGCATAAGATCGACTACCTAGGACTGGCTCTGAGCCTGCTGGGGCTAGCGGAATCTTCGCTCGTCGTGACGGCGGTCGTGAGCACAGTACCCAGTACTACTCTGACGGATACCGTCTCTCGCGAGACACTGGACAGGGCGGCGACAGGGACGTCCACTGGACTAGCCAGAGAGTGGCAAAGGGTTCGCCCTCGCGCCACAACCCGCCTAGCGACGCGCGGTAGTCGCTAACGGGGAGGTGTGTTAAGTACAACACACCTCCCCACTCGACTCTTGAATTTATGAGTTTGGATCTGGAATTAGAGATGTTATTCTTTGATATAATTTTTCTATATCGCTAAAGGATGTGTGGTTATTAGTGTGTGCAAGCTGATCAAATAGTGTCGCTAAAAAATCCCAATCAATTACGGAGTGTTTTTCAGTGAGGCGAGCCATGGCAAAACAAAGTACGTCTAACGATTCTGCGACATCTGTTTTGTTTGGTGCGAATCTGTAGATATCAATAATCTCACGAGCAATGATTGCCTGGTGTATCTGATGGTTCTGAGTACTATCCATGATATTAGTGTAGCATACTGTATCTTCTATTAAATGATAAGAATACATATTTCTAATCTAAATAATTTATTTTCTCAAAACTACTTGAATTTTTATAGTACCTTGTATAACATAGTACTATGTACAATAAAACTATAAGGAGTAAGGCATGAGAAGAATCGATATCATTAAGCGGGCGGGACGGAATCTTCGCCAGTCAAAGGGTCGGACTATTTTGACGTCATTGGCGATTTCTGTCGGGGCGTTTACAATTGGTCTGGCGCTGATGGCTGGCGAGGGCGGCCGTTTGTATACCAATAGCATAGTCGACGCGGCTGGCGATAAAAAAGTGATCATGGTCGGTAAAAAGGTGGAATCGGAAAAGAAGGAGGAATTGCCAGAGTATGGTAGTTCGGCAGAAGAGGCTGACAAGAATAAAGAATCGGCGGCGCGCAGCAGATATTTGCTCAACGACAAGGATTTGGAAAAGATCCGACGAACACCGCATGTAAAAACGGTAACACCGGCGTATTCAACTGATGGCGTGGCGTATGCTAAAAGCTCGGCGAATAATAAAAAATTTGCGTTAACGGTGGCTGTTAAAATGGACAGAACTCGGGCAGAATTGGCGGCGGGGTCACTGGAAGATTTCATGCCAAAGCCGGGTGAGATTATCATCCCGGATGATTATGTGAAGCAGTTGGGCTTTAAGGATGCGCAGTCGGCAATTGGTCAGACGATAACCTTGGGTGTGCGCAGTGCGGCGCAGGGTGGAGACGTTGCCAAAGAGGTGTCGTTCAAGATCGCGGCGGTGGATAAAAAGTCAGACACTGTTTTGTTTTATGAACCAATGTTGAGAATTTCAACAGCTGACGCTAAGGCTATCTATGAATTTAGCCACGACAAGAGCCAACCACATCAGTATTCAACGGCGATTACTTTGGTAGATGACGAGAAGAATATTGATGTTGCTAAAGACGAAATCAATAAAGATTACAGTGCGTATTCGATTCAGGATATTCGAAAAACGTTGCTGACAATGGTCAATGTGGCTCAAGCGGCACTGGCGTCATTTGGTGGATTAGCATTGCTGGCGAGCGTATTTGGGATTATTAACACTATGTATATTTCGGTGTTGGAGCGTACCAGCCAAATTGGTTTAATGAAGGCGCTGGGGATGCGCGGCCGTGATATCGGTAAATTATTCCGCTATGAAGCAGCGTGGGTTGGTTTGCTGGGGGGACTGATTGGCGTTGGCTTGGCGAGTTTGGTGACGTTGCTGAATCCAGTGATTACTAGTGCGCTGAAGTTGGGCGCGGGAACGAATTTGCTGGTGATTAATCCGCTACACATTGGTTTGCTGGTGGTTGGTCTGGTGGTGATGGCGGTTATTTCCGGCTGGCTGCCAAGCCGCAAAGCAACAAAGCTAGACCCAATTGAGGCATTAAGGACGGAATAGGAGAGAGATTATGATTGAACTAAAGAACGTGACGAAAATTTATGGCAAAAAGAAAAACCAATTTACGGCACTAAAAAATATCAGCTTGACCATTCCGACAGGAGCCAGCGTGGCTATCTTAGGCAAATCTGGTTCGGGTAAATCGACGCTAATGCATGCTATTTCAGGTTTGGATAAGCCGCAGAAAGGTCAAGTGATTATTGATGGACAAGATATTTTGCAGCTGAAGTCAAAGCATGTCGATGAATTCCGTGCTAAAAAAATTGGCTTTATTTTCCAAAGTTTCTTCGTCCAGGGCAATGAGAGTGTGATTGACAATGTCAGTTTGCCGTTGGAGATCGCCCGGCTGCCGCGCAAAAAGCGGGCGCACAAGATCAATGCGGCGCTTAAAGCGGTGGATTTGTACGATAAGCGCAAAAACCGCGCTAAGGACTTGTCGGGCGGGCAGAAGCAGCGCTTGGCGATTGCCCGGGCGATTGTCGGCGATCCGCAAATCATCTTTGCCGACGAGCCGACCGGCAACCTGGACAGCGAAACTGGCGCTAAGGTGGAAGGATTGCTATTTGGCTATAATAAGCAAAAGGGTGTGACGTTAATTGTGGTGACGCATGACGCTGATTTGGCGAAAAAATGTGATCATCAAATTATCATTAAAGACGGTCGGATTGAAAAATCAACCGTGCCAGGAGGGATGAAGCATGGACGTTAGTGCTTATGCCGAAAGTTTGGCGATTCAGCTGCGCAAAGGTTTCCTGGTGTACTGTGTGTTGCTGGTGTGCGCTAAGCAGCCGCAATATACTGGCGATATTGTCAAGCAAATGAGCGAGTCAGACTTGATGGTGGTGGAGGGGACGATTTATCCGCTACTCAGCCGTTTACAAAAATATGGCTATCTCAAGCACGAATGGCAAGAGAGCGAGCAGGGGCCGCCGCGCAAATATTATTCGCTCACTGACGTGGGCGCGCAGCTGGTGGATGAACTGAAAAATCGTATCAAAATGTTGAATACTTCGCTAAAAAATCTTGAGAAAGGAGCAAAGTGATGAAAGAAATAACCAGAATCCATTTGGCAAAAACGCCGTTTAGTGTGGAAGTTGATGCTAAAAAATCATTGGAAAAATACCTGAATTTAATCCAGAAAAACATGCATGCCGAGCCAGAAGCTATGCGCGAAATTGAAGCGCGAATGGTGGAGCTTTTGGCGGAGCGCGGCGTGTCGAAGGACGGCGTGATCAGTCACGACGACGTTTTGGCAGTGCAAAAACAAATGGGCGAACCGCGCGATTTTTCGGATGATGACGAGGCGGTGGAGACCGATGACGAGCCCGAGCGTTCAGAGCGACGGCTGATGCGTGATACGGAACATGCGCTGATTGGTGGCGTGTGTGCAGGCATCGCTGCCTATTGGGGAACCAATCCTTTGTGGGTACGGTTGTTGTTCATTTTTTCGCCATTTATTACCTTTGGTGCAGCGGTACTGATTTATATCGTGATGTGGCTGTCAGTTCCAGAAGCGCGGACTGCCTCTGATAAGCTCCAGATGCGCGGCAAGGCGGTAACGTTTGATTCGCTGAAGCGTCAGGCCAGTCGGAATGAGTCATCCGTAGGGCGGAATAATAACACGGGTCATACGGCAGCAAAAGTGTTTCGATTTATTCTTGGTGTTGGTATTCTCATGGTAACGCTGGGGCTGTTGGTGGCGCTGATCGTGGGGGCGATCAGTGGCATCGCGGTGATTGGTTTGCTTGATGGATTCTATGCACAGCCGTGGGCGTGGGGTCTGTGGGCATCCTTACTCGTTGGTGGCATGGCGGCGGTATGGCTGGGCGCGATATTGAGCCACAGCGCCTTTACGTGGACATTAAAGCGGCTATCGGTGGTTATGACGGTGGTGGCGCTAGTTGTGGGAGCACTATCGGTTTCGGGAATGACGCTGTTTGGTGTCGGTATGGCGAATGAGCTAGCACGTGACGAGGAGCGCTTGACAAAAATCGTGCCGGTTGAACTGCCAAGTGATATGAAGGGCGTGAAGTATGTCCACGTCGAGGGTGGAAGTGTCCCGTTACATTTTGGGGATACGACCCGAGGTGATATCAAGATTGAACTGCGCTATATAGACCTCAAGGGCAAGCGCCAGCAGCCAAAGGTGTCGGCGGTACGTGACGGTGATAAGCTTGTACTCAGAGTTGAAAATCAGCGTAGTCGCTGTCGCACAACGTGGTTTGGCCTCTCGCCAGAGCTTGACGTCGACTGCTTCGGGTTTGTGCGGCTGCATGTGTCTGGGCCGCTATCGCCATCGCCCGTACCACAATCAAGCAACGCATAGTGAGCGTGAAGGTTGGCGAATGCTTACTGAGCTGCTACACTGAAGGGATGAGAAGGAGCTATTAAGCAAGTGGCGTGGTGGCAGGCGATTATCCTCGGCATCATTGAAGGCGTGACAGAGTTTCTGCCAGTTTCTTCGACGGGGCACTTGACGATTGTCGAGAAGTTGATGGGGATGAGAATTGATGATCCGAGCCTGACGGCGTTCACGGCAGTAATTCAGATCGGCGCGATCTTGGCAGCGATCATCTATTTCTGGGGCGATATTTGGCGGGTGCTAAGCGCCTGGTGGCGTGGGCTGTGGTGGAAGCGGGCGCGGCGACAGTTTGATTATGTGTATGGCTGGGCGATTATTATCGGTTCGGTGCCGATCGCAGTGATTGGACTACTGTTTAAGGATCAGGTCGAGACGGTGCTGCGTAGTTTGTGGTTTGTGGCGGTGGCGTTGATCGGCTGGAGCCTGGTGATGTGGTGGGCCGATAGGCGTTCAGAGAAAGCCAGTCACCGCAGCGAGCAGCAAACGACGTGGCGAGATACGCTGGCGATTGGTGTGGGGCAGTGTCTGGCCTTGATACCGGGTATCAGTCGGTCGGGAGCAACGATCTCGGTGGGGCTGCTGCGGGGATTTGACCGAGTGACGGTGACGAAGTTGAGCTTTTTCCTCGGTATTCCGGCGCTGGTGGCGGCGGGGCTGCTGGAGGTGCTAACCGCCTCAAAGCACATTGCTGGCGGCGTCGGCTGGACGGCGACGGGACTTGCGACAATTGTGTCGTTTGTGGTTGGCTACATTGCGATATCGTGGCTACTCAAGTTTGTGGCGCGGAATGACTTCTCGTTATTTATTTGGTATCGAGTCGGGCTAGGTGGCCTGATCATTGTTTTGCTGATGAGCGGTGCGATCGGTGCGGTTTAGTTCGCCGTTAAAAGCGTATGATCACTTTTCATGCTGCCACCTCGTATTCTTTGGATTGGGCGACTACGGACGCGACTAGGAAATTATGAGTTTTGATCACATTCTTCATTCTATGATACGATTGTAATATAGAGGTCAGGCTTGGTTATGACATCTTGTCCTTGTTACGACGATAAACTGCAGGAGTTAGGAGGGAGAATGATAGAGGTCAAACATATTACCAAGACGTACGGTAGTAAGAAAAATGCTTTCGTGGCGTTAGATGATGTTAATATTGAGATCGCAGATGGGGCGAGTCTGGCGATTTTAGGCAAATCTGGTTCGGGCAAGTCGACGCTGATGCACGCCATCTCGGGGTTGGATAAGCCTGAGCGGGGCGAAGTGTTGATTGATGGCGAGGATATTTTGTGCCTCAAGACGCGGGCAATAGATAGATTTCGCGCCGAGAAGATAGGCTTTATTTTTCAGAGTTTTTTCGTCGAAGGTGGTGAAACGTGTTATGACAATGTCAGTTTGTCGCTGGAAACTGCTGGCGTCCCTCGTGCTCGGCGCAAGCGGCGCATCGAGTCGGCATTAAAAGCGGTTGATTTGACTGATAAGACCAGGGTGCGTGCTAAACATCTCTCTGGTGGGCAAAAGCAGCGCCTGGCGATCGCCCGGGCTATTGCCGGTGAACCAGCGATCTTGTTCGCCGATGAGCCGACCGGCAATCTTGACTCGGTAACGTCGGCGATGATTGAAGATCTGTTATTTGAGTATCAAAAACAGCACGGCGCAACCTTGATTATCGTGACGCATGATGAAGATTTGGCGAAACGATGTGAGCGGATTGTTCGTATCAAAGATGGTCGAGTTGAATCTGATTCGGCGATTGAAGACGCAATTCGGATCGCTCAAGGTAAAACGGTGGCCTCGAGGGCTCATCGTCATGCCGCCACGGTGACAATTGCTGCCGCAGCTCCTCTACCTGAGCCAAAGAAGCCTCGTCGCCAGACGAAACAGTCAAGAACCACGAAAGCTATCAAGAAGGAGGCGAAGAAATGAAAACGCTAGATATCGTGCGTCGGGCTGGGCGGAATCTGCGGCGAGCTAAGATGCGCACCTTGCTCACTAGTATCGCCATCGCGGTGGGTGGCTTTGCGATTACCGCCAGTTTGATGGCTGGCGAGGGTGCGCGGCAATATATTGACAGGATCATCAGCAGTAATATTAATCCTCAAGGATTGATGATTGGCAAGGCGAGTGAGGCGTTTACCGGTCGCAGCAATAAGCCACTTAAGGAGTATAAGCCGGACACTGGTACACATCGTGGCGCAGAAGTTGAGCTATTGACTCTTGATGATATAGCCAAACTGAAGGCGCGCAGTGACTTGAAAGATGTGACGCCGCTATATCAATTGAACCCAAAATACCTGACGTTTAGTACCAAGTCTGATAAAAAGTACACGGGCGAGGTAGCGATGCGCGATAGCGGTATTCGTGTTGAGACAGTAGCGGGCAAGGCGATGTCTAAGGGTACTCAGTTGGGGGATAATGAAGTGATAATACCAGAGTCCTACCTTGAGGAATTGGGAATCTCTGCGGACAAGATCATCGGTAGCAAGTTGACGCTCACCGTTGAGCAAGCGCCGCAGAAAGTCAGTGAAGAGGACATTGCCAAGGCGTATCGGCAGCGCGGCGAGGCTGGCGTGCGTGAACTAACAAGTAGTAAGTTGAAGCACAAAGAGCTGACCATTGTAGCGGTATCAAAGAAATCGCCGGAGCAAGCGACGAATACACCAAATACCTATGTCAGCCCAGAGACTGCCAAGGAGCTGACTGAATTTGCAACGCTCGGTACGCCGCAGTACCAAAAGTATATTACCGCTTCAGCAACGGTGGCTGATGGTAAAAAGCCCGAAGACGTCAAGAAAGCTCTTAAAGATGAATTGAACCTGTCAGTGGTAACTTCGAAAGATATCCAGGAGCTGCTCTTTACGTTCGTAAACTTGCTGCAGTGGATTGTGTTTGGGTTTGGTGTGTTGGCCTTGGTGGTGAGTATATTTGGCATCGTCAATACTCAATACATTTCGGTGTTGGAGCGAACGCAACAGATTGGACTAATGAAGGCGCTTGGTGCTAGTCGGCGTGATATTGCCAGGCTGTTCCGTTACGAAGCAGCATGGGTTGGCTTCCTGGGTGGTGCACTCGGAGTGCTCGGCGCGTGGGGAATTGGTGAGTTGTGTAACCCAATGATCTCCGGGGCGCTTAATTTGGGGGAACATTCACTCCTGATATTTGTACCAATTAGCGGTCTCGTCATTGTCGTCGGGTTGATGTTAGTAGCAATTATTGCGGGATTCTTGCCGAGCCGCAAAGCGGCGAAGCTTGACCCAATTGAGGCGCTGCGTACGGAATGACTGGCTCATACTACTTAATTATAGCTGACCTGTCGTAATTACCCGCGATTTTTGATAAAAATTATGGCTTTTAGAATGTGCTCATGCTATAATCGTGCTAAATAGGCGTATAGCAAGATCAAATAGGGGATATAATACAATATGAACGAGCGCTCAGATAAAACATATGCGAGTCGTAAACTGGTAATATGTTTATTTATCGTCACGATACTGATTATTCTACTGCTGTGGTGGTGGCCGTGGGGCGGCGGTAATCGCTTTTACAAGGGGGTTCGTCCAGATCAGATTAGCCTACGCCAAAGCAATGGCAAGGTACAGTGGCAGTTTATGGATGGCGACTGGCAGGATATTGTCTCTCTTTCTGAGTTGCGAGGTGATAAGGGTGAGAAAGGCGACAAGGGTGACAAAGGTGACACTGGTGAGGCCGGAGCTGCTGGTAAAGACGGTAAAAACGGCGTAAGTACAGGACAGCGTGGAGCTAACGGTCGGGATGGAGCGAATGGTAAAAACGGTGCGACCGGGCCAAAGGGCGATACCGGTGCTCAGGGTCCAGCTGGTCCACGGGGCCAAAAAGGCGACAAGGGCGAGAAGGGCGATGCCAATGGTGTCGTCGGTCCGGCTGGCCCACAGGGTCCCAAAGGCGACAAAGGCGATACTGGCCAACAGGGTCAAAAAGGTGATAAGGGCGACAAAGGCGATACCGGTGCTCAGGGTCCAGCTGGTCCACGGGGCCAAAAAGGCGACAAGGGCGAGAAGGGCGATGCCGGCCAACAGGGCGCTAAAGGTGATACTGGAGCGACGGGCGCACAAGGCCAAAAGGGTGATGCTGGTAACGATGGGCGAGAGATTGAGTTACAGAAAACCGCGTTGTATATCCAGTGGCGCTACAGGGGTGATGCTACGTGGAACAACCTCATTGCATTATCTGATTTGAAGGGTCCGAAGGGCGATAAGGGTGATACCGGTCCACAAGGTCCCGCTGGCCCGCAAGGTGCAGCAGGGTCTCAAGGTGCAACCGGTGCACAAGGTTCTCAGGGGCCTGCTGGTCCACAAGGCCCGAAGGGCGACACTGGCCCTGCCGGCCCACAGGGCCCAGCTGGTCCTCAAGGCCAAAAAGGTGAGAAGGGTGAAAAAGGTAATGATGGTCCACAAGGTCCTGCAGGTCCTCAGGGAGCCAAAGGTGATACCGGTCCGGTAGGTCCAGTCGGTCCCGCTGGCCCGCAAGGACTCAAAGGCGCTAAAGGTGATACCGGAGCGACAGGTGCTCAAGGCCAAAAAGGCGACAAAGGTGACACTGGCCCAGTAGGTCCTCAGGGCCTGCCCGGCCCCCAGGGTATACCAGGTGTCAAGGGGGATAAAGGTCCTATCGGTCCACAGGGCGCTAAAGGTGAGACTGGCCCAGCGGGTCCACAGGGCGCTAAGGGTGAGAAAGGCGAGCCAGGAGCCAAGGGCGACACTGGCCCTGCCGGCCCGCAAGGAGCTAAGGGAGATGCCGGTGCACCTGGAGCTAAAGGCCCGAAGGGCGACGCTGGTCCTCAAGGACAAAAAGGTGATAAAGGTGAAAAGGGCGAAGCTGGTGCAAATGCAACAGTTAATGTGACGAATAGTACTCAGCCATGTTCGACCGGCCTTACTGTCACGGGCAGTGGTACGCCGAATATTGGACTGACATTTACCGGATCAAATATTCCGGCCGGTGGGTCAATTGGTCAGGTACTGATGAAAAAGTCGGCGGCAGATTGTGATGTTGCGTGGAGGAGCTTGCCGCAAGAAACGATGTTTGCCGGCTCGATCGGTGTCGGTAATGGTAATATCGTGGCGGTAAATGTTAACGCTGACACTTATACAGCTATTCCGATGACAACGATCACCACGAATACCGGCGGTGGTACCTGGGATCCGGTGAATCACACGTATACTATTCCAAGTGATGGTGTGTACTTCATTCGTTCCAGTATTCGTACCGTTGACAACTCGCCAGTGCGTAATATTTACCAAATTGTTAATGATGTGAACGGTGATCGTCCAGAGGGCGCATGGTCATCTAACCAAGCCGGTGTTCGTCGTTCGACACTGCCGTATTCACGGATGATGCGAGCCACGGCTGGTACCAAGCTGAAATTAATCGTTGTATCAGACCTCCAGAGTGTGCAACTCAGCGATGCAAGCCTGACAATTACCAAGCTTTCAAACTAGTGAAGTTAGCGGTCAAGTTAGCGAGATAAATTATCGTATATCTGCTACAATGAAACCATGTTAGATATTCGCTTTATTCGAGATAACGCCGAGGCAGTGCAGGCTGCGGCGAAACACAAGGGGTGCGACGTGTCTATTGCGACATTGTTGCAATTAGATGACGAGCGTCGTGAGGTGCAGCGGCAGGTTGATGAGTTGCGCCAGCAGCGTAATGAGATTGCTGCCAAAATGAAGGGCGGCAAGCCCGAGCCGGGTCTGATTGAGCAGGGCAAGGCCATCAAGGCCAAGTTGAGCGGGCTTGAGGCTCAGCTGAGCGAGGTTGAGGAACGCTACATAACGCTACTAAAGCAGGTTCCTAATATGCCGCACGTCGACGTACCAGTTGGTCTGAGTGAGGATGAAAACGTTGAGGTAAAGGTTGTCGGTGATATTCCAGCCTTTGATTTTGCGCCGAAAAATCACTACGAAATTGCCGAGGCGAAGGGCTGGCTTGACAAAGAGCGTGCTGCCAAGGTTGCTGGCGCTCGCTTTGCCTATATCATGGGTGATTTGGTGTTGTTGCAACAGGCGATTATCCAGTTTGTGATCACATCTCTCACCAACCCAGCGGTGATCAAGGAGATCGCCGAAAAGGCTGGCCTTGGTGTCAATACAAAACCATTCATCCCAGTGCTGCCGCCATTGATGATCCGGACCGAGCCCTATGATCAGATGGATCGTCTCCAGCCGAGTGATGATCGATACAAAATCGAAGGCGAGGAACTGTGGCTACAGGGGAGCGCTGAGCATGTGCTCGGCAGCATGCACGCGGGTGAGATTTTTGATGCGAAACAGTTGCCACTTCGATACTTGGGCTTTGCGACCAGTTTCCGGAAAGAGGCGGGGACGTACGGCAAGGATATGGAGGGGCTGATCCGGATGCACCAGTTTGATAAGCTCGAGATGGAGAGCTTCACTGAGGCGAAGGATAGTTATAACGAGCACCTGCTATTTATCGCGATTCAAGAGTGGCTTTTGGCTCAGCTCAAGCTACCGTATCATGTCCTGATGAAATGCACCGCTGATATTGGTAAACCAAATGCGCGCGGTGTTGATATGGAAGTATGGTTACCGGGTCAGGGCAAGTACCGCGAGACGCATACCGCTGATTACATGACGGATTATCAGGCACGCCGTCTACAGACTCGTGTACGAAATACAGAAGGTGTTTCGCTTGTCCACACAAATGATGCGACGGCCTTTGCACTGGGGCGCTGCATGGTGGCAATTATCGAGAATTACCAGACCGCAGAGGGTGATGTCGTGGTGCCGGAAGTTCTGCGTCCATATATGAACGGCCGCGAGATGATATAATGGAGTCTAGGAGGGTATATGGCACTGACGAACGATGACAAGCAATGGATCAAGGGCGCGATCTTACGGCAAGCCGAACAGATCATTTATGAGCGCCAGCTTTGCCAAAATGTCATCGAAAGAAAAGCTGCTCGTGATTAACGAAGAATTACTAAAAATGGCGAAGGACGTGGGCGTTGTCTTGCCGCGCTAACGTATACATAAAAGGAGGAACTATGATCAAAGATATTACCATTACTGGCGTCAAATACGAATTGACAGATACCACAAAGAAATACGTCGAGCGCAAAATCGGTGCACTGGGTAAGTACTTGCCGCGGCATGCCCGCAAAAGTGCGACCGCTGATGTAAAAATCAAGCAGATTGACAATCCTGGCGGCAACAAGTACGAGGTCGAGGTGATCATTAATGTGCCAGACAAGAAGATCACCGCTAAAGATTCGACAATGAACGTGCTGGCGGCAGTCGATATCGTTGAAGCGAAGCTGAACGGGCAGCTACGCAAATACAAGGATGATGTGTTGGCGCACGTTGGCAGCAGCCGCGGCGTACTGGCGCGGTTCAAGCGCGGTTTCCAGCGCGAGCAGTAGTACCTCACTAGTGCGCGGTACGTGTTACGGAGTTTTAGTAAGTCCGGTCTTTGGCATTGGACTAAGTACATAGTGAATACAATACGGTCAATTGTATAGCTAAACACCCTTTAATTTTCCAGCCCTGCACGGTATAATTGTATACAGTTTTTGAAAATGCCTGAAAGTGAGGGAGTTTTAAGGTTATGGCAATGACACAACAAAAGGCGCTGAGTAAGATTTTTGGCGATCCGCAGAAGAAGATTTTGAAGCGGCTGCAGAAGCAAGTTGACGTAATTAACGGTCTGTCCGAAAAATATGAAAAACTGTCGGACAAAGAGCTGCAGGCGCAGACGGAGGCGCTGAAAAAGCGTCTGACGAAGAAAAATGTAACGCTGGACACGATTTTACCGGATGCCTTTGCGGTGGTGCGCGAAGCCGCCAAGCGCGTCATCGGCGAGCGCCCGTATGATGTTCAGCTAATCGGCGGCATGGTCCTTCATGAGGGTAATGTGGCTGAGATGAAGACTGGTGAAGGCAAGACCCTGGTGGCGACGCTGCCGACGTACCTCAATGCGCTGGAAGGCAAGGGTGTTCACGTGGTGACTGTCAACGACTATCTGGCGCAGCGCGATGCTGGCTGGATGGGCCAGGTGTATGACTTTTTGGGCCTGACGACTGGTGTGATCATCAACGAAGCATCATTTGTGTACGACAAAGACTATGACAATGAACACCACGACGATCCACGCATGCGCAAGCTCCGCCCGGTCACTCGTAAGGAAGCCTACGCGGCGGATATCACTTACGGTACAAACAACGAGTTTGGCTTTGACTATCTGCGTGACAACATGGTTAACGACGTTGATTTACTCAGACAACGCGAGCTGAACTTCGCCATCGTTGACGAGGTGGACTCCATTCTGATCGACGAGGCGCGGACGCCGCTGATCATCTCGGCGCCAGCAGCCGAGAACCCAGATAATTACTACACGTTCGCTAAAGTTGCCAGTAAATTAGTGCCAGAGGACTATGTTTTGGACGAAAAGCGCCGCAGCGTCGCCTTGACCGACGAGGGCGTGGAAAAAGTCCAAAAGCTGTTGGGTATAAAAAATTTGTACACGCCAGACCACGTGCGCAGTGTGTACCACATGGATCAGGCACTGCGAGCACAAACATTGTTCAAGCGCGATAAAGATTACGTGGTAACTAATGACGGCGAGGTGATCATCGTTGATGAACACACCGGTCGTTTGATGCAAGGACGCCGCTACAACGAAGGTCTGCACCAGGCCATTGAGGCCAAAGAGAATGTGCCGGTGCTAGAAGAAAGCATGACGCTGGCCACCGTGTCGTTCCAGAATTATTTCCGTTTGTACAATAAACTGAGCGGCATGACCGGTACGGCATTCACCGAGGCGGAAGAGTTTCAACAAATTTATTCACTGGACGTCATCCAAATTCCGCCGAACAAGCCAGTGATTCGCGACGACAAAGAAGACCTGATTTTCAAGACCGAAAAGGGCAAGCTGAAGGCGGTGGCTGAAGCTATCAAAGATTATCATAAGCAAGGCCGGCCGGTGTTGGTTGGCTCTGGCTCGATTGCCAAGAACGAGCAGATCGCCAAATATCTGGAAAAAGAAGGCATCAAGTTTGAGATTCTAAACGCCAAGAATAATGAGCGTGAGGCGGCTATCATTGAGAAGGCTGGTGAAAAGGGTGCGATTACACTAGCGACAAACATTGCCGGACGCGGTACCGACATTAAATTGGGCAGGGGCGTCAAGGAATTGGGCGGCCTGGTAGTGATCGGCTCGGAGCGGCACGAGTCGCGCCGCATTGACAATCAGCTGCGCGGTCGTGGCGGTCGTCAGGGCGACCCAGGCGAGACGCAGTTTTACGTATCGACCGAAGATGATTTGATGCGAATTTTCCAGGGGGAGCGCATCGCGGCGCTGATGGACCGGCTGGGCGTCGACGAAGATACGCCAATTCAAAACCGCGCGGTGTCAAAGACCTTGGAAGCAGCCCAGAAGCGCGTCGAGGGCTATAACTTTGATACGCGCAAAAATGTTGTTCAGTACGACAACGTCATTAATCGTCATCGCCGCGTGGTCTACACGATGCGGCGAAAAATCCTTGAAGGCGACAATATCCAGCCGGAAATTGAGCGGCTGTTGCGTGACAGAGTCAAAGAATTAGTGACGCTACCAACCAAAAATAACCCGAAGTTTATCGAGGAATTTACGTCGGCCTTTCCGGTCGATGAAGCGGCCGTGCGCAAGGTTGGCCGCGAGAAAAAAGACCGTCCACGTCTCCAAAAAGCCCTGAAATTAGCACGCCAGGCCTACCGGGAAAAAGACGAAGAAATCGGTACTGAAGAGTTGCGCGGTGTGGAGCGCGAGGTGTATATGGCGGTGCTCGACACCCTGTGGATGCAGCACCTAGAGAATATGCAACACCTACGCGAAGGGATCCACTGGCGCAGCGTTGGCCAGCGCGATCCATTGGTAGAATACCGGGCGGAGTCACAAAAATTGTTCACCAGCCTCCAGGAAAATCTGCGTAACGAAGTTCTGAACACAATTTTTCATATTCATAAATCTGACGCAGTGATTCGCCAGTCGCAGGATGATGAGTATGATACCGAGCTAACGCGCCTGGCCGAAAGTGCAGTTGAGCGTGGTGTTAATGAAGTTGGTGCGGGCGAGGAAAATCGTGACGGTGACTTTTCGGTGAAAAAGGGCAAATCAAACGCCGAGTCGAACCGCGCCAAAAACCAAGCACGCAAGAAGAAAAAAGCGCAGCGCCAAAACCGCAAAAAGAACCGCAAATAAATCTAAAACCGGTGGGCAGAGAGCGACAGACAGATGAAACATACGGTCAAAGAAATAAAATTAAAAAATGGCGCGAGAGGCCTGCTCATTGATGTGCCGGACGCGACGGTGATGAGCTTTCAGGTGCAGTTTCGGGCGGGCAATCGCTACGTTCGCGGCAAGGATATCTACGAGACGGCGCACATCATGGAGCACATGGCGTTTGGGGCGAATGAGAAGTTTCGTTCGGAGCACGCCTATGAGCAGGAGTTTACCAAGAATGGTGCCTATCATAATGCGTTCACCTCTGATTATTCAATGGTATACGAGGCGGCCTGCGCGGATTTTGAATGGGATCGGATTTTGGAATTACAGCGGCTGGCAATCACTACACCGCGCTTTAATGCTGAAGAGCTAGAGGCCGAGAAAGGTAACGTTCGGAGCGAGCTGACCGGTTATCTTAATAATCACAACCGCGTGATGTGGCCGCGGGTGCAGCAAGCACTGGGCGAGGATATTTTGACGTATAATCAGCGACTGAAAACGATTGACGCGATTACCCTAAAAGACATCAAGGAGCACCATCGGCGGACGCATACGCTCAATAATATGCGGTTTGTGGTGGCTGGTAAGTTGATTGGGCGGATGGCGACAATTCGTGAATCGCTGGAGCAGTGGCAGCTAGAGCCGGGCGAGCGGTTTACCATCCCGCACGATAACCTGTCGAGTGCCGCACCGATTTTTATCCGCCGCAAGGAGGCTTCGAATCTAACATTTGGCTGGTCGATGAATCTGCCACGTGAGCTGAGCGATGAGGATTCTGACGCTATGGGCTGCTTGAATCATATTTTGACCGGGACGATGAGCTCGCGGATTTTCGGGGCGGCGCGCAAGAAAGGGCTGGCTTACGGCGTGTTCAGCGACACTTCGGTCGGGTTTTATGATTCGGCGTGGGACTTTGGCGGCCAGGTCAACCTCGAGACAGCAGAGGCACTGTTCGATATCATCGTGCGCGAACTGCGCCGAGTGCTGAACGGGACGATCACCTCGGAGGACATCGAGAATGCCAAGTCGTATGCGCTGGGCCGCTATCAGATGGGGGCACAAACGGTGGCACAGGTCAGCAATTTTTATACCGGGCGTTATTTTGCCGATGATTTCGTCAAGGATTACGAGGGCGTACCGACAGCAATTTTGGCGGTGACCGCTGATCAGATCGTTCGGGTGGCACGAGAGTTTTTTGCAGCGAATACCTGGGTGCTTGCTGGCGTGAGTAGCGGCGATAAAGAACTGCTCGGGCGACTACAGGAGAAACTCGAAGGGCTGTTTTAGTAGTGCTCAATGCTATAATGAAATTATGAAGATCATTATCGCTGGCTATGGTCTTGAGGGTATATCAAGTTTGAGATATTTTCAGCAGGCTTTTCCTGATGCTGAGTTTGTGATTGCTGATCAGAAAGCGGTTGAGAGTGCGCCGGATGATGTGGTGGTGCGGACTGGCGAGTCAGTGTTCGCCGAGCAGCTGCAGGATGCCGACATGGTGGTGCGAGCACCGGGTGTGCCGCCGCGGCTACTCAAAACGTCGGGTAAAATATGGTCGGCGACCAATGAGTTTTTCGACAAATGTCCAGCGCCAATTATCGGTGTGACAGGGACGAAAGGCAAGGGTACGACCTGTAGTCTGATCGCGGCGATCTTGCGGGCGGCGGGTCAGACGGTGCATTTGGTGGGGAATATTGGTGTGCCGGCACTGGACGCGCTACCGAAGATCACAAAGGACGATTTCGTTGTCTATGAACTATCGAGTTTTCAGCTGTGGGATCTCGAGAAATCGCCAACCATTGCCGTGGTATTGATGATCGAGCCGGACCATTTGGAGGTGCATGCGGGTTTTGCCGAGTACCTTGATGCCAAGAAAAATATTCGTCGTCATCAGAGTGTTGTTGATACATGTTTATATCATCCAACGAATAAATACTCACGGGAGGTAGCCACCACGCCGCTTGATAGGCCGTTGTATGGGTGTGACTGCGAGACATGTAGTGAATATTGCGGAGGTGATGCGTTAAATTTCGCGCAGCGCTACGCCGTTCCCGATGATGGTCAAGTATATGTCCGAGATGGTTACTTCTGCGTGCAAGATCGGCGGATTTGTCGCACTGATCACTTGCGGCTACCGGGCGCACACAACCTTGAGAACGCCTGTGCGGCGATGAGCGCGGTGACAGAATTGCCGATCACAGTGACCGACGAGCAGTACGCGGCTGGACTAGAGAGTTTTACGGGATTGCCACATCGATTAAAATTCGTTGCTGAGAAAAACGGTGTGAAGTATTACGATGACAGTATCGCTACCACGCCGGGCAGTGCCATCGCGGCGCTGCGGGCGTTTGAGGCGCCGAAAGTGCTGGTCGTCGGCGGGTACGACAAGGGGGCGGATTATGATGAAATGGCTGTGGAGATTACCAGACAAGCGGTGCGGGCGGTGATCATTATCGGGGCAAATGCGGCAAAGATTGAGCAGTCACTGCGTCAAGCATCGGTCACGGCGACGATGGTAGCGCTCGGCCAGACAACGATGGTGGATGTCGTCGCTCAAGCCAATCAATTATCTCGCCCAGGTGATGTTGTCATCCTCAGCCCGGCGGCCGCTAGCTTTGGGATGTTCAAAAATTACGTCGACCGCGGTGAGCAATTTGTGGCGGCGGTGGAGAAGCTTTATCCCTGATACACCTCAGGTTTCAACACCCCGATATATGGTAGATTCCGGTATTGTTGGCGGAAATCTAGGCCGTAGCCGACGACGAATTCGTTGGGGACGGACAGGCCGACGTAATCGGCGGCAACATTGGCGATACGCCGTTCGGGTTTGTCGAGTAGTGAGCAGACTTTGACCGAGGCGGCACCGCGACCAGAGAATAATTCTAGTAACTTTTCCAACGTTCGGCCGGTATCGACGATGTCTTCGACCAACAAAACATGCCGCCCAGTAACGTCGCTATCAATGTCTTTGAGAATGGTGACCGTGCCGGATGATTCGGTCGCGTCGCCGTAGCTAGAGACGTCAATGAAATCGATTTCCATATAGCAATCCATGGCGCGCACTAGATCGATCATGAATGGCGCCGCACCGCGCAGGACGCCGATGACGAGCGGATTCTTGTCCCGGTATTCGTTAGTCAGCTCTCGGCCCAGCCGCGCCACCGCGTCATTAATTTGTTCAGTAGTTACGAGGATGGTAGCGATAGCTTGATTCATAGGGGTAGTATAACAGTTAATTGGCGAAATCACTAATACGTTTAGCGATGTTTACGGTAGGTTCAATAATGAGGCAGTGAGGAAACTGATGACTCAATCGTTTCTCAAGTGCCAAATAATGTGTACAGCCGAGAATGATAATATCACTGCCATGTGCGACACTGGTTGCTACTTCACCAAGTGCGATGTCATCAGTCAAACCCTGATCGATCATGCGCGCCCACGTGCGAGTATCTGGTGTGTCAATATGAATACCAGCAGCATATTCACCGATAAGCGCATGCAGACGCTGACTTTGTCTAGTGGTGTCTGTTGCTAGCAGGGTAATGTGATGCGATTTAGTTAGCGTTGCCGCTGGTTTAATCATCGGTTCAAAACCAATGAAGCGGACATTGGGATAGCATTGTCGTAGCGGCTGGATGGCGATTGTTGTTGCGGTATTGCATGCGAGAACGATGATATCGCATGATAGCAGCGGCTGAATGGCGGCATCGGTTAGCGCGATAATCTCTTCCGGTGAACGATTGCCGTACGGTGCGTGCTCGCGGTCGATCGCCGTGATGTACAAATGCTGCGGCAGTAATTTTTTCAGCCTCTTTGCTACTAATTTGCCGCCAGTTCCCGTATCAAATATACCGATCTTCATACAAAAAGTATAGCAAAATTGTTACAATGGTATCCATGCAGCCACTCAAAAAACACATCCAAACCCTGCGATCAGAAGTAGAACAGGCCAAGGCGGCGCTGGATTTTGCGGCACTGGAGCAGGAGCTGGCGGCGCTGGATGAGCGACTTAACCAGCCAGAGATTTGGCACAATCCAGACGAGGCGCAGACACTGGCCAAAAAGGCGGCTAGTGTGCGTCAGACGGTTGAGCCGTGGCAGACGCTGGGGGTGCAGCTAGCGGATATTGCTGAGTTGATGGAGCTGGGCGACGATGATTTATTGCCGGAGTTTGAGGCGCAGGTGGCGGCATTAGAGCAAGAATTTACCCGGCGCAAGACTGATTTATTATTCAGTGGCCCGTACGACAACCGCGAGGCGGTAGTACGAATTTCGGCGGGCGTGGGCGGGCTGGACGCTCAGGACTTTGCGGCCATGCTGGAGCGGATGTATCTGCGCTGGGCGGAGAAGTCCGGGATGAAAGCTGACACGCTGGAGCGTTCGACCAATGATGATGCCGGGATAAAGACGGCGGTGCTGGAGATTGCTGGGCCGTTTGCGTATGGAAAATTGCGCTCAGAGAACGGCGTGCATCGGCTGGTGCGCCTCAGTCCGTTTAATGCTGATAATTTGCGCCAGACCAGCTTCGCGCTGGTGGAGGTGCTGCCAAAGATTGATACGCCGGATGAAATTGCGATTGACCCGAATGATCTGAGGATTGATGTGTATCGCTCGGGCGGTAAGGGCGGCCAGGGCGTCAATACCACTGATTCGGCGGTGCGGGTGACGCACGTGCCGACGGGAATCACGGTGGCGATTCAGAACGAGCGCTCGCAGATCCAGAATAAAGAGACGGCGCTGAAGATTTTGCGCTCCAAGTTGCTGGCGATGAAGCTGGAGCAGCACGCCGAAACGCTGTCTGATCTCAGGGCTGGCGAGTCAGCCAACTGGGGTAGCCAGATTAGAAATTATGTATTACATCCGTATACACTGGTCAAGGACACCCGCACCAAGCACGAGAATCGCAATGCCCAAGGAGTGCTGGATGGCGATATCGATGAGTTTATGGCGGCTTATTTGCGTGAGTCGCGCGGCTAAATAAAGAGCCAGTATATGCCTATTCGCACCATCCTAAAAAATCTGCTATACTAATGGCAATGATTTTGTTAGATAGGGTTACCAAAACGTATGGCAAGGATAACAAGCCGGCCTTGAACCGGGTGAGTGTTCATGTCAAGCCGGGCGAGTTTGTGATTTTGGTCGGGACGTCCGGTGCGGGGAAGTCGACGCTGCTCAAACTGCTGACCCGCGAGGAAAAGCCGACTGGCGGCAAGATTGTCGTCGGTGGGATTGATTATGACACGCTCAAGGACAAGCATATTCCGCTGCTCCGCCGCAAGATTGGCGTGGTGTTTCAGGATTTCAAACTTTTGCCGAACCGGACGGTGTTTGAAAATGTGGCCTTTGCGCTGGAGATTGCTGGCATGACCAACCGCGAGATCAAATCAACAGTGCCAAAGGTGATCGAGCTGGTGGGCCTGAAAGGCAAGGAAAAGAATTTCCCAAACCAACTGTCTGGCGGTGAGCGCCAACGGGTGGCGATTGCCCGGGCAGTGGTTCGGCAGCCAAAGATCTTGATCGCTGACGAGCCGACTGGTAACCTTGACCCAAAGCATAGCTGGGATATTGTGCGCTTGCTGGAAAAAATTAACAAATACGGCACCACGGTGCTGCTGACCACGCACAATGTCGATATTGTCAATAAGCTCAAGCGCCGGGTGATCACCATTGATCACGGTAAAATTACCTCTGATCAAGCCAAGGGGAGTTACAAGCAATGACCGATATTTCACGTAAAGCCGCCGCCAAGGCGCGCGTCGATCCCAAAGTCCTCAAGCGCACGCGACAACGCCGCCGCCGGGTGCTGACGTTCTGGCGGATGTGCCGATATGGTATCAATAATTTTAGCCGTAACACCTGGCTGACGATTGCAGCGACTGCGGTGATGGCGGTGACACTCTTGATCATTGCCATCACTATGGCCGCTCGGCAGGTGCTGGTTGACTCGGTGGATACGATTTCGCGTAAGGCTGATATGTCGATCTTCCTCAAAGGCTCGACCGAGCAAAAGGTAGTTGACGAGCTAATGTCACGCCTCAGTAAGCTCCATAATGTCGAAAAGGTAACGTATATTTCAGCAGAGCAGGCACGACAAGAACAGATTGAGCAGCACAAGAATGACCCGGCGTTTCTTGAGGCGATCAAAGAATCGAGCAACGAGATGCCAGCGTCACTCCGGGCCTCGCTCAGGGATTTGAATGATCAGCGACCACTGATTGAGTTTACGAAACACGACGAGCTGTACAAAAAACACAAAGACCCCGCCAAAGAGCCGTCGTTCATTGGCGATCGGCGTGATGCGATCAATGCCATTGGTGATTGGGTGCGGTTTGCCAGTATCGCTGGCTCAATCGCCACCGTGGTGTTCGTGGTGATTTCGTCGCTGGTGGTGTTTAACACCATCAGGATGGCAATTTTTAACCGTAAAGACGAGATCCAGATGATGAAGCTGATCGGTGCCGATCGCGGATTTATTCGTGGGCCGTTTATCGTTGAGGCGGTTATGTATGGATTTATCGCGGCACTGGTGGCGTCAGGGGTTGGGTATCTACTGCTGTTCTCAGCGCATGATAAGCTGGCGGTGCGGCTGCCGATGGATAACTTGATGAATATTAGTACCACGTATGCTGGACTGGTGGTGCTGGTGATGATTATGATCGGTGCGGTGATCGGTATCGTCTCATCATTGATCGCGACGCGCAAATACTTAAAATTATAAGTTATTTTGCTGCTGACCCCTGAAGATCCACGAGGCAAAGATGCTTGACGCTGGTATGTCGCTTGTGCTAAAATAAAAGGTAATGAAGATACGGTCCACCACACCAGTTTCGACATCACGAGCCACACGGGCAGCTCTCGTGGCGGTTAGTGCTGTTGTTTTGGGCGCTGGCGTGTTCCAGCTCGGCCCACACGTGTTCGCGCGTGACTATGATGCAGAAATTGATGCCCTCAACCGACAGGCACAGCAGGCGCAGAACGAGGCTAATCGTCTCGGGACGATGGCAGCGACGCTGGAGGAAGAGCTCGGGCGCATTAACGCCCAGATTGATTCGATCCGGGCAGAGATTGCCAAGAGCCAACAAAAGCACGACGCATTGGTTGCGGAGATTGCTAAAAATAAGCTAGCGATTGAAAAGAGCCGCAAGGTCATGGGTAAAATCCTCTCAGATATTTACCTCGATGATCAGATTTCGCCACTCGAGATGTTGGCGAGCTCCAAATCAATCGGCGATTATGTTGATAAGCAGGAGCAACGTAGTAGTTTGCGATCCTCACTGAATGATAAGATCAAGGAAATTAAGGCGCTGCAGGCTAAGTTAGAAGAGAATAAAAAGTCAGTCGAGAATGTGCTCAAAGACCAGAAAGCTCAGCAGACGCAACTAGCGTCCAAGCAGGCAGAGCAGGCCAAGCTGGTTAATGACACCAAGAATGACCAAAATGCTTACGCAGCCCTGGCGACGCAGCGGAATAACCAAGCAGCGAAACTGCGCGAAGAGCAGGCGGCGGCTAACCGACGAGCACTTGGCGGGGTGTCAATTCCGGGTGGTATCCCGGGCGGTGGTGGCTATCCAGGCGTCTGGGCGAATGCACCACTAGATGCTTACGTCGATCCATGGGGCCTATACACGCGCGAATGCGTGAGCTACGTGGCGTGGAAGATCCACAGTACCGGTCGGTTTGTGCCACACTTTGGTGGGGCTGGTAACGCTAATCAGTGGCCATCAACAGCGGCGCGATACGGCATCCAGAGCGGTTCGACACCAAAGGCTGGCGCGGCAGCGGTCATGAATGTTGGCTATTATGGACACGTGATGTACGTCGAGTCGGTTAATGGTGACGGCACAATTACGGTCAGTGACTATAACTTGGCGTGGGACGGTCTGTATCGGAAGTATACGCGTTTAGCCTCGGGTCTAACCTACGTATATTTTTAATAGCACGATGGGTCAATAAAACCCTCGCATCAGCGGGGGTTTTTGTGTACAATAGATATATGACAGAGCAACGGAGGGTAGGAAGGCGGGCTCGCTTGTTTTTGGGCGGGCTGCTGATCGCGATTGTGAGTTTTGTGGCCGGGACACGGTCGGATTTAATTATGGCGCAGGTCGGGTCATTATTTGGCCTCAGGACAGCGACGGGGTCGCTGGATGTATCAACGATGCAGAACGTATATCGTGAGCTCAAGGCTCACTATGATGGCAAGTTGGACGAGCAGGCGCTTGCTCGTGGGGCGGCGCGCGGCATGGTGGCAGCAACGGATGATCCGCATACGGCGTATATGGATCCGGATGAGGCCAAGGAGTTCGAGAAGAGCTTGTCGGGCAATATTGGCGGCGGTATCGGGGCGGAAATCGCTAAGAAACATAATGTGCCGACAATCATCCGACCGCTCAAAAATAGTCCAGCTGAAAAGGCGGGCATTAAAGCCGGCGATGCTATCGTCAAGGTGAATGATACAGTGGTAACTGATATGCCGGTTGATCAAGTGGTGCAGCGCATTCGTGGCGATGTCGGCACGACGGTCAAGTTGGTACTGTCGCGTGGCGGCGAGCGTAAAGATGTAACGGTGACACGCGAGGAGGTTGTCGCGCCGGCTGCCGAGTGGAAGATCGACGGTGAGATCGGTATTTTGACGGTGAGCCGTTTCAATGACGATACCGGCAAGCAAGCGCGCCAAGCCGCCGAGGAATTCCGTTCGGCAGGTGTCAAGAAAGTCATCCTTGACCTCCGAGGAAATCCTGGCGGTACGGTGGCGGCCGCACAGGCGTTAGCGGGGTTGTGGCTCAATCATGAGGTGGTAATGATCCAACGGCGCGGTGAGCAGGTTATCTCGACCGAGAAATCAACCGGCCAGCCGCTCCTCGGTGATATCAAGACGGTTGTGTTGATTAACGGTGGTAGTGCTAGCGCTAGTGAGATTGTGGCGGGGGCGCTCAAGGATCATGGCAAGGCGACGCTGGTTGGCGAAAAAACCTATGGCAAGGGCAGCGTGCAGCGGCCGATTGATCTGGCGGATGGCTCGGTTCTGAAAGTGACTGAGGCGCGCTGGTATACGCCGTATGGCAAGAATATTGATAAGTCGGGCATCGAGCCGGATGTCAAGGTCGAGATGACGGCTGGGGCGGCAGATAATGGGCGTGACCCACAGTTAGAGAAAGCAAAGAGTGTCTAGACTCAAAAAGGGAGGGTAAAGATATGCAACACAGAAAAAAAATACTATTAGTCGAAGATGACACGGCACTGGCGGCAGTCTATCGGTCACGGCTGGAGCTGGAGGGCTTTGAGATTCGTGAGGTGCATAATGGCGAGGATGCGCTGTCGGCAACGGTGGCGTTTCGGCCGGATCTGATCGTGCTGGATGCCATGATGCCGAAAATTAGTGGCTTTGACGTGCTCGATATCCTGCGCAATACGCCAGAAACGACCAACGTGCGGGTGATCATGCTGACGGCGCTCAGTCAGCAGAAAGACCGGGAGCGGGCAGAAGCGCTGGGCGTAGACGAATACCTCGTCAAGTCACAAGTGGTGATCGGCGACGTGGTAGCGCGAGTAAAGCATCATTTGGGTGTGTCGTAGCTGCCTGGAGAAACTAGCCGCTCAAATACTACTAGCGTAGCGGGATAGGCAGCTAAATGAACGGGTGTAATCAAATGGGTGCAATCTGGACGCCGGGATAGCAGGTCATAGAATAGTACTGGCTAGCCGACGCAAACCTGAGTGCGTCGCTCGGTTTTGCCGGTGAATTTGGTTTTCTTGACCTGCTTGAAGGTAACGACACCAGACTTGGCAGCGTGGATGGTGTAGTTGCGGCTCATGTATGCGCCCTCACCAGCGACCTTGGTAGCGCCTGTTTGGCGGACGAGTACTTCGCCAGCATTAACTTTTTGGCCGCCGAAGCGCTTGACGCCGAGGCGTTGGCCGGGGTTGTTGTGGATGTTTTTACTTGAGCCACCAGCTTTGACTTTTGACATTGAAACTCCTTAAATTTTCTAAACCTAATCCGTACCAGTATAAGTGACGGCTGATAAAAAGTCAAGGGCTTTACATGATTAGGCGGGTGTTATATAACTAGGTGCTATGAACGAGCAGAATATGACGGAAATAGAGGCTCGGTTGGGCGAGCCGGTAAATAGAAGAACGCTACTGCTGGGTCTCTTGGGTGCTGGTGCGGTAGGGGCATTAGGGGGTGCCTTGTACGAATCTCAAGAGAAGCCTCGCGATGGAGAGGCGCTCCAAGCATTGCACGCGATAGAGGTGGCGACGGCGGAAATTGCTGAGCGCGGCGTCAATGGCCAGACAACCTCAGAAGAGACGATCGCAGCGATGCTGCAGCGTGAGAGTGGTGCAATGGTAAAGATTGAGGTGGCGCTTTCCGAGCCGCTGGCGCACTATGCTGCGGACGAGGGGCCGTATGCGTCAGCCGGGGCAAATATGGTGGACGGACTGCTGGGTCAGATCGGGCGGGAGGTGTTTGCTGGTACCGATCAACAGATGACGACGGAAATGACCGAGCAGGCGCGGCCGACATTGGCATTTTTGCTTGTGGCGTTGAATCAGCGGCGGATCGGTCTGGGCGCTAGGGATCTACTGGCGATGTGTCAGCAGTATCATCAGGAGGCGATCACTCCTTCTGCGGCCAAGCAAATGGCAGAGGCGCGTCAAGTGCAGCTTGATCTTTTGGAAAAGGAATTGGTGGGTCGTTTGGGACAGCTCGCAGACTATGATCCGGCGTTACGGCTTAATCGTCCGGTGCTTAGGTAGTCTGTAGGATCAGTAGCTCGCGGGCGACGACCTGGTCGGGGCGGCGATAGATGAGCGGTGTACGACGGTTGAGATGGTGATAATCGAGCTTTTGGAGGTGCTTTATTAGCGGCAGATGAGTGGCGTGACCGGACGCGTCGTACCACGCTGGCACGGCGATACACAGCGGTGTGTTTGGCGCTAGTTGAGGGCGGATATTAGTGAGGAAGCCGGTGATAATGTGATTACAGTTGCCGGCAACTTCTGCTAGTTTTTGAGGCGCGGGCGGTGCGGAAAAGGGCTGGCCAAGGTAGGTCTCGCAGACGACGGCAGTGAGGTGCGTGCTGTTTGACCAGTGGTGCGTGGTGGCATCGGCTTGATGAATGTCAATAACGCGGCCAATAGGGTGGCTGGGCGCGGTGAACGTCGATTGCAACCACGACAGGTTCTCGGTGGTGTAATCAACCATTTTCTGGCTGAGGTCGGTGCCGACGACGTCGTAACCCGCGAGCAGCGCTTCTTGCAGAACGGTGCCGGTGCCGCAGAACGGGTCAAGGATTAGGGGATGCCGTCTGTCAACCTCTGTTGCGAGGTCGGATTCCAGTCTCTCCGACAAGTCGATAGTTCTGCGGACGGCGTTGCCGGATGCATTCGACTTGGAGGAGATGGCTGGAATCCGACCCGTGCACGATTTTTGACCGGTCAGCGGTCCGGCACCCAGTGCCAAATTCAGCATAATCTGCGCTAATTTGGGCGGCAGCATGCCAACGAAGGCGTCGCGCTTGGGACGATGGCGGTCGCGGCGGGTGTAGGCGGTGATATTCTGGACGCCGCGGCTCTCGGCGATGACGAGGCGGCGGTCGGTCGTTTTGATGAGCAGCAGCTCGACTTTATAGGGTGACCCACCAAGCTTGTTATTGTGTGCGGTAGCAGTGGAGAGAGCGGGCTGGTCATTCGGGATGAGACGGAGGCTGGTACCCAATTTTTTGAGGGATGATTTGAGGATCAGACCGGTTTTTTGGACATCGCGGGCGGCGATAGCCAGGCCATAGGCGCTGAGGCCGAGGGTGATTTTATGCGGCGAGTGTGCCCACTTGGCTTGATAATGCCGGGTGATGAAGCGCGAAGCGGCGAGGAGCGAGGCTTTATCAGTGCGGCTGGCCGGCAGGTCGGTGATCACTTTGGCGCATTTGATGGTGCCGCCCAATGTGGTAATGTCGAATTGAGACGTTTGAACCTCGGCGAATTGCTGGCTGATACGATTGACATTATCCATACCAAACACCGCTGCAAGTTCGGCGAGTGAGATCTCTGGCTGGCGGCCAAGCAGGGCGATGTGCATGGTTTGATTATAGCAAAAACTGCGTGATATAATGGGAGATATGGTATCGAAAAGGATACGGAAGTTTCTGGAGGCATGTAAATCACCGCGGACGATCATGAGCCTTGTGACGCTGGCGGTGCTGGTGCTGATCATTTTTCTGTCGCGCGCCGAGCTAGCGCGGGCATGGGAATTACTTGGCCGGGCGAATATCTGGCTATTGATGCTACTGGTGCCGTTTCAGATTATCGTGTATTTCGCGGGCGGCGAGATGATTTTTGCCTATCTTCGCGACAAAAAACTGATCGGGCATATCTCGCGGTTTGAGCAGACGCGGATTGCACTGGAACTGAATCTGGTCAATCACATTTTTCCGTCAGGTGGCGTCAGCGGCATCTCCTACACGACGTGGCGGATGCACAAGCTCGGCGTCAGCTCGGCGCGCTCGACCTTTGCCCAGGTGATCCGTTACGTGACGGGCTTTTTGTCGCTGATGGTGCTGCTGATATTGGCGGTGCTGATCTTGTCAATTGATGGGCAGGTCAACCGCTACATCGTAACGTCAAGTTTCTTTTTAGTGCTGGTGGTGCTGGCGCTAACATTTGGGCTGATTTTTATGTTCTCGTCACGCAAGCGGATGCACAATACGGCGGTGCGGGTGTCGCGAGTCGTGAATGCAGTGGTGCGTTGGGCGACGCTGGGCAAGATCAAGCGGCTGCTGGTTTCGACGAAAATTGAGGCATTTTTTGCTGAGATGCATGATGATTTCGTGGAACTGTCAGAACATCGGCGCCTACTCATCAAGCCGCTGGTCTGGGGCGCGATTTATGCCATTTTTGATGTGTTGATGTTCATCGTGGCCTTTTGGGCGCTGGGCGTGTCGGTCAATCCGGCGGTGCTGATCATCGGCTACGGCGTGGCGGGGCTAGCGAGCCTGGTGGCCTTTACGCCGGGTGGTGCGGGCGTGTACGAAGCAATTATGATCGTTTTCTTGAGTATGACCGGTGTGGCGCCGGACGTTGCCATCGCTGGGATTGTGCTGACGCGGGTGATCTTGCTCGCGGGAACGATTATCTTTGGGTATATGTTCTATCAGCACGCGCTGATCAAATATGGGCAGCCAGATGATGACGATGGCGCCGCGGTTTAGCGTTAGCGATTTTGTAGCGGTCGTCAATCAGGTGCTGGAGACGGCTGTCCCAGTCGTCGAGGTTGAAGGCGAGATCGCCGAGTTCACCATGCGTCAGCAGAAGTTTGTCTTTTTTACGCTCAAGGACAGTGAGAGTGCGGTCAATTGTTTCATGATGGCCTGGCAGCTCAGGACGCCGATCGAGGAAGGGATGCGCGTGGTGGTGCGAGCTTCGGCCAAGCTCACTGCCAAGGGTAAGTTTAGCCTAACGGTACAAGAGATCAAGCCGCTGGGCGCGGGTCACCTCAAACGCAGCGCTGAGTTACTCAAGGCGAAATTAGCAGCCGAAGGGCTGTTTGATGCGGAACGCAAGCGCCCCTTACCGCCATATCCTGCTCGCGTAGCCGTTATTTCTAGTACGCAGGCGGCAGGCTACGCCGATTTTATGAAAATTGCTGGTGAGCGCTGGGGTGGAGTGAAATTTATTGTCGCTAACGTTAAGGTTCAGGGCGAGGGCGCGGCTGATCAGGCGGTGCGGGCGATTGCCCATTGTAATCAACTGGCGGAGCCGCCGGAGGTGATTGTGCTGATTCGTGGCGGCGGTAGCGCGGAGGACCTGGCGAGTTTCAATGATGAATGCTTGGTGCGAGCGGTGGCTGGCAGCCGCGTGCCAGTGCTGACTGGTATCGGGCACGAGGTTGACGAGAGTTTGTGCGATCTGGCGGCCGATGTGTGGGCGGCCACGCCGAGCAATGCGGCGCAGCTATTATTTCCGGACAAACACGAGGTGGGGCGGCAGTTAGCGTTGCGGCTGGGTGGCGTGACGGAAGTGATTCGGCAGCAGATTCAGGAGCGGCGCCTTCACGTAACAATGTTGCAACAAGCGGCGCTCGAACAGTGGTCTCACCGCGTCGAGATCGCTATAAATAGGGCATTGTCGCAACAACGGATGATTGCTGAGTACGACCCAGAGATGGCGCTGCGGCGCGGTTACGCGATGATCAGCGGCGACCGTCAAATTGGTAGTATTGTAAAGATTACAACAAAAGATAAGATCATGAAAGCGAGGATTGAGAGTAGTGAAAAACGATAAGACGAATGAGAAAACGATTGAGCAGATGATGGCGGAGCTGAACGAGAGAATTGCGTGGTTTCAGGGCGATGACTTTAATCTGGACGAGGCCAAACAGCGTTTTGTTGAGGCGCGGCAGCTGGCGCAAGACATTACGGCGGCGCTGGACAATATGCAGCACGACATTACAGTGCTTAGCGAGGATTTTAGCGCGTGATATGGCTGCTGTGGCTTGGTGGCGCGATTCTGATGATCTTTGCGCTGCCAGCATTGATCGGTGCGCCGTATGTGCCGTCACGGTCGCGCGAAGTACAGCGGCTGTTTGCTGAGGCGCTGCCGCTCGGTAAAGGCGACGTGGTGCTTGATATCGGATCGGGCGACGGTGTGGTGCTGATGGCGGCAGCTCAGCAGGGTGCGCGGGCGATTGGCTATGAGATTAATCCATTCCTGGTGTTGATATCGCGCTGGCGGCTGCGGAAATTACCGGGCGCGCAGGTGCGCTGGGCGAACATCTGGCGGCAGCCGGTGCTCGACAAGGTGACGGTGATGTACACCTTTGGCGATGGCCGCGATATCGCAAAGATGTTTCAGCTGGCTGAGCGTCAAGCGGCCGCCCAGACCGAGCCGTTGACTTTCGTGAGCTACGGATTTGCTATCCCCGGCACGCAGCCGACAAAAGAATACCACGGCTATTTTTTCTATCGGCTGCCGGGAGGCTTTACATCGCCCGAAGCATAAGCTATACTGATGCATATGAGTAGAAAAACAGAGATGGAACAGGGATATGTCAATAGCTGGATGATTGTGGCGATTAGTGCGATTGTGCTGTTCGTGGCGGCTGGTAGTGCGGCGATCTGGGCGTACCTCGCATATTCACAGGAAAAAACTGCGGTCGAGAGCCGGATGGCGGTAGCTTCGGCCAAGGCGCGCGAAGAGCAATCAAAGGCTGACCGCGAGAAATTTAATGAAGAGGCCAAAAACCCGCGTATTGAATTCGTCGGCCCCGAGCAGTACGGACGCGTGTCGTTTATGTACCCAAAGACCTGGAGTGTTTACGTAGCGGCTGACGGCGGTGATCGCGGCGACTATAAAGCGTATCTCCATCCGGTTATCGTACCGCCGACAAATACACATAGTAGCAACCAAAACAAGTTTGCGCTGCGCCTCGAAATCCTCAATAGTGACTTTAATAAGACACTAGATCAGTACGCCAGCTTGCTGAAAAAGGGTGATTTGACCTCGAGTAGCGTCGAATATAACGGTAATACCGCCACGCGCATTGACGGTGCGTTTAGTAAGGATCTGCGCGGCTCGGTGGTGCTGATGAAGGTGCGCGACAAGACGCTGCGTTTTTCAACCGACGCTGATACGTTCAAGCCAGATTTTGAGGCTATTCTCAAGACAGTGAAATTTGTACAGTAATCTCTCTCGGTCGCGGCTGGTGCATGAAATGATACAGAGCGGCAGCGGTTCTTTTTGGCGCCTCGATTTGCTATACTAGAGATATATGGTGCAGCCACAGTGGAGTGATAAGGAGTTTACCGCGATGCCGAGCATAGCGGTGGCGGCGCATGAGCTGAAGGCACCGCTGGCGTTGATTCGGCAGATGAGTTTACTGATCGAGGATGGTCGGCTTAGTCCAGCCGAGGCACAGTTGATGCAGCGACGGCTGACGCTAACGGCGGAGCGCTCGCTGGCCTTGGTACAGGACTTAGCGCGTACCGTGAATGTGCAGCCAACGCTGTTTCCGCTGGAGCCGGTTAATCCACTGGCGCTACTGACCCAATTGGCGCACCAGTCGCGCGATATGCTGCGGCTGTATGACCGACGGGTGACGTGGCCGCGGGCGGGCAAGAAGCGGCTGGTGGTGGCCAATCCATTGCTGCTTGGGCGGATCATGACGAATTTTCTCGATAATGCGATGCGCTACAGCGAGGCTGGGGCAGTAATTCGCGTGACCATGCATCAGGCAGGGACGATGGTGCGGCTGGGTGTACGGGATTTTGGGCCGATGATGAGCCTGGCTGAGTATCGGCGGCTGGTGGATGAGATGACTACGCGTAAATCAGTCAGAACCCGACCGGACAGTAGTGGCCTCGGAGTGTATATCGCTGCAACGTTCGCGCGGGCGATGGGCGGGCAGATCGGGCTGATACGCCACCGAGACGGACTGACGTTTTATGTTGATGTGCCGCTCAGCGAGCAGATGAGCTTATTGTGAAAAAACTCCTGATCATCGAGGATGATCCGCAGTGGGCGGCGGTGCTGGAGCGGTATGCGCTGGAGGCGGGGTATACGGCCCGGACAGTGGTGGCGGCTGGACAGGCGATAGCGATGCTTGATGAGTGGCGGCCGGATGGCTTGGTGCTCGATATGCTGCTGGCGGGTGAGACAGGGATGGCGCTACTGAATGAACTGCAAAGCCATGAGGATCTGGTACGGTTGCCGGTGGTAGTGTGTAGTAATGTAGTGCTTGACCCTGATCAGCTGCGGCCATTTGGCGTGTGGGCGGTGCTTGATAAGGCGCGAATGACGCCCGATGACGTACGGGCTGCCCTCAGCGTGCTAGGTGAGGAGACTGAATGAAAGACGGCGAGCGACTTAAGGCGATTGTGCTCCGGCGGACGGATTATGCGGAAGCTGATCGGGTATTGCAGTTACTAACGCCCCAGGGGCGGCGGGCGGTGATCGCCAAGGGGGTGCGCCGCGAGCGGAGCAAGCTGGCCGGCGGTATTGAGCTACTGGCGCTGTGTGACGTGGTGATTCGTTCGGGCCGTGGTGAGCTGGGGCTACTGACCAGTGCCAGGCTCAGCGCGTTTTATCGGCATATCCTCGAGGATTATGAGCGGATGCAGTTTGCTTACCAAGCGCTCAAGCTGGTGGCACAGGCGACCGAGACCGTTGATGGGCCGGAGTGGTTCGCGGTGCTGAGTCAGGTGCTGGCGTGGCTTGATCGGCCGGCGGTTGATCGGCTACTGGTCGAGACGTGGTTTTATATGCAGTACGCTGGGCTGCTGGGCGATGAGCTGAATCTACGCACTGACGTGGCCGGGCGGACGCTCGCGAGCGATAAATCATACATGTACGATCCAAGCGAAAAAGCCCTAAGGCCAAGCGAGCAAGGTGACCTAACGGCCGATCACATCAAGCTGCTGCGCCTCATCCAGGCCAAGCCGCTAGAAAATCTCACCCACATCGGCGGCCTCGGCCCAGTCATCGCTAGCTGCTGGCTGGTGGCTAGGCAGCATGCGGCGGTGTAGTGTGTTCGACGGCAACTGCACCTAGGTAATCTGCTAATTTAGTGGGCAACATATCACCGGTTAGTACTTCTTGTTCCTTGCTGTACAATGAACAAAAATACTTCGCTTTTTCGTATAGGTTTTTCGCTATACCGGGTTTCATGATGCTATATCGCGTATCGTTCTCAAGACTAGTGGCAAGTTCTGATAACTTCATGATAGCGTCGGCTCGCCGGTTAGTGCTTTCCTCCTCGCTATAATGGCCAAGCTCGGCCAGGTCATGCGTAATCTGGGCGGCTCGCAGTCTGAGAAAGCCGGTGAAAAGGGCTGTCTTAGCGTCAACTAACATCTCGGCAATACGCTCGCCGACGACTGACAGAAGCGCCACTTTCTGTTCCTTGTCGATTTGTTGATGAGCATAATCGAAAACCGCCTGAATATCTGAGAGGCGTGATGATTTCTGGAGCCATAGTCTAGCCAAGGAGCTAGCTTCCTTTTCATTGACTATCTCTCGTAATGCTGGTGCAATACATATTTCAGGTGCGGTGGGGCACTGTTGGTTCTTTGTTGCATGCCATACGTTATCAAATAACCGAGAGGAAGGCAAACCAGGAGTATTGCCGGGAGTGATGCTATCAAAGGATGTGCGATATTGCTCGAAAGCGACAGCAGCGCGCTCTCGTAGTGTTTCTGGCGTGGCGTCTCCAATGATACTCTTATCGGTATTAGTCTCAAGGAGTTTTTCAAGATAACTAGCGCCAATTAGTAGCTTTTGGATGTCCATTAGCCAGTAAATACGATTATCTAGATCTGGTGGGTAGTCAGTGAGAGTATTAAAATTCTGCCAAAACTCAGTCAGCTTTTGTTCGGGGGTGAGTTCTGGGTTACCGATGAGCATCTCCAGTTGCTGAACGAGATCACCCGTGGATACTTTAGGAAAGGTCAAGTCAGGGTTATTGGTTGGACTCTCGCCAATAGTATTATGTGGTTGTGCGTATTTTTCACCCATATCACCTGCTTCCCTCGGCTCTTATTTTTTAAGCGTACCACGATAATTAAAGATATGTCAAATGTGCTATACTGGAGCAATAATGATGACAATCGTCGCGTTGCCAACGCGGAGAAAGGGAAGACTGTGAGTACTACAAAAATGGAAGATATTATCAGCCTGTGTAAGCGTCGCGGCTTTATTTATCAGGGGTCGGACGTGTATGGCGGCTTGAGCGGTACCTGGGATTACGGTCCGCTGGGCGTGCAGCTGAAGCGTAATATCATGAATTTATGGTGGCGACGGTTTGTTGATGAGCGCGACGATATGTACGGCGTTGATGCGGCGATTTTGATGAATCAGAAAGTCTGGCAGGCGAGTGGACATGTGGATACGTTCTCTGACCCATTGGTGGAGTGCAATCACTGCAAGGCGCGCTTTCGTGAAGATCATCTGCTCAAAGATCAACAGGAAAAGTTGGACGAGTACGAGGCTCTCACCGACAAGATCCAATGGTATCGCGAGCATACCACGGCGCCGAATTTTTATGACGAGATCAAAGAAAAAGAGCCCGAGTTGTTCAAGAAAATACTGGACATGGAGCTTGGCCCAAGTGAGATTGACCTCGAGGAGGCCAGTGATTTTGGGCTGAAAGAGTGGTCGCATGTACTCAGAGTGATTAAATGTCCTAACTGTGGTACGCGAGGTAATTTTAGTGAGCCGCGACAGTTTAACATGATGTTCAAGACATTTGTCGGTGCTAGCGGGCAAAATGAGCTGGCGATTGATGGGTTGACGGGGGGCGTCGATGGTAAGCGTGGCTCTAGTGGCATGAAAGCGATTACCTACGATCCACAGTCGATTTCTTATCTCCGTCCAGAAACCGCCCAAGGTATCTTCACTAATTTCAAAAACATCGTTGATAGTTTCTACCCAAGCCTGCCATTTGGCATCGCTCAGCAGGGCAAGGCCTTTCGTAATGAAATTGCGCCGCGTGATTTCGTCTTCCGCTCTCGGGAGTTTGAGCAGATGGAGATTGAGTATTTTGTCGACCCTGAGCATTGGCAGGAGGCGTTTGATGAGCTGCTGGCGGCGACGCATGAGTTTTTGACAGAGCTGGGTCTGAAACCAGAGCATATCCACGAGCTGGACGTGCCGGCGGAGGATCGGGCGCACTATAGCAAAAAGACGATCGACATTGAGTACGATTATCCGATTGGTCGTGAGGAGTTGATGGGTATCGCGTATCGCACCGATTTTGACCTGATGAACATTCAGCGCGCCAGCGGCAAGAGCATGGAATACACTGTCAAGGGGACGAACACAAAATTTGTTCCGCACGTCATTGAGCCGAGCTTCGGTGTGGAGCGGGCGCTGATGGCGGTGCTGTCGGGTGCGTACCGCGAGGACGAGCAAAACGGTGAAAAGCGGGTGTATTTGGCGCTGCCAGAACACTTGGCACCAGTTAGATTTGCCGTCTCGCCACTACTCAAAAACAAGCCAGAATTGGTGGAAAAAGCCCGCGAAGTCTACGCGAGCCTCGCCAAAGCCAACCCCGGCCGAGTGATGTGGGACGATAACGGCAACATCGGCAAGCGCTACCGCCGCCAAGACGAAATCGGCACGCCGCACTGCGTGGTGATCGACTTCCAAACACTAGAGGACGGCACCGTCACCGTGCGCGAGCGGGATACGACGGAGCAGCGGCGGGTGAGGGTCGGAGAGCTGTAGATACTAGATATGAAAAAATAAATTAGTTTTGAGGAGCTAAAATATTGATAGAAAGTAGACCTGAGTTTGATAAAATTACATCGTTTGACGAGTTTAATAAATATTATTGGTATCGTGAAGAACTTTCACAGATTTGCAAGTCATTAGGATTAGAATATAGAGGTACAAAACAAGAACTCAATTATATTATTGAGCAGTACTTTAAGGGTAATCTGATTAAAAAATCACTAATAAAAAACGAAACAAAGCAAGTTGAAAATATTACATTAGACACGCCGTTACTTGAATGTGGTTTTTCTTTTAATGCAAAATTCAGAGAATATTTCTCCGCCGTAACAGGTATTACACCTTTTAAATTTACTGCTGATATGGCTACTGCTTGGCGGAAAGTAAAAAGAGAAAAGGATGGCAAATTTACAATCAAAGATATGCTGAAGGTGTATTATGGAGAGTCGGATTATGCCAAGTATGATAATTCGGTTTGTCAATGGAATCAATTTTTAAAGGATTTTAGTGCAGACGAAAATAGTCGCAACTATTCGAACAAATTAAAAGTAGCTTCTATTCTTTGGAAAGAAGTTAGAAATTCAAAAAATGAAAAAATTTATTCAAAGAATCTTTTGACTGAATATGCCAGTAAAATAAAAGAATATCACAATTAGGTAATTACCAACTTGTTAACACCTAATGAGTAGTTAGTAATGGATATTGGAAAGACAGAATATACTGTAGGCGAAATGGTATCAGCTATCTAGCGTTCGGGTGTAGTATAATGATTTTCATGTCAAAAATCACCAACGGACATATCATCACGCAGAATTTAGATGGAACGGACCATCTGGACTGCCTGTACCGTATCTCGCTCAAAGCATTGATTTATAACGACGCTGGGCAGGTTTTGGTCGTCAAGGAAATTGATCGGACGTATTGGGATTTGCCGGGTGGTGGTATGGATTTTGGCGAGACGATTGAATCGTCGCTGAAACGTGAGCTGTTTGAAGAAGTTGGTTACAAGGGTGGTCTGCGTTATCAGCTTTTTGATGCGTCGGACGAGATGTACATTGAGCGGATTGATGCTAATCAAATCTGTTTTTATTGCCGCGTCTGGCCAGAGAATTTTGATTTTATGCCGGGCGAAGAGGGTGATGAAATAATGTTTATTAATCCTGAGGAATTATTGCTTCAGAAGAGCGAGGTTGACGCGCCAGCTCGAGCGTATGGGGCGCATATGAAATGGCAGGAACTGCATAGCGAAATCGTGCGGTAAATATTGATTTGGTTTCGCTAATATTGCAATAAAATTATAATTTTGTTATAATATCTGCATGACAATCACTACTATTCAGAAGGTTATCAAGATTGGTTCGAGTCGTGGCGTGACGCTGCCAGCGCGGGATTTGCGGGCGCTGGGGATTCGCGATGGCGATGAAATTGAAGTCACGGTACGTAAGCGTTCGGAGGTGGCTGACGATAATCAAGTTCTCAAAACTGCAAATTCGCTCCTTAGGCGATACAAAGAGGACTTTTCTCACTTGGCGAAGCGCTAATGGTTAGTTTGACTCTCGAGCAGATTCTGCAACTTCATGCGCTGGTGCTTGTCAAAGACGGCGGTGCAGGTGGCGTGCGTGACGTTGGACGGCTGGAGGCTGCGGTGTCAACACAGCATCAAGTAGTATTTGGCGAGGAATTATATGCAACAGTATTTGCCAAGGCAGCGGCGTTGATGCGCGGGATTATTGGCGACCATCCGTTCGCTGATGGTAATAAGCGGACGGCAATACTCACTGGACTGACTTTGCTGGAGGTGAATGGGTATAATTTTACAGCACAGCGAGGTGAACTAGAAGATTTTGCTGTCCGCGTCGCGACCGATCATCTCGATATTGATGCGATTGCTGATTGGCTGAAGCGTCATTCGCAGGTGTGTCAATAAATATATCTGGACTTGTCGGCTTGGACGCTGTTTTGATATTTGGGGTACCCGCCCGACATTTTACAGTCCATCACTCCTCCTGCTATAATAACCACATGCATATTATTCTTGGTGGGACGAGTGGGCTTGGACTGGAGATGGCCAGGCAGCTCAGGAAAAATGGTAAGCGCGTGCTGGTGTTGGGGAAGACGCATAACGTTCAGGAGCACGGCGAGGGGTTCCCGTTGGATGTGTACTATCCCGAGCAGGTTGAGGCAGCGCCGGCGCGGATTGAGCAGATGTTGGGCGGTGATACTATTGAACAATTTGTCTGGGCGGCAGGCTATGGTTGGCGCGGTAACTTCGAGGATCAGCCTGATGCGCGCTCCATGGCGGAGGTGAATTTTGCTGGCCCGTTGCCGTTGGTGCAGTGGGCATGGCATAGGATGGCGCAGCAACAGATACGCTCCACACTGACGGTGATTGGCTCAACCAGCAGTATCAAAGCTCGCGGGGATGAAGTGGTGTATGTGGCAACCAAGCACGCCCAGGCAGGGCTGGCTCGTAGCTTGGCGTTGCAGGCAGATGAGCAGCATTTACCGATTCGCGTAGCGCTGTTCTTGCCCGGGGCGATGAAAACACCATTTTGGCGCGGGAATCGGCCAGATGATTATACTTTCTTCAATGACCCGGCCAAGGTGGCTGACCATATATTGACCGCTGTCAACACGCAGTACCAGACGTTCTTAGAGTGGCCGCTACCAAAGGGCACGTTGGTCTAACCTCGCTGAAGTGCTATAATGCGGGCATGACATACGAATTGAATAGAGAATATTTCGGAGTAAAAATTGTAGTAATCGGCGGCGGAACTGGTAGTTTCACGCTGCTGTCGGGTCTGAAAAAATATACCCATAGTATCACGGCACTGGTTAACATGGTTGACGACGGTGGCTCGACAGGTATGCTGCGCGATGAGCTGGGTGTGCTGCCGGCGGGTGATGTGCGGCAGTGCCTGGTGGCGCTGAGTAGTTCGCCAAAGGTGCGCGACTTGTTCAATTACCGGTTTGACGAGGGTAGTATGAAGGGGCATGCGTTTGGTAATTTGTTCATGGCGGCGCTGGAAAAGATGACGGGGAGCTTTTCGCAAGCAGTCGAGACGGCCAGCGAGGTGCTCGGCGTGAACGGACGAGTATTTCCGATTACGCTGGACGATACCAAGCTATCGTTGAAGCTGCGTGACGGTACAGTCGTCGAGGGCGAGCACGCCATCGAGGTGACGAATATTCCGGGTGATGAGCGGCCGTGGCTGGAACTCAGCCCGCCGGCAACGATTAATCCACATGCTCGGCAAGCAATTCTGGATGCCGACCTCGTGGTGGTAGCGCCGGGGTTGTTGTACGGTAGTTTGGCGCCAGCACTGCTGGTGCGCGGCGTGACGCGGGCTTTGGCTGAGACCAAGGCCAAGAAAGTCTATGTCTGTAACCTGGTGACCAAGCCGACGCAGACCGATGGCTTTACGGTGGCGGATTTTGTTGACGAGATCGAGCGGTTTGCTGGGGTGGGCATGGATTATGTGCTGTATAACAATTATCGTCCACCAAAGGAGCTGCTTGATAAATACGCGCACAATGGTGAGTATTTGGTGGAATGGGACGAGGCGGAGCTCAAGAAAAAGCATTACTACGCCTCGGGTAAGCACCTGATCGCTCATGGCGTCCGCCAGCATAATAAAAAGGCCGATCCGCTGGCGGCGCTGCGTAGTTTGATCCGTCACGACAGCGATAAAATCGCGCGAGAACTCATGAGGATTTACTTTTCATGAGTTTGAATCTGTTTCTTGATCTTGATCGCACCTTGTTTCGGACGAGCGAATTGGATGCGGCAGAGTGGGGGCTGCTTGGGCGGCAGTTTGGCATTGATAGCGAGGTAGAGCTGGCGCGGCGGACTGACTTTCATGTGCGCACTGAGAAAGCGTACTATTATGATTTTGCGGCGCACGTACGGGCGGCGGGACTGGATGAAAAGGAGGCGTTCTCGTTCCTGCTTCAGTCGACGTTGGCTGATGGGCGAATGGAGTACGACGGGGTGGCTGAGGTGGTAGCCTGGGCCAAGCAGCGCGGAACCGTGCATGTCTTGACCTATGGTCCAGCGAACTACCAGCGGTTCAAGGCGGCGCTATGTCCGTCGCTTAAGGAGGCAGAGATTATTACCACACTGCAGTCGAAAGGCGAGTATTTCCGCGAGCAGTGTCCGACTGGCGAGGTATGGATGGTTGATGATAAGCCAATCGGCAGCGATCTGCCTGATGGCGTGCGGTTTATCCAGACAGTTGAGTACAATGATATTACGGCGCCAGAGAATCCAGAGTGGCCAGTAGCGACAGCATTGAGCCAGATTCCTGGTATAATTGGCGATGATGAACTTTCCAATTGATCAACTGCCTGAAGTGCTTGATACGCCGAGCTTTGTATATTCAAGGCGGATGTTGAAGGAGCGGGCCCGGCGGGCGCTGGCGTGCCGAGTGCCGTTTGGCTTGACCGTCCGTTACGCCGTCAAGGCGAATTCGCACCCCGAGATTATACGGCTGTTTGATGAGCTGGGGCTGCAATTTGATGCCAGCTCAAGCTACGAGGCGGTGCTGCTACTCGAACGAGGAGTGAGCGGCCCAACGATTAGTCTCTCCAGCCAGCAGCCGGCGCACAACCTCAATGAACTGCTCCAGGCTGGCGTGCGTTACGTGGCGACATCGCTTCGTCAATTAGAGCTGTTTGCGGCGAGTCCACACCGCCCAAATACGGTCGGTCTGCGGCTCAATCCTGGTATGGGCTCGGGGCACAATAACCGGACGATGACCGGTGGGGTTAATTCCAGCTTTGGGCTGTGGCATGCCTATGCCGAGCAGGCGCTGGAGTTAGCGAGGCGTCATGGCATGACGATTGATCGGCTGCATATTCACATTGGTTCGGGTGCTGATCCGCGGTTGTGGGGCGAGGCGATGGACGCAGCGCTGGCGCTGGTTGGGCGACTGCCGAAGGTGACCACTCTAGATATTGGCGGTGGCTTCAAAGTGCATCGGTTTGGCGATGAGCAGGAGGCGGATCTGGCGGTAATTTGCGAGGTGTTTTCTCGGAAATTATCTCAGTTCGCTGAGGAAACTGGGCGGCGACTGCATCTAGAAATTGAGCCCGGAACCTGGCTGGTAGCACATGCTGGCGTGTTGGTTGCGGAGGTGGTGGATATCGTTGATACTGGTGCGGATGGTCACACATTTTTGCGCCTTAATACCGGTATGAATGACATCACGCGGCCAGGGATGTATGGCGCGCAGCACGAGATGATGGTACTCGCGGGTCGCGAGGAGCAGCGAGAGTACATCGTGGTGGGGCACTGCTGTGAGACGGGCGATATCTTGACACCAGCGCCCAGCAACCCAGAGAATCTCGCATCGCGGCAGCTGGCCCGGGCGGAAATTGGCGATAAGCTAGTGATCTTTGATGCGGGGGCGTATTGCCAGAGTATGTCGCTGAAACAGTACAATGCGTATCCTGACGCCGGCACCTATTTTATTGACTAAATATACATCATCTGTTATAATAGCCCAGTTTGATAACGAACTGGATTATGAGTGAATTATGTTCTTCGTGCAGTGAGCAGCTAGAGCAGCTGGGCACGCCACAAAAGAAATTTGAGATCAATCTTGAACGTCCATCTCTTGAGTTTCCTTTTCAGTTGACACTTGAGGGGTATTTTCAAGGTGAAGGTGTGAATGAACGAAAGGATCTGGTGGAGCATGCTGAGCGAACGATGAAACTGGTGGAGGAGTTTGCCGGTTTGAAACTGCCGCCTGAGGCAATTCATGCCGTGCTACTGCATGACGTGGTTGACCGCTTTCACAACAGAGATAGCCAGAAGTGCACGCCGGAGCGTCGACAGGCCGCCGGCTTGGCTCTGGCCGATGTATTTACGAATCCTAAAACTGGGATGACGCGCGAGCAGGGTGCATATGTAGCATCGCTCCTAGCGGACCTTATTGAGACGGAAAAGGCTTCTGGCCGGCACCGACTACAGGTGGCTAATACTATTCCTGAAAATATCAGAGAGATTATCACGGATCGTTATAACGGTTCGGTGCCAGCTGAAGCATGGCGGCAGATCGAGCCATTTGTTGATGTGGAGCAGATGGCTGAGTTTTTGGATAAGACCAATATCGAGGCGGTGATCATCAAGGCCTGTGAGCTACTCGACAATATGCGCTATCCGTCATCATCACGTGAATCTGCCAAACTGCAGGATGTCTTGGAGGCGGAGTCGTTCTATGCACCGCTGTGTGAAGTGATGGGGTTTGATGGGCTGGCGGCAAGCCTGCGTTCACAGGCACATATCATTCGGCTGAAGGGGCAGGGCAAGCATGATCTCGTTAAGGAGATTCGTGGGCAGTATGAGACAATTCGCCACGTTGGTGTCCGCAATTTAGTTAATACAATTTTTGGTACTGAGCAAGTTGAGACCGAAGCAGTGGTCGGTCCGCGTAGCGAAGAATCATGCCCGAATCGGTCGATTCATATTGGGGATTTTTTGGCACAAAACGGTAAGGAAGTAGAGGGAAAATATCGCCTGAAAACCGTGGGGTCGTGGGCAGCCAAGGTGCATGAAGCTCGCCAGAATGACAAACTGGAGTATACGCCGATGGACGTACTCGGCCTGACCGTTATATCAGGTACGGTAAAGGATCAGGCACGTGATTTCGTGGAGTTTTTACAGCGGCGAATTGATATGAACCCAGCGTTTCAGCTGAAAAAGGCCGCCAGTAAGTCCAGTGCCATTTGTGTCCATGGTACGGTGGATTATGTTACTACCGTGCGCCAGGAGATGGAGCAATGCGGGTTTGATATAGGGCGCTGCGAGTTTGTGGTTCAGGATGATGAAAGTGTAAAGCAGCGCGGTCAGAAATATCAGGTTTCTAAAGTGACCTTTTTGATGGATCATCCAGGAGTAGACAAGGGCGTGCCGGTCGAAGTGCAGTTTGTCACCAAGGCCGAGCGGCAACGCTCGCGAACGGGAGAGGTGGCGCACATCATCTATAAATATATTCGCCAGTTAGAGCAGCAGCGCTCAGTCTCTGCTAAGGATAAATTAGAGCAGCAGAACTCAGTCTCTGATAAAGATAAACATTCCATTGCTCAAACGATGTCTCAGCTGCTTAGGCAAATCCATCAGCGGCGCGACTATGCCAGCCATGATCTCATGGTAAACGAGCGTTCAACTCCGGCGCGTGATGCATTTTTAGAGGATTTGTGGTATTTCCTGCAGTATGAAATCGCCTAGGTTCGGCAAACTATGTATAATCAGGGTATGACAATCTACTACACTGACGGTTCAGCTAGCCCCAATCCTGGCCCGGGTGGCTTTGCGGTCATTCGCGATCTTCAGCCGTGGATTTTGGGCTCGGAGGACGGCGAGACGACTAACATCCGTATGGAGGGCAAGGCGCTGATTGCGGCGCTGCGGGACGCGGACGAGGCACCGTGCGTGATCTACACTGACAGCGAATTTTGGATCAATGTGGTGACCAAGTGGGCGCCAGGCTGGCAGCAGCGCGGCTGGACAAAGAAGGGTGGTGAGATCAAGAATCTGGATATCGTGCGTGAACTGTATGAGCTATACTCAAATTCGCAGGCGGATCTGCGCTGGGTGCGTGGCCACGAGGGCGACGAGGGCAATGAGCTGGCGGATGAGTGGGCCAACCGAGCGCGTGAAGGCGAGCGATTAACTAAATAGCAGCTGGCGACATCTGACAAAAACTGCTATAATTACCCTCATGGAAGAAGTGAGGGAAACGACTGATATTTTTTTGTGGGCCAATCAAACTGACGCAAAAAAGAATAATCTATCGATTGAGCTGTTTTTGTTTAATAAAAATTACACGCCGTATTTCATGCCCCTGAAGGGCGATGTCGAGCAGCAGCTCCGGCCGCTATTTTTGTTTGATTATATCAATCAAGTTAATTTGGGCGCCGGTACTGGCCTTAGTGTGCGGGATTATGAACTGAGCGAAGCAGAAGACAACGTACTACTGCGGACGGATCTCGCCAGGGTTGGCCGGGCGGAAACCTTGATTCATTTGATTGAGCATGAGCGCGGCGACATCGTGGAGTTTTCGGAAACCGAGCATGAGTTCAAGCGGATGAAAGGGCTGATAGCGCGATTTACTGATCCGAACGATCCAGAAAAAGTCTTTTACACGGTGAAGCTAATCCAGCAGGGACAGACGCTGAAAAGCGCGCTGGCGTGGGAGTTTTCTGACGGCAAGTTTGGCGCATTTAAGGCGGAAGTTGGTTTTAAGGTGCCGGATGACAACCAGGTGCTGATCATCGGTCAGGATATTTTTGCCTTTAATCCAGGCAAGTTTGAGCGCATGTTTGGCTATGAGTACAAGAAGCAAGTGATTGCCGATAAGAAGGTGGCGGAGATCGAAAAGGAATATAAATTGAGTTTTCCAGAAGGCTTGGACCTCAATGCGCTGGTCAAGGAGCGCAAAAAGACCATCAATAAGTTGCAGAAATTGGAGATCGGCGAGGTTAAGCAAGAGCAGGTGCTGGACTATGCCGACGAGATGCAACTAGAGCTGATGAGTGATGATAACGGCGCGATTATCATTATGGACGGTAATGATCTGGATATGTTTGTGAACTTGATCAATGAGGATTATATCGAGAGTAAAATTACTGGCAAGCGCTACGAAATTAAATCGAAAAAACTGCTGGGCGAGCCAGAGGGCGAACCGCCGCGAGGTTAAGTATGGATCAAGAATTGGCGCTGGCGATTTTGATGAGCGGTCGGTCGGCGCTACTGACGGGCGCGGCTGGGACAGGTAAGACGCATCTGTTGAACACGTTTATTATGCAGGCGCGTGACCAGGGTAAAAAGGTGTCGGTAACAGCGACGACGGGCTTGGCGGCGACGCATTTGGGCGGCAATACAATTCACAGTTGGAGTGGTATTGGTGTCAGTGATTATCTCGCGAACAACTTTTTTGATCGGCTGTCAAAAACGCGGCGTGAGGTGATTACCAAGACTGATGTGTTGGTGATTGACGAAATTTCCATGTTGCATGATTTTCGGTTGGACATGGTTGATCGGGTGCTGCGCGGTGTCCGGGAAAATGACCAGCCGTTTGGTGGCGTGCAGCTGGTGATGAGTGGTGATTTTTTCCAATTACCGCCGATCAATCGTCCGGGCGAGCAGAGTGGTGGTTTCGTGGTATATTCAGAGGCCTGGCAGGAATTACAGCCGGCGGTGCTATATCTGGAGCGGCAATACCGGCAAAATGACGAGCAGCTGCTGGAGATTTTGACGGCGCTGAGACATGACGATATCAGGCGGCATCATGCCGAGACGTTGCTGGCGCGGACAGAGGTCGAACTGCCTGACGGTAATATCACTGAACTACATACCGTCAATGTTGATGTTGATGCTATCAACAGCCAGAAGCTGGCGGAGCTGGCGGGCGAGGAGCGAACATATCAGCAGACGACGACGGGCTCGAAAATTTATGTTGAGAGTCTGCAACGGTCGGTGCTGGCGCCGAGCGAACTCGTGTTGAAACCGGGTGCGTTGGTGATGGCCGTGAAAAATTCGCCGCAGAAATTGTACGCTAACGGTAGTATCGGTACGGTGGTGGATTTTGAGCCGCTGACCGATTATCCGATCGTGAAGTTTCGTGGTGGCCAGCAGGTGACCATGGTACCGGATGTCTGGGAGCTGCGTGACGGTGAGCGCAAGCGGGCGAGTATTTCGCAGATACCCTTGCGTCTAGCGTGGGCTATCACCGTGCATAAAAGCCAGGGTATGACGCTGGACGCGGCAAAAATTGATCTGAAAAAGGCCTTTGTCGAAGGTATGGGTTATGTGGCCTTGAGCCGGGTGCGGGATCTTGACAATCTGTATCTATATGGAATTAATCGTAAGGCGCTGGAAATTTCACCGGATGCACTGGCGATTGATGAGGTGTTGCAGCGAGCAAGTAATGAAGCAGCCAAGCACTATCGTCCGATACTGGAGGAGATGAAGCGGAAACAGTCAATGCCGAAAAAATCCGCCAAGAAGTCTCAGTCCGCTAGCTGGCAGCAAAAAATTGCCAAAATGCGCGAGACACATCCGAAAGCGTATATGCCGTGGGAAAAAGCCGACGACGACATCCTCAAACAGGAGTTTCTACAAGGCGCGACCATCCAGCAGCTCAGTCAAAAACTTGGCCGGCATGAAGGCTCAATTCGCATGCGACTGCAGAAACATTTTGGGGAGGATGTGGTGCAGTAGCCCCAGGCTGGCAGATGAGCTGATAACTTGGTATAATATACTTTGATGACAACGAAGCAATCTGAACGCATCGTGTTTCCAAAGAAGTTTTTATGGGGTGCAGCGACGTCGGCACATCAGGTCGAGGGCGGCTTGGTGAATCAGTGGACGACGTGGGAGCTTGAGCATGCCAAGCGGCTGTCCGTGCAGGCGCCGCATCAATTTGGTGATATTGACAGCTGGCCGCGCATCAAAAAAGAGGCGACCAGGCCTGACAACTACGTATCGGGGCGGGGTGTCGATCATTACCATCGCTATGAGGAAGATTTCGCGATTCTCAAAAGCTTCAACATGAATGCCTTTCGGTTCTGTATCGAATGGGCGCGAATTGAGCCGCAAGAGGGCGCGTGGGACGCGGCGGCGATCGCCCACTATCGGACGTATCTACGGACGCTGAAAAAGATGGGTATTACACCGGTGGTGACGCTGTTTCATTTTACACTACCAGAGTGGTTTGCAGCTAAGGGCGGCTTTGAAAAGCGGCGCAACATCAAATATTTCGTGTATTATGTTGAGAAAGTTTTGAGCGAGCTGGGGCGCGACATTGAGTGGATCGTGACGATTAACGAGCCGACCGTGTATGCTGGCGAGAGTTATCTCGAGGGGCATTGGCCGCCAAATAAAACTCGCAAGCGTGATATGCTGCGCGTGCTCTATAACCTCGTTACGGCGCATAAAAAAGTGTATAAATTGACGCGTGCTCGCAAAAAATGGAAGGTGTCGATGGCGCACCATCTGATCTATTGCTATCCTGGCGATGACGCGATTCTCAGTCGTGCTAGTGCGCGGGTGGCAAATTATCTCCTGAACACATGGGTACTGCGTCGAGTGCGGCGGCACAGTGATTTCTTGGCGATCAATTATTACTTTGCCCGCCGGATTTATGGCTATCGGGCACATGACCCGTACCTGAAGGTCAGTGATCTTGGCTGGGATATGCAGCCGGATAAATTGCAGTATCTACTGGAGGACGTAGCCGAGCGCTATCGGTTGCCGATTATGATTACCGAGAATGGGCTGGCGGACGGCACTGATAGTCAGCGGCAATGGTGGCTGACCGAGACGATCAAGGCCATGCACGAGGCGCTCAAACATGACGTCAAGCTAATCGGTTATTTGCACTGGAGCCTGCTTGACAATTTTGAATGGGACAAGGGCTATTGGCCAAAGTTTGGCCTGGTGGCAGTCAACCGGCAGACCATGGCCCGGACGGTGCGGCCAAGCGCGCGCTGGTTTGCGGCGGTGATCAAGAAGCTGCGGAAGTGATTTGTCTCGCATAAGCTGACTCTGGGGCTGAGGGGCACTGGTGAGATGGTGTTCTGCTATCGTGTTATACCACTAGACTTTTCCACAGAATCGTGGAAAAGTTTTTGTTTAGTAGGGAAATGGGTAGAAAGTGGGTAAAAAGGCTTGCATGTGGGTAGTTGTGGGTAGTATAGTGGAGTCAGTGGAACGAAAGTTGATGGAAATCACCAACCAAAACAAACATCCACTACGAAAAACCAACTAATCTACCACGGAGGAAGGACGACGTGCAGACAGATTACTTTGAGCGGAAGTTGGACGACAAGCGGCGCTTGACGATCCCAGCTGAGCTCAGGGCAGAGTTTGCATCCGGCGTCGTATTGACCCGCGGGTTTGGCAACTACCTTCACTTATATCCGCAGCAAGTCTGGGATCGGGAAGTTGAGGGCGCGCTGACCGGAAGTATTCTGGATGAGCGCGTGGCCGACCTGAACGTCAAGTTTCGCCGCGGTAAAACCGCCTCGGCACTCGACCAGAAACAGGGTCGGGTGACGATTGAGCAGCATTTGCTCGACTATGCTGGCATTGACCGGGAAGTCGTGGCGGTGCGGGCGGGCGCGTATTTTCGGCTGATGGCGACTGAGAATGCAGATTGATTAGCTGGGGTCAGTACTTTAACAATTTGAAAACCTCTCGAGATCAACTATCTGGGTATTTGAAGATGGCAGGTGGCACTTTGCTCCACGATAAAAACGGCAACGTTCTTTCCTCAAAACACCTCCCAAAAAACTCCACCTCACACATAAGTCTCTTTTGGAAACTATGGTTGTCACCGACAATCATCCATTTTCCACTCTTAAGACAAAAAACAAACAAAACACAAATACAAAACGGCCAGAATTAAATATCCAGTTAGGTGATCTCGAGCGTTGCTATTGTATCTGGTCGCAAGATTTTCGAGATTTATCTCCGTACAGCGATTGCAGCCCAAGTGACGAATGTCGCCTGGCGCGTAAAGAGGAGTAAATCTCGAAGAATCGCCGCGACCGATGATACAATAATAAAGCAATGATGAGTATTAAAGAACATCCACCACAGTCGGAAGCGCTTCAGGTAGGCGAACCGATTCATGTTCCCGTGCTCCTTGAGGTGACCTTGGACAGGTTGCGACCAGCCAGAGGCGAGAGCTATCTCGATCTGACGGCTGGTTACGGCGGCCATGCCAGGGAATTCTTACAGAGGACGGATAATTACTTGGGCGCAGTGTTGGTTGATCGCGATGATAACGCGATTAACACGCTGGGCGATTTGGCTAAAAAAGGCGCGACGCTAGTTCACAAGGATTTTGTGAGCGCAGCGCAGGATTTGGTCAAGCAGGGACGTACATTTGACGTGATTTTGGCTGATTTGGGGGTGTCGTCACCGCAGCTTGACAGAGCAGAGAGAGGTTTTTCGTTTCGGTTTGACGGACCGCTGGATATGCGGATGGATAATCGGACGGAAATGACAGCGGCGGATATCGTCAATTCGTATTCGGTTGATGAGCTGACGCGGCTGATAACTCGTTACGGCGAGGAAAGTCCCGGGCGGGCTAGGCGGATTGCGCAGGCAATTGTTGGCGCCAGGCCGATTCGGAGAACGACTGAGCTGGCTGATCTGATCAAGCACACTGTCGGTCGCGGCGGGATGAAACATCATCCGGCGACTCGCACCTTTCAGGCACTGCGCATTGAAGTCAATCACGAACTTTGGCTGGTTGAAGAATTATTGCCGCTGCTGCCACGTCTCCTTACTAGGGGCGGGCGAGTTGGAATAATTAGTTTTCATAGTTTGGAGGATCGATTGGTCAAGCGATATTTCTGGGAGCAAGTAGCTGCCGGCTACGAGGCCGAGCTGAGCGTTCCAGAGAAAAAACCGGTGTCTGGAACAGAAGATGTTCACAATCCGCGCAGTCGAAGCGCTCAGTTTCGCTACGCCGTGAAAACATAAAACAAAAAGAAGGAGGGCGACACCATGCCAATCCACATCAAAGTACAATTCCAGGACGCAGAAGCAGCTGAGACCGTTGCAGTACGCCGCGGCTAAGTAAGCTCGCTTGATAGTTTTCCCGGAAAAAGTATGCAAGCTCGGCGGCTCGTTCTCCTAGGGTGAGGGCGGGCCGGCCGGCTGCGTTTTCCCGTGTCTTTATGACGCGCTACCAAAAGCATTAAACCGTAACAAATTAAACACACACAGAAATTATTTATGCACACACGCTCATCCACCACATTTACTCCGCGTCGTCCTGGGCCGCAGCTTCGCCGTAACCAGAACGCCACCCGTTTTCGATCACAGACCAAGCTCGGGCCGGTGGCGCATACGGTGCTGGTGGCGCTGATGATTATGGTGCTGGGGCTGGTGTACTTGACACAGGCGACCAAGACGACGGCCTATGGTTACGAGGCGGAGGGGCTGGATTCGCAGTTGAATGAGCTGGCGACGAAAAAGTCAGAGTTAGAGGTGCAGAATGCGCGGCTGACGGCGCTCGAAAAGGTCAAGCACAGCAATGTTGCATCGGCGATGAAAACACCGACGCAGACGAACTATGCTCGCTAGCCTGGGGGTAAAAGTGGTACAATAGGACAAGCGGTATGAAACGTCACTTAACGCAATCTCGAACCGGCGTACTCGCTATCATTCTGTTGGGGATGATGGCGATTTTTGTGATGCGGCTGTTTTATCTACAGATCATTAAACACAGCGAATACGTGTCGCTGGCACAGGCTAGTCAGCAGCGGCATTTCATCATTCCAGCCGAGCGGGGCAAGCTATATATGATGGATGGCGGCGTGGCTGCCCCTGTAGTGCTTAACCAGACGGTCTATACGGTTATTGCTGATCCGCAGACGGTCAAGCAGGAGCAGCGTCAGCAGATTATCGCAGCATTGCAAGAAGTCGCGGGCGGCGAGGTAGTGAGTGACGCGGCCAAGCGGCTGGAGCGCACTGCCTCTCGCTACGAAGTGCTGGCGCGCAACATCACGCGCACGCAAGCCGAGAAGCTAAAGGCCAAGGATTTTGTCGGTATCTTGTATCAAAAGGGGTCGATTCGCAACTATCCGGAGGGGCAGCTGGCGGCGCAGGTGCTGGGCTTTGTTAATGCCGAGGGCAAGGGGCAGTACGGGGCTGAAGGGGCGCTGAATGATAAGCTGAAGGGTCGCGATGGCCTCCTCAAAACGGTGGCGGATGTGCGTAATGTGCCGCTGACGCTGAGTAAGGATAACGTGCGCGTCGAGGCGAAGTCGGGCGAGAATGTGGCGTTGTCGATTGATCGAAATGTGCAGAGTTACGCCGAAGAAGCGCTCAAACGAGGGATCGACAAGGCCGGCGCGACCGAAGGTAGCGTGATGGTGATGAATCCGAATAATGGTCAGGTGCTGGCGATGGCTAATTATCCAACGTATAATCCAGCCGAGTACACCAAGCAAAAAGACGCAGCGGTGTTTAGCAATGCGACGACGATGCTGCCGTTTGAGCCGGGGTCCATTGTCAAGACGTTCAGCATGGCGACGGGGATTGATAAGGGTGTGGTGACGCCGCAGTCAACGTACTCGAACACTGATTGTACTGAGGTGGGGGATCGGAAAATGTGTAATGCTCTAAGGGGGCTTGGCGGCACGACGAGCATGCAGAGTGCGTTTAATAATTCGCTCAATGTCGGCATGATCACGATTGCGCGGCGGCTGGGCGATGGATCGACGATCACCCCGAGTGCGCGGCAGACGCTGTATGAGTATTATCACGACAAATTTGGGTTTGGTGAGGCGACGGGGATTGAGCTAGCGGAGGCGCCGGGGCTACTCTATACGCCGAATCGGCCGGGGGCGGAGGTGAATTACGCGAATATTACGTTTGGGCAGGGTATGAATGCGACGATGGTGCAGGCAGCCAGTGCGTTTTGTTCGGTGGTGAATGGCGGGCAGTATTTTCGGCCAACGGTGGTAGCTGGAACGGTGGATGCGAATGGTGGTTTGAGATTTTCGGCTGCTTCACCACTGCGCAGGACTATTTCTGAGCAGTCATCAGCCACGATGCGGGGCATGTTGTCGACGGCGCGGGCGGTCCTCAATCAGCGTATGCCCGATAAAGACAGGCCGGGCTATGATGTCGGCGGCAAGACTGGTACCTCAGAGACGCTGATCAATGGTAGCTATACCATGGACGAAACAGTAGCGACGTATATCGGCTATGGTGGCGCAAATCGCCCCGAGTATGTCATAATGGTACGTGTCGCGGCGCCTGGCAAGCGCAAGAACTTACAGGGTAACATTCACGCTGCACCAATTTTTACTGATATCTCCAACTGGATGATTGATTATATGAAATTAGCACCGAAGGGATAGCCATGGCAACTGCTTTACAAACAATGACCAACGAATTGACACACGTATTTTTGCTCAGTGTCGGGGCGTTCTTATTGGCGATGTTTCTGACGCCAATTTATACGTTTTTTGCCTATCGGTATCGGTTTTGGAAGCGGCAGCGCTCGGAGAGTACCGACGGCAAAGAGTTGAAGGTTTTTGCTAAATTCCAAGCGGCAAAATTGCGGCGAAATATTCCAACAATGGCCGGAGTTATCGGTGTTATTTCGATTTTCGTGGTGACGTTCTTTTGTAATTTAGATCGAGCGCAGACATGGCTGCCGCTCGCGGCGTTGATCGGCGGTGCCGCGGTTGGGCTTATTGATGATGTTATTAATCTACGCGGGCTGGGCGGTGGTGCGGCCGGCTTACGTAGTCCGGTGAAATTTGCGCTGATTATGCTTATCGGCATCGTCCTTGGCTGGTTTTTCTATATCAAGCTGGGCGTGGCCAGCTTCCATGTGCCGTTCATGGGGGATGTGTCTATTGGCTGGCTGATCATCCCGCTGTTTGCCTTTGCGGTGGTGGCGACTGGTAATGCGGTTAATATTTCTGATGGCATGGACGGGCTGGCCGGCGGGCTACTGGGGATTAGCTTTGGGGCGTTCGGAGTGATTGCCTTGCTGCAGCAACAAGTATTGCTGGCGGGGTTTTGCTTCACGGTAGTTGGTGTGCTACTGAGTTATCTCTGGTTTAACATCTATCCAGCACGGTTTTTCATGGGCGATGTTGGTAGTTTCGCCTATGGAGTGAGCTTGGGAGTGGTGGCGATGCTGACTAATTCGTTGCTGCTGCTGCCGGTGATTGGGTTGTTGTTTGTGGTTGAGGCGGGCTCGAGCTTGATCCAGATTGTGAGCAAGAAACTTTTTAGGCGCAAAATTTTCTTATCAGCGCCAATCCATCATCACCTAGAAGCCAGCGGCTGGCCGGAAACTAAAGTGACGATGCGGTTTTGGGTGATTGGCTGCGTGATGGCGTTTATCGGCGTGATGCTGGCCCTGGCGGGGGGTCATATTGCGTAACCGCACTGCCACCTCAACCGCCAAGGCGGTGCGTCGCCACCGGCCGATGTATCAGATCGTGCTATATATGGGGTTGTTATTGATGTTGGGGTTGGTGGTGATGTATGCGCTGGGACCGCAGCGGGCGAATGTATTAAATCATACGCACGGCGCGAATTATAGCGACACCTTCTTTTTCAATAAGCAGCTGGCCAGCGTCATCACCGCTGTGGTGGCATTTGGGGCGGCGGCGATATCGCCGTATCGGTGGTTGACCGAGGCGTGGGCCAAGCGACTATTCATCGCGGGCTTGGCGGCGTGTTTCTTGTTGGTGGTTTGCGGGGCGCTGCTGCATCTGCCATTTGCATCGGACACCAACGGCGCGTACCGCTGGTTTTATCTGGGTGGACTGGGTAGCTTTCAGCCGGCGGAGTTATTGAAATTTGGCTTGCTATTGTTTGTGGCTGGGTTTTTGGCCAAGCGGGTGCGCCAAGGCAAACTCAACGATATCAACGAGACGCTGATCCCGCTGGGTATTATTATGGCGGTGTCGATGTTTGTGGTGGTGGTACTACAGAAAGATTTGGGGACGGGTGTGTCACTCGTGGCGCTGGTACTGTCGGTGTTAGCGGTGTCGGGGATGGACGCTCGGCTACTGCGACGCATCGTGCTGGTGATCGCGGCTGCAGCGTTAGTGCTGACGTTCTCGTCGCCGCATCGCATCGAGCGGGTGATGACCTTTATTCAGGGTGATACGCATCAATCAGCCAGCCGGGATGAAAATAATTATCACATCCAGCAGGCGCGCATCGCCCTCGGCTCGGGCGGCCTATTGGGTCTGGGCATCGGTAAAAGCGTGCAGGCGACGGGCTACCTGCCAGAGGCGATTAATGACTCGATTTTTGCAGTGATGGGCGAGACGTTTGGTTTTGTTGGCCTGTTGGTTATCTTGGCGTTGTTTTCGGCATTGCTGCTGAGCCTGCTCAAGGTGACATCGCGGCTGGCTGATATACATCTACGGCTGGTAGTGGCAGGCGTGTTTGGCTGGGTGGCGTCGCATGTGCTGATGAATATTGGCTCGATGACGGGGATTATTCCGATGACTGGTATCTCGCTGCCGCTGCTCAGTTATGGCGGCACCAGCATGTTATTTATCGCAGCGGCGCTGGGTCTGGCATTTCAACTGTCAGCCTACACGGCGCACAAACCATTAATGGAAGGAGAGGGAAGTGGCAAAGATCTTGGCGGTCGGCGGCGGCTCGGGCGGACACGTTACGCCAGTCGTAGCAGTGTGTAAGGAGTTGCGATCATCGGGTGATCACGAATTGCGGTTTTGGTGTGATCGGAAATTTGGCGCTAGCGCTCGCGGTATTTTTGGTAAATTTGACGAGACGGTCCCGGTTGAGCTGATTATCGCTGGCAAGATCCGTCGCTACCACGGTAAAAATATGGCGTTTCATCTTCGACCGTCAATTTTACTACCGAATCTGCGCGATATCTTTCTAGTGGGGGTTGGGTTTATTCAGAGCTTTTGTAAGTTGCTGAGGTGGCGGCCAGATGTGATTTTTATCAAGGGCGGCTACGTGTGCCTGCCGGTTGGCTATGCAGCGCGGCTGCTGAAAATTCCGCTGGTGCTGCATGATTCGGACGCGCATCCGGGACTGACCAATCGGTTGCTAGCGCCATTTGCTGCCAAGATCGGCACCGGGGCGCCGCTGGAGCACTATAATTATCCTGACGTCAAGGCGGAGTACGTCGGCATCCCGGTGGCTGAGGAATTTCGACCATACAGCGCGGCTGAACGGCGGCAGCTAAAGGCCAAGTTTGGCTTTGATCCGGCACGGCCGCTGGTGGTGGTGACTGGCGGTGGACTGGGAGCAGCGCGCCTCAATGAGGCGGTGGTAGCCACGCGCGAGCAGCTGCTGGCTGAGACGTCGGTATTCTTGATCTCTGGTAAGCATCAGTTTAACGAGCTGAAAGAGCGCGTTGATAGCCGGGCGGGCTGGCGATTAGAAGCGTTTGTTAACCACGGTATGGCTGAAGTGCTGGCGGCAGCGGATGTGGTGGTGGCGCGGGCTGGTGCGACGACGCTGCTGGAGCTGGCGGCGCTGCATAAACCAGCGGTGATCGTGCCGAATGGCATGTTGACGGCCGGTCATCAGCTCAAGAATGCCAAGGTGTATCAGGACGCGCTGGCGGCAGTGATCGTTGAGGAGTCGACGCTGGAGCAGACGCCAGAGGTACTGAGCAAGAAGGTCATTGGCCTCGTTAAGTCGCCGCGGATCTTGGCCGGCCTCGGGCGAAACATCGGTACGTTTGCGAAGCCCAACGCCGCTAAAGACATGGCAGCGATGCTCCTCACTGTCATTCGTCGGCAGGGGAGACGTCGGTGAAATTACCCTTTTCTCGGGCAAAATCTACGCTGGCCACACGCCGCGAAATTGCGGCTCGTCGTCAAGCGGCGCTCATTAACGAGGATAGTTCATTTGAAACAGCCTATCGCCGCAATCGCAATCTCAACACCCGCCACACTGCCTCGCCAGTTGAGACCTCGGAGCGCACAGTTCAGCATGCGAAATCTCGGCGTCGCCGGACGCGATGGATTATGTTGCTCAGCAGTGCGCTGGTGCTTATTGTCATTGGTCTACTCGCATGGCAATGTACCGTCACGGTATCGGTGCAAACGCCAGACGCAGCGAGCGCCAAAGAGGCCGATCGCTACCACCACCTCATTGATGAATATCTCAGTGCACGTCCGGTCGAGCGATTCTTGTTTGTACTGAATCACCAGTCGCTAGCTAGTTTTTTCCTCGAGAAAGCCCCGGAGGTCAAGACGGTTCGCCTCGAGGCCGACCAACTCGCCAGGCCGCGCCTCAAGCTTACCTTTCGCCAGCCAGTCGTCCAGTGGACTTCTGGTGATAAGAGCTATTTTGTTGACGACGCAGGCGTGACATTCTCGACCACCTACATGGGCTCGCCATCAGTTATCGTCAAAGACCAGAGCGGCGTGCCGACTGCCGCCGGCCAGGAGGTTATCAATCGCCACTTTCTCAGCTTTCTCGGTCAAGCTGTCGCCGGCTTTCGCGAGCACCGGTTAGAAGTCACAGAAATTATCCTGCCGCAAAACACCGTTCGCCAGGCGCTTCTATCAATCAAGGGCCGTCCATACAGTATTAAAATGACCACCGACAGGGAGGCAGCAGCGCAGGTAGCGCAAGCGGTCAAGGCCATGACATTCTTCCAGAGTAGTGGCGCGGCTCCTGCGTATATCGATGTGCGCGTCGATCAGCGAGTATTTTATAAGTAGCGGATAGGGGCGACCTATGTCTCACCGGGGTATACGGGGCTGCACTGCTAACAGGGTAGAGACGGAGCCTATTACTCCGTTAGTTCGCTTTTTGTTCGTTTATCAGAGGATTAAGAAAAACATAGTTATAATATCAAAATAGCAAAAAATCAAATAGGGTGCTTGTGGAAAAATAGAGCAGGGGAATAAAATAGGAAAAAGTCAAATGTTTGTAGGCTTAACCAGTGTGGGATTGCTGTGTTTGTCGTGCGCGGCCTCGTACACAAGCGCATATGCCCATGCTAGGTGGTGCCTTATGATGTGGAAAAGTCTACGAGTTGCTTTTTAGACCGTAACGACGTTCAAGTTTGGTAAGGCCTGGCTCGATATTTATTTGAGAGGCGGAGACGACGCTGGCGCTGGAGGTATCCCAAACTCCCCCGATTGAAAGTCGAAAGTGATTAGTATGGGGGTCTGTTTTGTTTATGGTAGCTTGAACGTATCCCGTATTAGCACTCACCGTAGTATGGTGAAAGTCCGGAGGAGATCCCCCGCTCGTAAGAGATGCTAGGCGAAAAAGTTATAAATGGTATATTAAGTGTATGCATACGAAGTTTAGCGTATCAAAATAACTATAATACGTAAAAGCTACCTTGTGCGACATTAAATTATCTACGAAAAGACGCATGCTCTATCGTCTCTTCGCGATAATATTTTTTTGTTTTGTATGTAATGTTAGCTTAGCTTTGACTGCCCTTTACTGGACGCCCCCATATCGTGACTGACGGATAAATCTACCAAATGCGGTTTTGCGGAATTTATTGAAAACTTAGATTTGTTTTATTACCTCGGCGTTTTATGTTTTATGGTGATTGAGCGCTTCTGATCGGTATCGTACCCGTTGCCGTATTCACCCAGGCTTGCTATATATGGACTGCGATACAACGATACAGCCTGTATGTGCGTAATCTTGGCAGCCTAAAGCCGCTTGAACCGCTAATGCGATAAGTTCTCTTTTTGTTCTATATATTTCCAAGTAACTTGAATTCTAGTTTGAGAAGGGGGTTTATCGTTAAGTTATGGTTACTTCCCTATCGTTTCGTATGCGCTATAATTATAAGTGTTACTAAATAAAGAATACCTACCGTAATAATGGTAAAGGGAGATAATATGGAACTATCGGAGTTTTTCGGAATAAAAAAAATTGATAAAACAAGGGTCTATGCTCCAGACGGCGGGGCGGATCTTTTTGTTGATTCAGCACTACGCGAATGGGATCTAGATGATACTCCTGCTGAACGAGAGCTAAGTGAAGAAAGTCGTGATCTCCACGATAAACTATTTGCGGAAAGCATGCACTGTGTTGAGGAGGGAGAAGATTATAAAAGGCATCAAGAACTCATCGAGCTTATTCGTGCTTCTATAAACAAAAACCCAGGACGATCAGGATACTACAGGTAGCTGATGTTTTTCATAATGAGATAATCTAGAGGAATCCCTGGGGTGCATAAGCCATACTTGCTTATGTCGTACTCTTCTTCCGTCGTCGTCGGCGTTTCTTCGGTGTGGCGGTGTCGGTAGCTGCTGATTCAAATGCGCTGTTGCCGCGAATTTGCAAGATGACTTCGCCGCTGTCTGTGACGGGTGCGACGGGTTGGGGTTGTGGTGCGGGGTGTTGGGCGCTAGTGGTGGCGCTAGCCTTTTCTTGAGTCGGTTGAGCGGCGGCTATTTGATTAATTTGAACGGGCTGGGCTAGTGCAGCTGCGGCGACGGCTTGTGGGCGCGGTTGGGCGGGCTGCTTGTGCGGGCGCGGCGGCATGATGACGGCGGCAATTTCTCGCTCGACGTCTTCCCTGCTCCGTGAGTACATGCGCCGCGAATGTTCGATGATGTGCGGCGTGTTGTCGGCTTGGCTCGGCGGGAGTTCGAGGGTGCGTGCGGAAAAGGCCGGGGTCTTCTCTCCCCCGATGACCATGTTGATGACGAAGTTACGATTATGCATTTGTAAGAGGTCGACGGCTTCAAAATTCGGCTCAAATTGTTTAGCTAGGATCGGCGCGTCATCAGCAGACACGCGGAATGAGATCATGGTGCCGACGTTGCCAAAGACTGCGTCGCGCACGGTTTCATTCATCTGTGAAATGTACTGGTTGGCAACGGTCAGATTGAGGCCGTACTTGCGGGCCTCAGACAGAATGGTGGCAAATGAGTCGGTGGCAAAGTTCTGAAACTCATCGACGTAAAGATAGAATGGGCGGCGGTCGCGGATATCGGGAATGTCAGAGCGCGACATGGCAGCCAGCTGAATCTTGGTGACTAGGAACGAGCCGAGGATGGCGGCGTTGTCTTCACCGATGAGACCCTTGGATAGATTGACGATAAGAATTCTGCCCTCGTCCATGATTTGGCGGATGTTGAAGGTGGATTTGGGCTGGCCGATGATGTTGCGGATGATGGGGTTGGCGGTAAAGGCGCCGACTTTATTGAGGACTGGCGCGACGGCCTCAGCGACGAACTTGTCATTCCAGCTGGCGAATTCGACGTTCCAGAATTGCAAGACTACGGTGTCGCGGCAATAGCCCAGCGTTTCTTTGCGAAAGTTTTTATCAGTCAGCATGCGAGTGATGTCGAGCATGGTCGTCTCTGGTCGGTCGAGCAGCGCCAGGATGGTGTAGCGCAGGATGTACTCTAGCCGCGGGCCCCAGCTTTCGCCAAACATGCGTTTCAGAACGCCGATGACCTCTGATGAAATGTTGGTTTTTTGGTTCGGGTTAGTAACTTCCAGCGGGTTGAAGCCGAGCGGATAGGCGGTGTCGGCCGGGTTGAAATAGACAACGTCGTTCAGCCGTGAGCCGGGGATGAATTTCATGTTGTTGATGGCGAAGTCGCCGTGCGGATCGATGATGGCGTAGCCTTGGCTGTGAAAGATATCGCTGAGGGCGAATAATTCCAGTAATCCTGATTTCCCCGCTCCCGTCTGGCCGATGATGTAGACGTGGCGCGAGCGGTCGTAGCGCAGCATGCCGAACTGGTGGTTGATGCCGCGGAAATTGGTGACGCCAAAGGCGGAAATTTGGTCGTCGTTGGCGTCGCTGCCGGTCAGGACGGGTAGCTTGGACGGCGGTTCGGCGGTTTTGGCGCTGGCCCAGACGATGTTGGGCGTCTCGACATTGGTGTGCGGCAAGTGAAAGACAGAGGCCAGTTCTTCGATATTCAGGATGTAGCCATCGCCGTAAAACGCGCGCTTGCGGTACTTGTCGAGAAACTCCTTGCCGAACGCACCCTTGACAGCACGAAAGCCGTTGAGGTTGGTTGAATTGAATTGCTTAAAAGCACCGACCAGCGCCTGCATATGTAGCTTGGCGCTGGTTTGATCTTCGCCAAGGTACGCCAGGCGGATCTTGACGTCGTAGCCTAATTTGGTGGCCTTCTTCTCCGCCTCAGAGACGCGCGTCTTGTCACGCTCAGATAGCTCGGGCGCTTTTTTGCCATCACTTCCCTGGCCTGGTGGTTTCCAGAGAGCCTCGAGCAGTGTACCAATCCACTGCAGACCGCCGCCACCGAGTCCGGGAATGAGTTTATGTCCACTCTTAACACCGGTGATCCAGCGATCGGCGGACTGTTGCCAGCTGTCGGCGATCGGCCTGATGAGCACCTGCACCCAGAGTTCCTCGCCGGTCAATTCTAGTTTGGCCAGTGTACCGGTAATTCCCGCCAGTGGGTCGACTTCAAAGGTCTGAAAGGTGCGAATTGGCAAGAATTCTGGCGCCGTCAAGGTTAGCTCGGTGGTGTACACGGTGGAGTGCTCGTGCTCATGCTCGGTGTAATCTTCGCCAGCAACGTGGATTTGAACGGTTGGGTACTGGGCGTAAATTTGTCCCTCGACGAAACTTTGCAGCGTTCGGGGCACCCAGACATAAAAACGAATTTGACCGTTGACCGAGGCGATTTCAAAGCTGATATGCTCCTGTCTGCCGCCTGATAATTTGAGTTCGCGTTTGTCGCGCAAGATACCGTGCAGGCTGGCAAATAATTGCTCGGCGGCTAGCTCTTTCTTGTCGTTGGCTTTGGGGATTTCCAGTACTAATAACACGCTGTCGGTTGGCTCAAACTCGTCAGCTCGCTGATAGTTGCGCCACGTCAAAAATGACAGCACGGCTGTGATGGGTATCCAAACGTACCACTGCGTTAAAAAGCTAATCATCGAAGAGATAATTTCCATGCTATTTCATTATCTCACCCCTTATAGATAAATGCAAACCTAGGCTTCGCTGACCAGAATGTAGGTGGCCTTGGCGGAGCGTTGGAATTGCGGCTTGGCTTGCAAGTTGAGCAGAATAGTGGTTTCTTTGACTTGACGCTTGTCGAGGACGCGCTTCACGATTTCATCGCGGTGCAGCGGCTCGCCGGCCTCGCGGAGGACACTGGCGATGATGTCAGCGACGGTGCCACGGGCGTAGCCCCACGATTCGAGGGCATAAATGCCGCGGCCGATCAGAACGAAGCGCTTGTCCTTGATGAGTTCGTTGTGGATGGCTTGAATGGTGACATCTTTGCGTTTGAAGTCGCTGTCCTTGATGGCCTTAGCGATGTCCGAGAAGTGCATTGGCTGGCCGTTGCTGTCGAGAATGACGAAAATCTTGTCGCGGATGGTCTTTGGGTTGACGAGCGGCCACTTGATCAGGCCCCACAGCCCTCGGAGATGGGCTAGTTTCTTGCTGATTGAGGCGAGCGCGGCGATGTTGGATGGGTGCTCGTAATTGAGCGTTTTGTGTAGTTCCTCAGCGGTGACTGGCTGGCCGTGCTGTTTGATGGCTTTGACGATTTCTTCGACTTGCTTCTTGATATTCTTCTCGTCGTTCGGCGTGCCGATGATGGCTGAGTGGTAATAGTCATCGTTCTCGGTGATGATGTTGATTGATGGATTGAGCTCAGCGATAAAGGCAACATGTGATCGTTCGCTATCGGTAACATCACGGCCGAGGACGTGCTTGGCGAGATTATGTAGTGGCGCCGCCCGGCCCATTTCTGACAGGTGTGAGGTAACCATCTTTTCAGCAGCCGAGGCACTTGGTATACCGCCGTCAGCCACCAACAGGCGCAGGCGAACGAGGATGGCCTTCTCTAGCTGTCGGACACGCTCACGAGTGATCCCGAGCATGTCGCCGATCTGTTCCAGCGTCTCTTTATTGCCGTATAGGCCAAAGCGACGGCTAATAATCTCTTTCTCGCGCTCTTGCGGAATCTGCGCCAAAACATCCTCGGCTGCTTGCCGAAGCTGCCTGTCTGGTGCGCTCTGTTCTTGTATGTCGCTCATGGCTTTATGTTAAATCCTCTCTGCCTCACCTCAGAAGTTATGTTGATATATGACGATATTGCTATTATACAATAAAATATTTTCGTGTCAAGCAAGTCGTGTAGTACGCCGTAATTATAGCATGTATTTAACAATTTTTGCAATGAAATGGTGTGATAGTTTTTGATTTTGTGAATTATGGGGATGTGGTCTATACAGCCCTAATGAAATGTGGCTTGATTGGGTTATTTTATGGGTCAATTACTTCTTTGAGCGGCTGCTTTTTCTCGGGGATTTGGATGGTTTGGTTGAGGTGCGGCCGCGGCGGGCGGGCTTCACGGGTGCGACCTTCAGAAGCTCCAAGGCTTGCTCGTGAGTAATGGTTTTTGGGTCGGTGTCTTTGGGGATTTTGGCGTTTTTCGTGCCATCAGTGATGTATGGACCAAAGCGGCCGTTGAGGACTTTGACGCCGTCGCCGAAATCAGTGATATTTTTCTCGGCTTCGGCCTGGAGTTTGGCGGCGTAGAGTTCGCGGGCTTTTTCTAGGGTGATGGTGTGCGGGTCTTCGGGCTTGATGGAGACGAAGAGCTTGCCGACTTGGATGTATGGGCCAAAGCGGCCGATATTGGCCTTGATGTCTTGCCCGTCTTCGGTTTGACCGACGACACGCGGTAATTTGAACATTTCTAGTGCTTGCTCCAAGGTGACGGTTTCGATTTTTGCGCCTTTTGGCAGCGGTGCAAAGCGTGGTTTATCGTCGTCGTCAGTGGCGCCCAGTTGCAACATCGGGCCAAAGCGGCCGAAGCGTGCCAAGATTGGTTTGCCGGATTTTGGATCGATGCCGACTTCGCGGTTAGCACCGACTTTACTGCGGTCGATACCGCCTGACTGTTCGATCAATTTGTGAAACGGCGTGTAAAATCCGTGTAGCATGGCACTTTTAGCCAGGTCGGCAGCGGCAATTTTGTCAAATTCGGTTTCGACATTGGCGGTGAAATCATAATCAACGATTTGCGTGAAATGGTCTGTCAAAAAGTCAGCGATCAATTCTCCGCTCGGCGTCGGGATAAGTTTGCCGCGGGTGGAGCCAGTTTTTTCCTGGATGACGGCGCGTCTGACTTCTTCGCCGTTGTAGCTGAGGATGATGACATCTCGTGGTTGGCCTTCGCTGTCGCCTTTTTCGACATAGCCGCGGGTTTGCACGGTGTCGATGATGGTAGCATAAGTACTCGGGCGGCCGATGCCGAGATCTTCGAGTTTTTTGACTAGTGAACCTTCGGTATAACGAGCTGGCGGCTTGGCAAAGGTCTGGCGGGCAGTGATGTCGTGGGTTTCAAGGATGTCGCCGGTGTGGAGCTTTGGTAAAATCTCATCTTTGCCGCCGCCGTAGACGCGTAGGAAGCCGTCAAAGGTGATGACTTCGCCCTTGGCTTCAAAGTATAAATGACTGAAAGAATTACCTACTCCCTTCAAAACGGCTTCCGCACGCCGAGATTCTCTCTCCGATTCGTCTCGGGCAGCTGCGGAACTCGCTTCGCTCAGACAGTCCTCGCCGCGCCGCGCCTCATCGTCGTTCAATTCTCGGGTTTGTGCAGATGTTTTGTCGTGAGCAGATAATTCTCTGCCCTTAATGTTAATCGTTACCGTCGTCTTCTCCAATTTCGCTGCCGACATTTGTGACGCTAGGGTGCGGCGGCGGATGAGGTCGTAGAGTTTTTGGTCGCGTTCATCTGAGGTGACGGTTTCGCGGGTGATGTCGGTCGGGCGGATGGCTTCGTGGGCTTCCTGGGCTGAGGCGGATTTGGTTTTGAATTTGCGCACAGTTGAATAATCCGGGCCGTACAATCGCTTGATAAAATCAGTGGCGCTGGCGATAGCCTGCCCGCTCAAATTGACCGAATCGGTACGCATGTAGGTGATTTTACCGTCTTGGTAGAGCCGCTGGGCCGAGGCCATGGTGGCCTTGGAGCTGAAGCCAAGCTTGGCGTTGGCCTCTTGCTGCAAGGTTGAGGTCGTAAACGGCGCGGCTGGGTTGCGGGTGCCAGGCGTTTTCGAGATATCGCTGACGGTGAATGTGGCTGGCTTGAGACTGTTCAAGAATTCGTAAGCGGCTGCTTCGGAATCAAATTTTTGGTTGAGCTCGGCCTTGAGTTCTTGATTGTCGTGGATGAATATGGCGGTCACCTTGAATTGTGAGCTGCCCTCAAATTTCATGATTTCTCGTTCGCGCTCGACCAGCAGCCGCACCGCTGGGCTCTGGACGCGGCCAGCTGACTTACCGCCTGGCACTTTTTGCCAGACTACCGGGCTGAGTTCAAAACCAACCAGCCGATCAAGGATCTGCCGGGCTTGCTGCGCCTGCACCAAGTTCATGTCAACAGTGCGCGGGTTCTGGATGGCATTGGTGATGGCATCCTTGGTGATTTCATGAAAGACGATGCGCTTGGTCGTCTCAACCGGCAAATCCAACACTTTACAGAGGTGCCAAGCGATAGCCTCCCCTTCGCGGTCTTCATCGGTGGCCAGCCAGACGTTATCTTTGCCGACAGCCTTGACGTTCTTCTTTAGCTCGGTGATGACTTTCTTTTTTTCGGGATCGACTTCGTAGACGGCAAAAAAATCATTTGCCACATCAATTGGCGGCGTACCGTCCTTGGTTTTTTTGACGATTGAGCGGATGTGTCCCACGCTTGACAAAACGTGAAAATCCTTGCCCAAGTATTTCTCAATAGTCTTAGCTTTGGCTGGCGACTCGACGATGACGAGATTTTTCATAACTCTATATTATATCAAATCACCTCGCAACCACAACCGCCGAGGGTGTTTCTCGGTGGCTCTGGTTGCGAGGACAGAGAGATGGGTCTGTCCTCGCGGAGGCGCTAGATGAGTCTAACGATACTCTCTTCCTCGAGCAACTCCTCTAGGAGATCATGGTATCTCAGAAACTTATCTTCATCCTCTGCAATAACGGCCTCGTGGAGGAGTTGTTCGTACTGTGCTTTGCGCATAGTATAGCACCACTTCCTGACTTCATCGGCGAGATCACCAGTGATTCGCCAGGCGCCAGTGCCGAAACAGTCGAGCAGAACATTGGCCACAACCAAGGGGTCGCTATAGCTAGCCCTAAAGCCAAAAGTAGACTCATCAATGGCCCATGCGGCTTCCACGCCGTTGATTTGGATTATTTGCCACAGGTGCTCATTATAGAGCTCCCTGTTGGTACGGATGGTGATGTCACCATTCATAGCCTTGATGACGAAGAAATCATCATAGTTCGCCATGTCAGACCTTCTCTCTCTGTCCGGATTATCAACACTCAGACTTCCTGAGTGGACGAATCTCCGTTTTTCAACGAAAACCTGATATATATATCAATTATTGGAGAAAAAGTCAAGCCTCTGGCGTATCCTCATCGCTATTGCCGCCAAAAATAGCTCGTTTGATATAGGTCCATGAGGCATGAGCAGCAAGCGGCAACGAGCCAATAAATGCAGCGCGGCCAATCTTGCGGAGGGTTTTGGCTAGCCTTGGTTTACCGTTCTGTTCGGCGGTGTGGGCGCCCGCGTAGGCAGACAACGCCAGCATCTCACCAGCCATGCCTAGTTTGCCAGATTTAGTTGGGCGCGTTTCACCTTTGTGTTTACTACGATAATTGGCGATGCCTGTTGCGGCGGCGTTTATCGTGTTTAACACGGCGATGGTGCCGATAACCGACTTTGGCGCTGCGCCTTTTTTCAACATTTCATAGAGTAGTTTGAGCGTTACCATGGTAGATTCTATCAGGAGTAGAGGTTTCAATGTACACATTGCGAAGGCTTTTGTGCACATCGCAATCACATACTACTATACTAGCAAACTGAAGCCATTTTGTCAATAGCTTAAGCAAAATATCGCAGGCGCCTTACAGATCTTTAGAGTGTATGCCCTAACTTCAATTGATCATATACACCTATCATTCCGTTGTCCAAAGCATGCAAATAAACTTCGGTTGTGGCTGAATTAGAATGCCTTAGTAGTCTCTGCGCTTGAGAGATTGATGCCCCTCGTGTCTGGATATCCGTAGCAAAGCTGTGTCGCATCGCATGTAGATAAAAGCCTTCTATCCCTGCCCTCTCAAACTCTCGGCGCATTCTATATCTTAGCTCGTCAATACTATATGGACGCCCATCTCCATAAGCTGGTGACGGCCACAAATAATCGGTAATTCCTTTATTATCAATCCATTCGTTCATCCACAGTCTTGTACGTGGTGTCATAAACACCGTACCAGCTTTATTCCCTTTGCCAACTATATTCATCTCGCGCCCATTAATATTCTTTAGTCTCAGATTCCTCAATTCTGTAGCTCGCAGCCCAGAATCAAAGGTCAGTGATATCAGTAGTTTTTCCATTGGCTTGGCGTTTTTAAGGACTCTTTCGATCTGTTCTCGCGTAAACCAACTTCGTCGTGGTGGTTTTTCTTTCGCAGGCTCAATTAGACGTGTTTTGACTGATATATCATAATCCATGTCTCTTAGATATTTTATAAAAGCAACAATGTGGTTTAACCTACTATTGATCGTTCTGCCTGAAACAATATTTCCCGTAGCTACGCCAGATGATTGCATAGACATCCATTTATTAATATCTCTATTGGTTAGCTCCTGCATATCGTCAACAAGCTCTAGCTCCGCAAACTTAGTAAGTACTCTGGTCTTTGTGTCCATTGTCTGTTTAGTAAACTGACGCGCTCGACAGTAATCTAAATATTCTTCGATCTGTGCATAAATAGGCTTTTCCATTCCCGTAAATCTCCACTTCAAAAAACAGTTCTATATAGAATTTCTTTATAATCAATCTCTTCAAAGCTATTGTATATAGAACGTAAAATTACTATTTTAATATCAACTTAATATGGCGGCGGTCTCGTGAGCGAGATGATGCAATAAAAAAGCGGCCAAACGGCCGTTTTCACTGTGTAAAAGTCCTGATTTTTTGCATACACCCAGGATTATTGCACATTTCAAATGCGTAATCAAACGCAAACAAGCCGCTCCGCGAGCGACATCAAAATAACAGCAATGATTGCTACGCGATAAGGTTATAGTTGCGCTTCATCTGTGCTAACTTCTCTAATCCGTCAATACTTATCGGCAGTGTTGCCTGCTTTTGCATTTTCTGTTTGTGACGTTCCTCTGCTGCCCTGGCTTTCGCTTGAGCAATTAATTTGCGTAACCAATCTACTGTTTTTGCTAAATTCTTACTTGACCAGATGAATGCAAAATATTTACGTGGGTTTTTCTTACGTTTTGCTAACTTTACAGAATAGTCAAACTCTTTCACGTAGTTGATCTGTCGGTTTCTGAACATCGGCAGATACTTATCGTCAGCAATGAGTTTTGTTGCTTTCCCAAGCCTCTGCTGCATTTTCTGAACTCGTCGCTCGTCTATGATGATGGTCCCCATATACCCTCGCTGAGCTACTTTGAAAACAAAAATAGCCCCATTAACTAATAATAGTTTGAGGCTATGATTGATCTGTCCTGATAAGACTATCTTACCATGATATGCATTTAACTGTCAACAGCATTAGTTTCGATAATCCATCGTAAAGCAGTCTTGCCAAGGTCTCTAGTAAAATGTTCGTCTTCGAGCTGGAGAATTCGCTCCGTTGCCTCCTCTTGCATCTTTAGCGCCTGACGATACTCATCAATAAGCTCGGCGTCACTCAATGTTGTCAAGTCTTCCATGTGCGTCCTCAGCTTCTCAGAGTTGGCGGTGTCTTACCGCGTGGCTCTTTGAGTAGTGCGCCCGTTTTTGGATCGTGCCACCTGCTCAATCCTGGTACGCTGTGCGCGTCCACTAGACATTGCAGGCAATCGTTGTATGTCGAGCCTGCCGGCATTTCTGGCGTAGCTTTACTGATGTGCAGCGTAACGCAGCCGCAAGCCTTGCACTCGCGGAAGTACAGGCTTGATTTAGTGATAGTTATTTTCTGTAGATTCATGGATTTATCCTCTGTCCCGGATAAATCAATCCACGGTTAGCAATGCCATTCTTATTTGCCAAGGCTTGTGTATAGCCAGAATTACCGAACAGCCCGCTCGTGCCATGCCAGCCGTTCCTGAGAGCGATATCGCCGAGCGTATCACCCCGCCGCACAACGTAACCGCCAGCACTTCGCTGAACGTAGCCTGTCGAAGCCGGCGCGCTAACTCGTGGAGCTTGAGCCGCTACGCGTGAGTTTACTACTGCTTGCACTTCGGCTGGATTGTAGCCTGCGGCTTGTAGCCGTACTACGCGGTCATTGCCGCTGCCGTACGCGCCACGCAAGACATCTGCCACTACTTGGTCATTCACTGCTTTTGAGCTGGCTGCTGGAGCGGCTGGCGCGCTAGCAGTGCCATTCCAGATATTCGGTCGGTAGTAGCCGATGATTGAATTGCGGTAGCCGCCCAAATCCATCAGATTAAACGCGTTACCAACATAGATATTGCCACTGCCTTGGTTTTGTCCGAAGAACTTGCCTTGGTAGTACATAGCGACGTGTCCATACGTTCCACCACCAAAAATCGCCCAGTCACCATCTTTCATACCAGCCTGCCCGCCGTGCCAGGTAAAGCCGAGTGCTTGGATTTCGCCGACTTGATTTGCGTATCCACTCGCACCGCCTGTTCTGGTAGCAACGACACGTCCACTCAAGCTAAACATAAACTGCTTGAAGCCTGCCACACACTGTAAGCCGTAGCCCTCATTGAAGCCACGACCGTTCATGGCGTTTATGAATGCTGCAGGGCTTGAGAGGTCGGTCTTGTAGTAGACACCAGAACCCATCTGCGCTAGCTCTTTGTCGGTCGGCTCACATCCAGAGCCTTTATCTTGCGGCGCGTCAAAGCCAAGCATACTTGCTACAGCTCTATCGCCTTGCTCCTTAACCTTACACAAGGCTTTCTTCTGAGTTTCTGAGTACTGAGCTTTATTGCCATCAAATGTAATACTGCCATCAGGTGCTTTCTTGCCAAATACAGCGAACAGCACAATGACAGCGAAAATGAACGCTAAACAGACTACAATTAGATAGTCAGCCAAGAATGCTGCTACATTTTTACGAAAAGATTTCACTTCTGGACCTCGCTTTCGTCAATTCTTTTTTGAACAGTCGTGCCTCCGAGGATCATGCTAATAATGGCGGCACCGACAACCAGTGTTGAGGCTATTTGCTCGCCAAACTGCTCAAATCCCCATATCTTGCCTAAGGACGTTGCGCCATATGCAAGTGCTGTACAGGTAGCAGCAAGTATTGACAGCTGATATTTAATTTTCTTTTTAGATTTCATATTTGACCTCCTTGTCATCTATTTTCTCTTGACCGAACAGTTTCGTTTGTTATGTTCAAATCGGTTTTCAACCGCTCGATCTGCGATGATTGTGTTACATATAACGCCCAGATAACGACAAGCATCAATGCGCTACTAAATGCAGCTGCAACATGCTTATCCATAAACCGTTTCATTTGACCGGTAAAAGTGGCCTCATTAATACCTAGGTTTTTCTCGATTGTATTGAGTCGTCCAGATTGCTGCTCAACGAGATCAGCCAACTTTTGATATTCTCGCCGGCTAACAGAGTCTTGATTGCGCACAATATCTTTAATTTCGATAACATCTTCTTTAATATGTTCAACATTCGCCTGCAAGGCTCCAAATTCTTTTGCTGATACGTCTGTCTGATTGCTCATAATTTTTCCATTAAAAAAGCGACCACGTTTTGTGATCGCAATTTCCTACATCCATATTATAACACAGATTAGTCTGAAAATCCGAGCAAACATGCAAGATAAAGCGCCCTTGAAAACTCTCGCATGACTACTCGCATATCTACTTATGATTATACCATGATACAGTCTACCACAAAACCTATCACCGTCTCGCTCGTGGTGACCGGCAGCACCTCAGAAGTCGACACTGGCATGAGATGGATCGATGACGCACTATTTACCAGAAGACGTTTTCAATGGGTGCTTGAAGGTTTCTGGTAAAACAACGAAGCCGCATGGTATTAATAACCTAGATATGGGTTATTAATATCCGCGGTATTGCGAAAGAGGACAGTGTTGGGCGCGACTATCAATTTACCGCATGCTGCCGACCACAAGCCTACACGGTGACGGTCTATGCTGACAATGATAACATTAACATCCAAACCTATACTGATCAGTCTGGATACAAGACCTCATTTGTCACTATTCATACATGAAAAAAGCCTAAGCAATACCTATCGCTACCCATGATACCCCATGCCAGGCTCCACCAATGACCCTGTCGTCGATGCATTAAGTGTTGTGCCCATACCTGTAACTGGACCAGCCGCAATATTGACCGTCACCGTGTAGGCTTGTTGGTCGGCAGCATGCGGTAAATTGATAGTCGCGCCAACACTGTCCTCTTTCGCAATACCGCGGATATTAATAACCATATCTAGGTTATTAATACCATGCGGCTTCGTTGTTTTACCAGAAACCTTCAAGCCACCCATTGAAAACGTCTTCTGGTAAATAGTGCGTCCATCGATCCATCTCATGCCAGTGTCGACTTCTGAGGTGCTGCGGTCACCACGAGCAGACGGTGATAGGTTTTGTGGTAGGACTGTACCGCTAGAGATAATCTCCGATCGGTTGATTCTGCCGTCTCTCAGTGTAATCATCTTTCGCAAGTCGGTAATATCACTACTAATAATTGATGTTGCTCCAGATCGTTTGAGGACTCTCGCTAGTATAATATATGGGTTTGCTGCGCCAATCGCCGCCTGAATCGCCGACGTTGTAGGGTCTGATGGTGTTGCGGCAGCTGCACCAGAGACCGCCTTCAGCTTGAACACATCATTAGTATTGTCTGTGACAGCTGTGCTCCCGGCGACATTACGATCCACGTAGGCAACGATTAGTGTATTCGTTGGATTTGATGGCGATGCTGCACCCACGCTAACCGACTCAGTGCCTATAATGTTGATGTCGTATGACGGGTCTTTTCCAACGGAAGCAGTCCCGGACTTAACAGTAACATTCATCCCACTGCCAGCCACCACTTCCATACCATTTGCTACTTCGCCGTCCAGTGCGTCACGTATAAACTGTGTTAGCGCTGCCGGGCTATGCATCCCGCCGCCGTAGTTGAAAACTCGTCTTGTCATATTTCAATTCCTTTCCGCGCGCCGCCAGAAAAGCTAAAGAAAAATTGCCACCAAGCGGTCGCAATTTATTACTTGTATTATACCACATGTAGTGATCCTTTACCCGTTGATGAAACAAAAAATTTGACTCTAATTTCTTCATCGCCGAACCAAATTATCGTTACGTCCCAATTTTGAGGCTGACCAATCTCTATAGGCTCGCGCATGCTATTAATGGTTAGTGGTGCAGTTGGATAGCCAACAATTTCATGAGCTGTCTGCAGTTTTAATCCAGCAGTCGTACTTTTTTCTGGAATAAAAGACACCCGAAGCCGTTTAACCTTCGCAGACCCTTCAAAAGATGTCGTGCCAGTCCAGTCCCACTCGCGGTCGGTCTGAGTTAAAAACGTTTTCACGGCATCAGCACCTACTATCTGGTTCTCTTTTTTCTCACGCTGCCATTTTTCAATGTCTTTCATTGTTCGAACAATATCTGGAAATTGGCTTGAACGGTTAATACTCATCCCTGATACTCCTCCCACGAGACATCACACTCGTCATTAGCTATAATCTGCAACTTGAACAAGATGGGCACCACTCTTTTTCCAAAGACAGGAACAAACCATTTCTTCGTATTTGATTGTGCGGGCGGCAGTGGTATGTCGATAATCCTAGTGAGCGCATCTTTTGTGCTGGTTCGAATCGCAAGGTCGGCCACGAGATTATTTGAATTTTTAGCCTTAGCCGTAACTAATACCACGTTCCATCCAGCCTCGCTAAAAGACTGCTCAGCTCTGTGCGGATGTATACTAAAATCCCATGTACTAGAGGACATCTCAGATAATTTCATGACTATCTGATTACTACCAACAAACTGCCTGGTCTTTTCGTCATGCATCTCGCGCTGTATGTCAGCTATTTGAGTTATCAAACTATCCTTGTCAATCCTGCTAATCATCTAGCACTACCTTTATTTTTATTTTACCCTTGTCCGTACTGCGAACCATAAATCGAATTTTCAACTCAACATTTGCGTAATCTGGTGTATCATAATAGCCGTTTGTCACGTACAAAAACTTTAGAGCATCACGGCTCCGATAATTCGTTGAATCCTTTAAATACCAACCAGAAAACACATGAGATCTTGCGTGAGGGTCCTTCACCGCAAAAGCTAATCCTATGGATGGATCGTATATGGGCTCCCAGGAATGTCCGTCAACCGACACTACCAAGTAGGGATAGACTACCGGGCTCTTTTGATTTTCTGGAAAAAATTCAGTGATTATATTGAAAGTATCAGGAGTGTTTACCCCTCCCGTGCCTGGCAGCATATAATGTCTATGCTTACCGATAAACACCTCCGTGCCATTTATCTTTCTGTATACCTCAAACTCATTCCATAGATTGCCTTCTGGAATCTGATATGTCCTGACACCGGACTTAACGCTTGTTGGCTGTGGAGTGCTTTTCAGGTCAGTATGTTGCGCTTTAATTCTCGCTAACATGCCAACCAAGCCTCGCTCCTCTAGCTCAATTAGTCTACTCATTTTCTTCCTGCTGCGCGATGACATCATCAACACTTAAATTGTCGAATGTTAACTTGACCTCTTCAGCATCATTCTCATCCACATCGACCTCGATTTTTTCGATACGATAAAATCCGCGGATATGTTCAAACATGACGTAGCCATTCATTTCTGCGTAGATGGTATCACCAAGCCCTATGTCATTAAGATCGATTATTCCATCAGCTAGTGTAAAGCTTGGCAGTTCACGAACATCCTTCAGCATCTCTAATACGCCATTTGTGTTTTCTTGCAAAGTCTCTTCGCGCTCTACAGAACTAAACGTGACAATCTTCTCACGGCGATATAGTGCTTGACGAGAGAATGGATCGGTTGCCGTCGCTACGATTGCATCGTCACCATTACCACTACCGATACCAATTACATAATTAGCCAGACTATCTACACTCCTCTCAAATCCAAAACCGGCAACATTCTCTGGGTAAATCAATTTAATATCTGGGCGATAGCTCCCCATCGCATCAAACGTATTGAACTTTTTATCAGGCGTGAACTGAAAGTCTGGTCCGCCGATGACATTACTTAGTCGTACCAGAAAATCCTTCACGTTGGCGCGTTTCTGATGACGCTGACGCGGATTTTTGCCAAGCGACGTGAACCTACCACGCCGAATACCGAAATCTCCATCCTGCTTTTCCTGGTACTGATTTATTACACCCCAAGCGATATCGCCTTGCCTAGTTTTGTCATAATCAGCATCAACATAAGCGTCCTTAAAATAATTGAGGTAGCCAGTAAAACTCAGCTCAATATCTACTGATGGATCATTTGGTGAGAAGTCTATTTTAATAAGGTGTGCGCCAATCCTATCTTTGCCATTTCGAACAATCCGAATATCTGTCGTGCCGGCATCCATAAAATCATACGGCCGCATGCCGGTTTTTTTGACATATTCCTCATATCGCGCCAAATCCATCCGAAAACTAACCGTCTCGGCGGCGTTGCGCTGCTCAGTCCATTTTAGTCCCTGTGCTAAATGGCGAATATCGCCGAGGCATTTTCCATTCTTGCTGTAAACTTCGATCTTATATTCTGCCATAGCTCAAATCCCTATGTATCCACTTCTAAATCGCAGCTCTGCTTCTGTCTGCTCGTCTTGCTCATCAGTTTGCAGCTCGATCATGTTGTCGCCAGGCGCTAGTCCCCAGAAGCTCGAGCCGACAGCCTGCGAATCATATACATTCATTCCATCTAGCAAAATCGTCTTGTTTTTCATGTCAATTTCCAACTTGCCACTCGCGCCGACCGTCAGAATAAGCCCCATCGTTTGATTTGTCGTACGATTTATCAGCTTTGGATTAGTGGCTTTGGTGTGGATGATTATATTTGGTAATATCGTCTCGTTTCCCGAGTTATTAACCGTCACTGGCTGCTCGTCCGGACTAATATACAGCGGTAGTGTGAACGGTATCGTAAATCCGCCTTGGCGTGTCTTGCGAATAGTCGCTAGCATTTCGCCATCGCTGTTGTCATATAGTAGAGGGTCGTCTGCTTTTAGGTTGATTTTCCATTTCACCAGATTTAGCAGTTTTTCTATCGGCATCTCCACACCGATTAGTACCACCTCTGTCGAATAAACCTGTCCACCAGGCGTAATCACGCGAAGTGTACCCCTGTCTTTCACCAACTTTGCCAAAATCGTGGCAAACTCACGCCGCCGTTCCTCAGTTTCACGTACCGTTCTGCCGAAAATCCGCCCACTAAACGAAATAAATCGCGCCTCGTACAGCTGTTTTGTCGTCCAGCCGCCATTCCGCCCCAAATTAATCCCCTGCGATGTGCGAATCGCAGGCAACCCAGCCAAACCCTCAATCGGCTCATCCAAGTGCATGCCGATGAGCTGATTGTTTATCTGAAAGTCGTTCAAAAATACTTGCCACATACCTGCCTCCTATGCCTGACTTAACAAATACCCCAAATCGCTTGCCACCATCTGCGCATCGACCTTATCACGCACGTTGTAGGTGTTGTTGACGGTAATATGTTTTGTCATGCCGCCACCCTCGTCTCCTGTTCGCCTATTAATTTGCGCCACCAAGCTTGCCATTTTGCTCTCTGGCACAACCCATTCATTCTGCCCGCCATCGCCGGCGTAAATAATTGAACCGCCGCCCTGTGGAGTAACGATACCACCAGTCGCCAACCGCGGGACACGAAGCATGCCAATGTTGCCAATGTGGACCCCTGGTATCTTATTAATAACTCCAATGGCACCATTAATCATACCAATGAACCCATTTGCCATACTCTCAACCATACTTAGTGCGCCATTAACTGCACCTCTAACTGCGCCGCCAATAGCATTGCCAACAAAACCACCCAGCTGTCCAAACATGCCAGTGATACTATTCCAGACACCGCCAAAGAACCCGCCAAGCCTTCCAAACACACCAGTGATTGCATTCCATGCACCTTGAAATATGCCACCAAACCAGCCAGCAACACCGCCAAAGGTGTTCACGATCCCGTCCCAAAGCCCTTGAAACCATTGCCCGATCGACGTAATTGTCGATGATAAGAACTCCACGAACCCATTCCAGATATTCTTACCTGTCTCTGTCTGAGTAAAGAACCAAACCAGCCCAGCTACAACTGCTGCAAGAGCTACGGCCAATAGAGCCAATGGATTAGCGTTCAAGGCAGCATTGAATAACCATTGTACGGCAGTTGCCGTTTGTGTTGCAACAGTCCATGCTTTAGAGGCTGCGCTAGCTAGCCATACAGCGGTATTGTATGCGACTACTGCGCCAGTGAATACCCCAACCCCAACTGCTATTACTGTGAATACTGCACTATTATCTTTCACAAATTTTATTAGACCGGCCACTGAGGCAAGGGCGCTCTCAAACCCAGATCCTAATCCGCTAACAGTTTCGGCTAGGTTGCCGCTTCCAAAAGCCTCAATAATCTTCCCTATACCACGAATCACTGCCGTCTTTGAATTCTCTATTGCTGTCTGGATTCCGCCAGTGCTATTGCGCGCCTGCTTCTCAAAACTCTGGAACCCATTGGCGCCCTCCTTGTTCAGCTTAGTAATCGTGTCCATGAAATCATCCATTGAGATGATACCGGTGCGCATTGCCGTGCCCAGTGCCGTTGTCATGTCTCCAGTGCCATTCTTGACTGCGGTTAATTGGTCGACAAGCTCCTTACCAGTTGATGACATTGGGTTTTTCTTGGCGTATTCCTGGGCTTTTTTGAGGTAGACGTCCAGTGCCGAACCGTTTTGAAAGAACGCCTGTGCAATCTGCTTCAACTGTGCTGGCATGGCGCTCTGTAGCGCGCGCCACTCCATCATATCTGGCTTGCCTTTAGCATATGCCTGTGAAATCTGCTCAATTGCTGTGGCCTGGATATCCATTGGCGCACCGCCGGCTAGAATAGCATTGTTGAGCGCCAGAAACATTTCAGTAGATTTGCCAACGTCACCATTCTTCGATGTCAGACGTTGAACCGACGCAGCTGCACTATCTAGCGAGGTTGGCAGACCCTTCAGCGCATCGGCCATTCGTGTGATAGCCTTTTTTGAATCATCGGCAGATATGCCGAGGTTACTCATTACCTTAGGAAAGTTATTCAAAATGTCCACGCGACGGATAGCACCATCAACAGAGCTGTTGATCATATCAAAGGCTTTGTGGACGCCAGCAGAAATCAAATTACCAGCCGCGACCGAAACTGCACCGCTCAAACCGCTGAACGCATTTTTAGATTTGTTGCCAGAGCTGCTAGATTTATTAGCAAAGCCATCAACAGCCGCGCCAGCCTTGTTCAGGGCCGCAATAAGCTGTGAGCTGTTGCCCTTAATCGTTAGGGTGAGTTCACTGCTAGCCATAACTAACTACGCCCTTTCGATAATTTATCGTAGGACTCAGCTTCCAACTTATTCTCAACAGCACGCTTCGCCATAATCGCCTCTATAATCCATTCGGGTGTATCTAGATATTCTTCGTATGTCCAACCGTAGTCTCTGAGGATTCCTGCGATGACTATCGGTTCTGGAACTGCAGTCTTTGCTCGATACGCCCGCTCGTAGTCTTGCGCAAGCGCGGTTATCCTTTTGGGCTTGATTTAGGATCTAGAATTTCTTGCAAAGATTCAGAAATTACATTGAAGTCTTCACCGCTGGTCGAGTCCATTAACGCTTCGTATGCTGCCTCAGGACCGTCAGCGTCTTTATATCGGACAAGAACAGACTTGATGCCTAGCTCGATTGCTAAATCAACGTCGTCTTTCGCTTTAGCAAATTCTTTACGTGTACGGTTAGTGATTGCCGTTCGTAAAACCGCCTCACCTCCGCTTGGTAGTTGAATAGTTTTCGTGTCTTGCATGAGTGCCTCCTTAATTAAAAGCGACCACTCTTGTGGCAAAAGAAAATTGCGACCTAGGTGATCGCAATTTGTTGTCTTTATTATAGCACAGGGTGTATATTTGTAGTATGCGTAGGGTAAAAAAGAATTGCGAAAAAAGCCTTGGTATTGAAGGTAGCCAATCCGGGCAAAAAACTAAACTAAAAAAACCGGCGGCAGATGATCCTATGCCGCACGTCATGCCAAAATGGGTGCATATCATCATATGGTCTGTCTCAATATTGCTAGGTGTACACGCTAAAAACTTTTTCATCTTTATGTTTGTTGGTACACTAATTGGGTTGCCGGTTTACGCAGGGTTTTACGCCGCCAAGCGCAAAAGGATAGACAGACAAGCCCGGGATACAGCTAAGGGATTTATAGTCATTTTAGCTGTGATGTTCGTAGTCTCTGTTGTTGGTGGCTCATTCACAAATTCGAATAAAGAATCATCAAATACTCATAGCGATGCAAGACCGGCCGCTGAGCAAAAGATGGCGCAGCCAGAAACACCCAAAATAGACGAGAACTTGGCGCAAGACCCTAAATTCAAAGATGGGGAGAAGATCACTATCACAAGGGTGATTGACGGTGACACTATCCAAGCTGGCGGTTATAAAGTCCGCCTCATTGGGCTTGACACCCCCGAGACGAAGCACCCAAGCAAGCCAGTTGAATGTTTTGGTGTAGAAGCTTCGAATAAAATGAACGAACTAGTCAACGGCAAAACAGTCTACCTTGTATCGGATCCGACGCAAGATTCAGTTGATAAATATGGACGCAAGCTGTTTTATGTTTACTTAGAGGACGGCACCAATGTTGCGTACCAAATGATTAAAGATGGCTACGGACATGAATATACCTACAGATCAAACCCTCACAAATGGCAGTCTCAATTCAAGGCCGCTCAGGATGATGCTCGCAACAACAAGCGAGGACTTTGGAGTGATAACACGTGTGCTGGCAGTAAAACGTCAGCCGCAGAAAAGAGGGCTCAGGCTGAGGCTCAGCGTCAGTCCGCTGAAGCGGCCGCAGCAGAGAGACAACGTCAGCAACAGGCTCAAAGCCAAGCGGCACCAGCACCCTCAGGTGTTAGCTTCAGCAGTTGTAAAGAGGCACGTGCTGCTGGCTATAGTCATATGCGACGTGGCGAGCCAGGATATTCACCGCACCTTGATAGAGACGGCGACGGCATCGCTTGCGACAAGCACCGCTAGATGAAAAGCCCGCGCGATTGCGGGCTTTTTCTGATACGCGATGTTAATAGGTGTATTTATTCACCAACTTCGCAGTAATCGATTTGTTAAAATCAGCCGTGTTGAGCAACATGACTGCATCGATCTTCTCGGTGGCAATGTCGCTCACGCCATAACTTGGCTCGTAGCCGCTAAATACTGCGACAGCGATGTCGAAGGTCAAACTGGTGTCGGTTTTCGTGCCAGCCTTGTTCTTGTCATCGATGAACGCTACTCGCAATGCCTTGTGCTCGTCATTATAGCTCATCGCACGGTAGGTTTTGTCGCGGTATAGCTTCTCGATGGACACGGACACCTCAAACTCGCCGTTTAGAATCTCGCCGTAGGTATCCTTGGAATCCATAGTCTGCTGTGGCTGGAGATTTTTGGTGATCGTTAGCGTCAAGCTCTTGATATCTTTTGCTTCAGGTGCGGCGTCAAGCCCTGCCAAATCGTCAGCAATCTTAAACATCGCGTGCTTCGCTAGGAATTCAGTGTCATCGATGGTATATGCCACGTTACCACCACTGATTTCCTTGCTCTTATGCGACTTAAACACTACCTCCACCTTTGGAAAGTCGTCAGGTGTCCACGTAAACGTCACAGAATCTGCCATGGCGTAGGCAAATTGCGCCGATAGGTTTGGTTCCTTGATCGTCATAGTTGCTGAGATATGGTTATTGTCGTCCCTCAGTGTAAACAGGTGCTCTTTAGCGTTGGTGTCGCCCTGGACGCCAGTGGTGGTTGGTTTCTGTCCAAATACTAGCGCCAGCCAGTAGTACAGCCCCTTGGCCCACAGCTTTGTTGATATCGAGCCGTCGCCCTCTACCAGCACGTCGGTTTTACCGTTGTTTTTGATGATCGTGCCGAGCGCTGACTCGTTCATCTTGCTGGTTGGCGAATCCTTAAAGCTAATATCGAGATGTGGCGCACCGTACGTTGGCGCGACCGCCTTGCCTTTGTCGTTCGGATCTTCCAGCCCGATACCGACAGCAACTTTTCGTCCTGAAAATGTTGGCATTTCTTGCTCCTTTTATTATTACCTAGGTAACAAAAAAGCGCCTCCTATAAAGAGGCAAAAAAAGAAAATTGCGACCTTCGGAGACCGCAATTTGTTACTCTAATTATATCACAATCACGATAATAAGTCTGGACGGAATTGCGCATGTTTAACCTTAAACCGTACAATGGCCTCGGCGGTAAACAGCCCCTTATCGCGTGGCGTGGCGTCAAACTCCACCGTCGTCTCCTCACCGGCATCAATCCATACACGCTCACCTGGGTCTTGATTAGCTCTCAGCGCGCCGATAATACTGCCTTTTCGTAGTGTCATATCATCGTGCCGTGCCGCCACCAATTCCACCAGCTCGAGATGGCTGCGCGCGTCTGTTCCTTGATTGAAATCTTTAGTCATATCTACAACCACACACAAGACGATCGCCATATTACTCTCGACTTCGCCGCCAGCTGAATCATGAATCTCGTAGCCGTTGTCAAAACTGATAAACGCCATCGGCTGTGTCAGCTGGCTTTTGTTTATGACAACAGGGTCGCCATAACCATACCGACCACGCAGAATTGCCGGGCCGTCCTTTTCTAGAATGTCCTTGATTTGCTTGAGTATTGGGTCAACATATTTAGCCATGGTTTCCTCCTGTTACATTATGTGGCGCTGGAATATGCGCGTTACTTCTCTTGCTTGCTGTTCCTCAATCGCCATCATTACGCGGCGCGGCAGATATTTACGCGGCTGGCGCGACTGATGATACTTAAAATATGGACGCAAGTTAGATATTTCTGCTTTTTTCGTGTATATCCTGCTGCGAAAACCACGCCGCATTGCGCCAGTTTTCTCGAGCATCCGCCACGGATATGCCTTTTTGCGTCGCTTCCACTTGCCCCACACGCCACCGTGCGAGCCAAAGTTCTGGTCGATGACTTTCATCATGTAATCTGCGGATTCTTTGAGCGGTGCTTGCAGGTTTTTAGCTTTACGCCCACGCGTATCTAAATCCCGCAAAACTTCTTTGCGTCCCTCGACAGAGAATACCAGCTGCAAGCCCATAGCTTAATCCTCGCGCTCATAGTAGTCGTCATTGCGCGGATGCCGCCTATCCGGAAAATCGCCGAATAAATCACCGTCGCATCGCGCACCAACAGCGCCAAATCCAGCGCTCAGGCCATCACTGCCATCACCGCAAACGCCGCCAGATTTCACAAACTCTTGCATATCTTGTTTTACGACCTCTAGCCGCTTATAGCCGTCCTTGCTCGTGCCCTCAATGTCTTGATTAAAACCATACTCGCGGATCAACAACCGAGCGGCCGCGTAGTTCGTACACAGCTCCACTACCCTGCCTGGGATTTCGCGACCATATTTACCATACGGCGCACAGGGGTCAACTCCTTCCATGCTCTTATCAATCCAAGCTATCGCTGCCTTGCGTGCCAGTCCAACTACACGCAGTGGCACGGAAGCGTATGAATAGTCGATTGTAACTACCGAATTGTGTTTTGGCGCTTTTTCTAGTTCAATCACGCCGAATGCTTCATTTACGCTAACAGCCTTAACGGGTACACCATCGACGAACACCACGAAATCATCAACCGTGACTGTATCGTCGAAATTACGATCGGTGATAGGCTTGCGGTCGGTTGTAAATGTTGTATTTATTCCATCAACCACGCCACTCAAAGCTACGCCATTTTCAACATGGTGTAGCCCTGCTTCCTCGAGTATATCTTGTAGTGTTGTGTAATACGCTGTCATTTGCAATTTATACCTTTCTCATTCTGGCAGCGGAAATACTCCTATCCGCTGCCATGTCAGAAAGCTATTCGCTTTGCTCAGAAAGAATGTTTTTAACTTTCTTCTCGGCTGCCTCTTGCGATTTAGCCATTGTTACGCCAAATCCGTCAACCCAGAAGGCTTTTTCAGCTTTCTTGTTTTCAGATTTTGGCTGGCTGGTCTGCTCTGGAGCTTTCTTGTTTTCAGATTTTGGCTGATCTTCCATGACTTCCTCCTAAGAACCCACCGAACCGGCAATTAATCGATAATTTGCATACGCAGCGTCAAAGCGACCGTCAGTACCCCAAGTGTAGACGTCCTGGTCTTCCTGGCGATCTTTCAGGATTTGGCGCAGCTTTCCAATTGGGCGGCGTTCACACACTTCAACTGGCTTGACCTTTCGACTCAGGCAGGCAACATACCAGCTATTATCTGTAATTTGCGGAATAACCAAAATCTTTGCGGTGTGGTAGTTAGTGTTACTTTCCCCGCCAGCAAGATTCTCTTTCTCGACAACAGCACGCGCCTTGCTTTCCATGTTTGGTCCAACGATCAAAGTGTCGACGAGATAGCCAAACGATTTGCCGTTTTCAGCTTTCTGAGTCTGGACTTTCAGGCGAGCAGCTTCGTAATTAGCAGCTGTCAGGTCGCCAGTTTGTAGGTTGCCGTGCTCAGTAGAGAAGAAGTTGTGTCCATCGCCAGACTTCGTGACGAAGCCCTTGTTGATAGCCTCGATAGCCAAGGCCGAGTACATCAACTTGTTTTCAAGAGCCATTTCTTCAATACCTGATTTGTAAATGCCAAGCTCGTCGTCTTCGATATCTGCACCGTCAATGGCAACAGACTGCTCCCATTTACCAATTTTCTGCATCTCCACGTTGAACGAGAACGTGCCTGGTCGACGCTCACTCTCCCAACGCCTCATGCCTGGTACGGCGGTTAGGTTCAAAATCCGCGCAAAACCAGATTTGTTTGGAGTAATGGCATACAAATCTTTAGCTATGTCGTTCGACTCTTCGCTCATTGCTTTGCGGAAAATTGTCTTGACGTACAGGTCCGCGCGACCGAGCTGTGTAGGATTCAAACTCATTTTCTATTCCTTTCTATCGTAATTTAACTCGAACCGATGTAGTCGATTCAATTTTAGTAATAATCCCGATGACTACAGCGTCATTGCCTGTTGCCAAACCGACAGTATTGTCATCAACGAGCGCGACATTTTTGCCTACGTTCGCTTGAATACCGACAGTAGCCGCACAGTTAAAGCTCACCACGCCCTCAGTGTATACGCGCACTAGTCCACCGGTTACGGATTCCTGGGCGACGCCTACAAAAGGCTCTTTTGGAGCGCCAGCATGTGCATAGCCGTTGCTTGCGATTGTCACAGCAGCGCCGTGAAAAATCTTATTTGTTCCCGCATCAACTTCAACCAAATCACCGGTTTGTCGGCTGTCGTCTCGCGGAGCTGTTAGATTAGCCATTTGCTATTCTCCCTTTTCCTGACGTTTAGTTTCTTTCAAATCTTCTTCGCTCAAGCCGAGGTCTGTCAGGCTTTGTTCATCCTCGCTTAGCTGAACTTCATCGCCGCCACCGTTGCCTTCGCCGTCAGTTCCTTTCTCGTCGGTCAAGTTCAGTTTTGGACTTGCCTCGATAAACTCGCTTAATAACGTATCAACAGTCTTGGTTTCATCATCAGATAGGTGGATTTCAGTGCTTGATGCCTCGGATAGCGCCATAAATGCATCTTTTTGAGCTGGCACCACCTTGCCATCACTCAACAACTTGTTAAACTTCGCCTCAGCGTCGCGCTTTGCTGCTGCAGCTTCCTTTTCTGCCAGCGCAGCTTCGCGATCGGCCAATGCTTTCTCGCGTTTGGACAGCTCATCCTCTTTGTCATTATCTTTTGGCGCCTCAGCGTCAGCGATTTGTTGCTTCACAGCTTCTGCTTGGTCTTCTGGCACTTCAATCTCAGCACCAGCAGCAACCGTTTCGGTTTTGTTTTCGCCGTCAACCGCGTAGGTTACTTCAACGTCAAACTCGCGGTCATTCTTAACTTTTACTGTCATAGTCTTGTCCTCCTTTTCATAATCTTGACTATCACTAAACAATATTGCCGGTACTTCATCGGCAAGCGGCACAAATCGCCGCATACCTTTGATATACGGGTCAACAACTAGCCCGACATGCTTCAACAGCGGCCCAACAAACTTGCCGGTCTTTTTGTCGAGGTAATTGTCTTCAAAACCCATTGACACGTCAGGAATATTGCGATTCTCAATGCTTTTTGCGGTTTCATCGTCTCGTATTTCGATGACAGCGTTGATTCCATCGTCGGTCAACTCCATATCGACCATTTCACCCCTATTCCAAGCCGCCAGCTCAGATGAATTCCTAGGATGACCCAGCGGTACTGCCACAACGCCGTATTTACCATTGTCAAAGTTCTCTTTCAGCCGCTTGCCGAATAGCTTATCAAGCACCATCCTTTTTGAGGTGTTGTTTGGATCAACATACTCACCGAACTGACAAATCTGCTTCTTGAAACGCTTATATTTACCGCCCTCACTGTCGGCTAGCTCTACCTTTGTGTCTCGATTGATAAAAACATGCATACTCATATGATTTCTCCTGGCTGAACCGCGACCGCACGCAGGCGAGAAAGTGGAGTTTTACAATATCAACTGTAAAATGTTTGTGTTGCAATTATTCAAGAGTAATTCACAGAGGGTAACTTCCGATGCCAAAAAGAAAAATTGCGACCTACATGCGATCGCAATTCATTACGGCTATTATACCACAAAGGCTATATTAGCAACAACTATTCATCGTTATCTTTGGATTTGATAGCTTCAGGGTGCTCATTAAAGTAGTCAGAGTCCATTTGCCAGATGTGGTGTAGGCGCCTGGTTGTTTGGCTCGGCTTGTAGCCTGGATCAGCAAGGCGCTTTTTGGAGCGCTCGTACGATTCGTCAATCTCCCTCAGTAAATCCTCAGTGAGGATACTATCGTTGCTATTATCCAAGTATTTTGTATCGTCCGTCATCTCCACCTCCGCTACTATAACTCCATTATCCCTCTTTGAGAGATTTTTTACAACAAACTTCTTGCCTCGAGATAGTAGGTATTCTCGTTCATTAATTGTTGAATTGACATTATTATCTGCCAATGTTTTCTCAATGTCCAAATATGGCATATTCTTGGGTGCACGAAATACCAGGATGTATTTTTGCCAATCAGCTTTCTCTGCAAATTCCATTGATATGTCGCGGCTTGTCGATGTTGACAGAAAATTAGGGTTGTTTATCTCCTCACCTACCTTCAAAGGTTTCTTAAATCCTACGCCGCGGTACAGCAATACGTCATTTTCCAGAGTCGTCCTCTTAATCGCTTTATCTAACTGCTTTATGTCATTTTCAGCATACGGATTCATAGGATGTTTACCCAACAGCGCCTGGTTAATGTTGATGTACCCATTCCCTTTATACGCCTCAATGCTCGACAGCTCCGCCTTTGTGTATTTCAATGCTCCAGGTATCGTATTTGCCAGCTCAGCTTTGGTTGTTCTCTGAATATATTCCAGCTGCTCAATGAGCTTATTATCAATCCCTGTTACCGCCGGCAACTTATAGTCCTTGTTTAGCGCCGACACCCTCACCCAAATGCAACCACAGTTGATGTGCTTTGGCGGCCGCTGGAACGTAGTTCTGCGTTCGTTGGCAGAAATCACCTTGCCGTCTAGCTCGGCGCAAATTGGACAGGTGTTTTTCTCCATCCGCGCCGACCACTGATAGACAGCCGTGTCGTCATCTTCATCAAAGAATGAAAAACTATCATCACGCCCATCATTCATACCCTGCGTAACAATCGTGCCTTTTGTACCGAGCACCGCTTGCGTTATCCAGGCGCTGGTCAATAAGCCAATTGATTCTAACATCGCATTGCGGGCAGCTTCGTCCTGTCTGCCGCCAGTATTAGATATTCCAGCTTCTTCATCAATGTCCTCGTCGTCACCATCAGCCAAGTTAATAGGCTGCTTCAACTTCTCGCCAGCAATAATATTACGCACGTCTTCAGTCTGCATATTGATAATGAAATCCACGTATTGTTTTTCTCGCGCCCTCAGCTCCTTTTTCAGAACTGGTGCTGGCAGCTTCTGCTCATCTGCCGCGGATAGCTTGCCGTAGTTGTAAGCTGTGCGATATTGTTTTGCCAGCAGCGCAGAATAGCTAGCCGGCAGCGTGAACTCCTCATCGAGCGAGATATCAGCCACCGCTTTACGCAGTTCCTCGGTCGCTGCGGTTTCAAAACTTACCTCCTGATCAGCCATCCACTTTTCGATTGCCTTGAACTTGACGCGTTTTTCGGCGTCGGTCAAATCTCGGTCGATCGCGACGTGCTCGTGCGGCTCAGGTAGAGCAACTTCGCCAAGTTTGTCATCTTCGCCTAGAAATTTGCCGGCGTCGCCGCCAGAACCTCCATCTTTGTCATCTTCCGCGTTTTTATTCTCTTTACCAGTGGGCTTGTCGTCTTCCGCGTCTTCCTGTCGTCGCTTTTTAATCGCTTCTAAGTCAATACCAAGGCGTGTCGCTGTTGATTCCTCGATTCCAGCAGCAATATCATCCGACACCTTGTCTTTTTGCACAAGCAACTTGAACGCCTCAAACACCGCCGAGATAATCGATTCGTCCGGTGTATCGAAATGAAATTCTGGATAGTGTCGTTCGGCAAAATTCAAGTCAATGAGGTTAGCGATGAGGTATTGGTTGATATGCGCTTCCAGTAACCGCATGACACCGGTGATAGCCGTTTGCAACAGATCTTTTTGATTGGTGCTCAGGCTGTACGAACCAACATTACTTGCCGAGCCTTGTGTTGCGGTAAGAATAACGCTCGCATGAAATGCTCGCGCCATCTCAGAGTTTTGCCGCTCAATCGATTGGTGTGGATCACGACCCTCCGTGTTTAGTACGTCGAGCTCGTAACCATATGGCAGTGACGCTACTGAGTTACGCTTGCCCAACCTGCCCAACACCTCAAGCGCCTTATTGCGTGCTTTTTTTAGCTGATCAGAGACGACGCCGTCAGCGGTACGCCGCAAAACTTTCGGTTTAATTGCGTCAGCTTGCAAAGCAATACTATCCAGGTATTCTAGTCGACGTTTCTTGTCGTAGCGTGGATACAGCGGCTTGAACGCACTGCGTCCGTAAAGGTAACTGCGACTCTTGCCATAAGTGAACAAGAAGCATTTGTGTGCTGGAATAATTATCTCGTGATAAACACCATCGGAGTCAGCAGCGCGCTGTTTTGTTCCGCCAAAACCACCATCCGTGTCACGAATGAGTGTGAGCGTGGTGGCGTCGCGGTGCGCTAGCCTCTTGAGTACTAATTTGCCGTCTCGCACTTCGTAAACCTTTTCAAACAGCGCAAACCCCTCGTAAATCGCCGCTAGAGATTGATCAATAAACAGACTCATTGGCGTTTGCATTCCGCCCTTGTGTGGTGGCTCTAGTAAATTGCGCCGCACCAGCTCAGCTTGCACTTCCCCCTCATCGTTACTGTCGGCGTCAATATGATACGTTGCCGCCAGAATACTCATAGTAAAGATGTTATACAGCGCTTCAACGGTCGTGTCGTTGTCGAGCATTTTGCGGTAATCTTCAATTTTGATGTCGTCAACTCGTGACTCCTCGCTATCAAAGCCCTCAAATACAATGTCGCCGGCAAAGCCGATTTCGCTTGTTAGATTTTTCGGTGTCGGTTCTGGGTTGTTTTTACTAAAAAATGCCACTACTTTGCTCCTCGCAATAGGCGGCTACCCTAGACCAAAAGAAAAATGCGGCTGTGATAACCGCAATTTCTAGCTTGATTATACCACATAATCATCATCTGACCAATCTTCTTTGTCATCGTCGTCTGCGCTTCTTTTTTCATGATACGCCCCGCTCTCATCAAACCCGTCAGAGTCCTGACCTGCTCCCTCCACCAGCAGCAACCGTATCGCATAAACCACCATGTCCACCATATCATCATGAGTACCTTTCGGGAATTCAATCAGCTGCTCGCGTAACGCCTGCCCATTCTGAATATCCTTGACGATGTATATCCTACCAGCCTCAAAGAATCGGCTCACGGCCAGCAGTCGCCGTACCTTGTCTTTGTCGGGCTTCAAGCCAATAACAGGTAGTCCCGCCAGCAAATCCCGAAACACCAGCCCCAGCGCGCCCTCCTCTATACCAACCACCTGCGGTTTGTATATTTCATCAAGCTCCCTTACCGTATCAGCAGTAACACTCGGCGAGGTTCGTTGGTTGCGTATCGCACGTATGTAGACATTTCCATCAGTGTACAGGTCAGCGACACCCATAGCGGTTGGGTCGGCCGTCTGGCGTTCACTGGCGGCAGGGTCGATTGTCAGCACCCTCGCCAGCCGTGCATGCTTATCTGGCACCTGGCTCGGCTCACATTCTTTAATCCAATCAGGCTTGATGATAGCATCCTCTTCGCTGAACGGCTTGTGCTGATACTCCTGCGCAAAAGCAATGCTGCCAACGAACTCTTGATCGCTCGGGTCATCTCGCATAGCCCTCAGCTTTTCCAGGCTGCGGTGCTCTGGCCACAAAGCCCGCTCTGTACCGTCCTCTTCCGTGGTGATTGCGTAAAACACCCGCGTTTGCCAACTCTTAAACACGTCTTGCTGTTTCATCACCTTATTTACGAGGCTGTCAAAGTGAAGAATCGTACCGATTATAACAGCCCGCCCGCCTCTTGCCAGTGCTGGTATGGCCGCCTTGGTAAACCAATGATAGAGCTTTTGACGTTGCTCAGCACTCTTAATATTCTCGTCGTTCTCAATGTCGTCAAATATCATCAGCGTCGGTCGGGTGTGTCGATGGCGAATACCACGGATTTTCATACCAGAACCTTTGGCAGCATATTTAATGCCGTTGCTCAACACAAACTCACCATCTTGCCAATCGTCACCCTTCATGTCGCCGAATAGCCACTTGATTTTCGGATTGTGTTCAAACTCATCTTTCAATGCGTTGATGAACTCAGCTGCCTGAGTGTAGGTATCGCTGATTATCACCACGAACTCTTCCTGCTTAAAACAACCAGCCCACAACGGGTATGTCATATCTACTGTGGTTGATTTAGCATGACCACGGGGTGCAATAACGCCAACTCGCCGATTGTCCTTGTTGCTGATCAGGTCTAATATCTCTTTGTGAAACGGCGGCGTTTCTAGTGGAAAATACGGCCGTGCGATGAACCAGCCGAAAAGGTGAATATTCTCCCGCCGCTTGAATATCGCCAGTAGATAGCGGCGTAGCTTGTCGCGGTCAGTATCCCAATACTTGTCGCAAAGCCGCAGAATATCCGCTCTGGTGAGATTATTCAAAGATGGCTGCCTTGAGCTCGTCGTCATCAATATCGCCTTCCTCTTTCGCTTTTTTCAGCTTCAAGTCTCGCTCGTCCCGCCAGCCGCAGACATTTTTCATAGTAAAGATAGCAAAACTTGGTGGCGCAGCACCGCTCAAAGCCACGTCAACGATGAACTCGCGCTGTAAATCCTTGGCAGTTTCGTAGGCTTCAGCGAATTCTGGATGTTCAGCACACCAGTTCTTCAGTGTATTGCGGTGAACGCCAATTTTTCTGGCAAAGCCTTCAAACCATGGGAAACGTTGCGGCAGGCGGCGCGAGACGTATTTGCCGCCCTCGGTGCCGACTATCTCCTGTTCTCTAATAATTTCTAGTGGCTCGATTGAAAAATAGTCAATGAGTTGCTGACAATACTCTGGCTTATATTTCGTTGGCTGTCCTGGTTCTGGTTGTTCAGGCTGTTTTGACAGCTTGACAGGTGGCTTTTTTTGCTTATCCTTAACAATCCCGCGCAGCTGCTGCTTCGAGTTTTTGCGATTAGCCTGCTTGCTACTTCGCCTGTTCCTGCGCATCATTTTTCTGGTTGCCATGATAATTTCTCCAAATAAAAAAGCGGCTCTTTCGATCCGCAATTCCTAGGGCTATTATAACATAAAAGAGGCGGCACGTAATTCGCCACCGCCTCAGTCAACCTTTTAGGCGCACACATATTATTGACGTTTACGCCCATTATGTTTTAGCTAGCTTGATTTATCCATGTCATGAACTAAAGTCAGCTCATAAGATTTTCTAGTAAAATACTGAATAGTATTGCCGACGATGAGTTGCGGATCGTATTTAACCACGAACACACCATTCTTATATCCAACAACTACACCCACTACTACTCTGCCATCTTTATCAATATTTCGAGCGAACGCCACTCTGTCGCCGATTTTTATTGTGCATTTCGACGTCAATATGTCTCGCTCTCGCTTACGTACGTCAGCCGCCTCCTTGATATTTCTAACTAGCCCCATTCCAAGCCTCCCTATTACCTTTACTTATATTGCAACTTCTA